>NZ_JBHUMZ010000019.1:0-296266 GCF_042685285.1 Piscibacillus salipiscarius | reverse complement strand
TCACCAGACAACTTCATTTGTATCACTTCTCGTTTGACTTCTTCTGGATAAAATCTATTTTTACCCATAAAGAAAAGAAAAACACCTCCTAAATTGTCGATTAATATTACATACGACTTAGGGGGTGTTTTTTCCTGTCTCATATTATTGGATCACTCTAAACTGCTAGAGGTTTTCTTATAAAGAGGCACTTCTATGTAACATGACTTTAATGTGACGTGATAAGACATTTGTAATGAATTGTTGTAGAATAGAAAATAAAGATTAATCAACTTGTTAAAAGGTAGGTGCATACCGTATGAGTTATAAAGTATTAGTAGTGGATGATGAAGAACCAATTGCAGATATTTTAAAATATAACTTAGAGAATGAGGGGTATGAAGTGGTTGTTGCTTATAATGGCCGTGATGCTGTTGAGCTAGCAGGTTCTGAAGACCCTGATATTATTCTATTAGATATTATGCTTCCTGAAATGGATGGTATGGAAGTATGCCGCGAAATAAGAAAAGAACACCATATGCCGATTATTATGTTAACGGCTAAGGATTCAGAAATTGATAAAGTCCTAGGCCTTGAATTAGGAGCAGATGATTACGTTACAAAGCCATTTAGTAATCGTGAAGTGGTTGCTAGGGTGAAGGCTAACTTAAGACGAATGACAGCAAGTGAACAAAGCCAAAACTCGTCATCAACTCCTAACATTAAAGTAGGGGCTTTAGAGATTAATCGTGAGAATTATTCTGTTACTCGAAATGGTGAACTGGTTGATCTAACTCACCGTGAGTTTGAACTTCTCTTATATTTGGCCAAGCATCTTGAACAGGTGATGACAAGAGAGCACTTATTAGAGACTGTTTGGGGTTACGACTATTATGGTGATGTTAGGACTGTGGATGTGACCATTCGTCGTTTAAGAGAAAAAATTGAGGAAAACCCAAGTAACCCTAACTGGATTGTAACTAGGCGAGGTGTAGGGTACTATATGAGGAACCCTGAGCAGGAGTAGATTGTTTATGAGATCCTTTTGGGGATTTTTTAAGTCCATTCAATTAAAGATGATTGTCGTTTATATTCTCTTGATTTTAATTACGATTCAAGTTATTGGGACGTATTTTGCTCAGCAGCTTGAAGATAAGCTGAGAGAGAATTTTACAGAATCTATAAATGATCGGGTTGAATTACTAACTTATAATTTAAGTCAGGTCATTCAGGTAGAAGATAGAACGGAAGATATGCCGTCACTTGAGAGTGATGTACAAACCATTATTAATGATTATTCATCTGAAGATATTAACGAGATTGAAGTCATTGATGAGAATAATCGCGTACTAGGTACGACCAACCCGCTAGAACAAAGCAATGTTGGTAAAAGAAATACTGAGACGCGAATTCAGCAAGCTTTAGCCGGCAACACTGACGAAAATATCATGTACAACCAGGATAATGGACATCGTACGCTCGTTATTTCTACGCCAATCTATCAGGATGAAAACTCTGATCAGATTATAGGTGCGATGAAAGTTGAGGCGTCAATTGAAGGTATTTATAGTCAAATGAACGAGATCATCCGGATATTTGCTAATGGAACCATGCTTGCCGTTACAGTATCCGCATTATTAGGGATTTTAGTTGCGAGAACGATCACAAAGCCGATTTCAGAAATGCGCAAACAGGCGAAGGTAATGGGGCAAGGTGATTACTCTCAGAAGGTTAACGTCTATGGAACAGACGAAATTGGCCAATTAGCAATTACCTTTAATGAATTAAACGATAAAATTAGAGCAGCACAAGCCTCAACTGAAGGCGAACGGCGAAAGTTGAGCTCTGTCCTAACGAATATGACAGATGGTGTCATTGCGACGAATGAGTTTGGCGAAGTGATTTTAATGAATCTTCCAGCAGAACAGCTACTTGGTATGACTCAAAAATCGTTCCAAGGCAAAACTTTAATTGAAATACTTGGTATTGAAGACGAAGTTACGGATATTAATGAGCTCAAAGATATGAAGAGTACGATTTTAGATTTAACTGAAGGTGATCGGCTTCTATTAGTCCGAGCTAACTTCTCTGAAGTGCAGGATGAAAATAATGACATGAGCGGGATTATTACAGTCATTAGTGACGTTACGGAGCAAGAAAAGATTGAACAAGAACGCAGAGATTTCGTAGCGAATGTCTCCCACGAACTTAGAACGCCGCTTACAACCATGAGAAGTTATTTAGAGGCCTTAACGGATGGTGAAACTTGGAAGAATGAAAATATTGCACCTAAGTTTTTGTCGGTTACTCAAAATGAGACAGAACGCATGATTCGCTTAGTTAATGATTTACTACAATTGTCTAAAATGGACAACAAAGATTATCAGCTACACAAAGAACGCGTAAATTATATTGATTTTATTCATCATGTCGTCGATCGATTCGAGATGAACCTTAAAGATAATATTACCATGAAAAGAGAAATTCCTAACCGAGATTATAAGGTTTGGATTGATAAGGATAAAATTATACAAGTTCTGGATAATATCATTTCCAATGCCATTAAATATTCTCCTGAAGGTGGAGAAATCGTTGTTAAAGTGGTTGAAGAGAAGCATCAATTGTTAACCAAGATTTCTGATGAGGGCGTTGGAATTCCTGAAGAGAAACTTGATAAAATCTTTGATCGTTTTTATCGTGCAGATAAAGCAAGATCTAGACAATTAGGCGGAACAGGATTAGGCTTAGCGATAGCTAAAGATTTAATAGAGGCACACGATGGAGAGGTATGGGCAGAAAGCAAGGAGAATGAAGGAACTATGATCACATTTAGGTTACCTCTCATGCAGAAAAAGAGGGGGCAGCGTAAATGATTGAACATATTAAGTCAGTCTTTCTATTTCTTCTAGTTGCATCTAGCCTCTTGTTAACCTACGCCTTATGGACCTATCAGCCTAATTTTGATCCGATTGAGCAAACGGATTACATTGATGATTCGAAGCTAGATGGTCGAGAGCAATCGATAAAAGAGGTTATTTCACCAGATCGAATCATATTGCATGATTATCAACTTCATAAGCAATTAAAAAGTAAACAGGAAGAAAATGAACTGTACCAAGAAATACTTACGTGGCAGTTTACATCAGGATTAAGGTTAGCTAATAGTGCCGATGTGATTGATTCTTATTGGCAGCTAAGTGAATCTGCGGATTTTCAATATATGGAGATTTTATATCCAGTCAATATCCCCATGAATTTAGTGGACCAGATCTTCACGGTCAATGTAGAGAATAATCGTTGGTCCAATTTAACGTTTAATAAAGTTTATTTACAAATACGTGAATCACAGAATAATATCCGTGTTATATTTACATCCGATCAAAAGGAGCAGCAGAATGTATTAATCGGAGAAATTCATTCCCAAAGTATATTGGAACGGGTAAATGAACTCATGGATCGGCAGGAAGGTATTGTACAGTTAGATCGTTATGACTTCGGGAGCGGTGTGCCTATTTATTTACCCTCAGGAGAAAAAACGGTTACAAATTTCACCTTATTACCTACTCAAATTGATCCGATATTAATGCGTAATGCATTATTTAGAAACCCATCTGTTGTTCGTTCGACGTCATCTAATCCGTTTAATGAAAGCAATCATTATACAGATGGAACAAGGGCACTTAAAACTTACCGTGTATTAAATAATAAACACGAAAGAATGGAGTTTATCAATCCATTATCATCTGACTTACAGCCATTAGATCCTATTGAAGTGATCAGACGAAGTGTCAACTTAACGAATGACCATTTAGGCTGGACAAATGAGTTTAATTTGGATGCGATTCGTCAAAAACCATTAAGCTCAGTACTGTACCGAATGTATTTTAATGGGTATCCGATTTACGATGAGATGAATGTGACAGTGATGGAGCAAGTTTGGGGCAGTAATGAATTAAATAAATTGAAGCGACCATTATTTAGTATAAACAATATACGAAATCGAGAGACAGTGTTAGCTTCTGGTGAGGCTGTTTATCAAACCTTACAAAATTTAAAAAATCAAATTTCTTTAGAGTCAATTGAACAAATTAGAATTGGATACACCTTAACAGCAAGTGCAAGTGATTCATCTGAAGTATTAACATTAAATCCAGAATGGTACATTAAACTTTCGGATTCATGGGTTCCAATTAGTGATTATAGCGAACAGCTTATGAATCAAGGGGTTGAGTAGATTGCAATGGGGCCAAATTAAAACGATATTTATTATAAGCTTCTTGGTTTTAAACTTATTTTTAGTACAAGAATTCTTAGATAAAATTAATACAACCACATATGACCCGTTAGAGAAGCAATCACCTATAGAAGAACAGCTATCGGCCCAAGGAATCACTTATGATTTGCCTGAAGGGGATTTAAAAGAGTCATACGTTTCAGCCCCTAGATATCAATTAACAGAAGAAGATATAACTGCTTTAGAAGGCTTTTCCGATCAGCAGCTCATTGGTTTGACTTCAAGTCAAAATGCTGTGTTATCGTTGGATACAGTCTTAGAAGGTGAACCATCCTTATTTAACATGGAAATTATCACAAGTGAATTTAAGAAGCCATTAGAACTAGATTTAGAAAATAATTTAAGCGGTTCAATAGAAACGATAAAATCCAATATTATAAAAGGCGATTCGTATGTATTCTGGAACCATTATGAAGATGAAAATGTCTTATTATTTTTCCAAAGACAAAATAATAAAACGGTATACTTTAATGACTCAGCTGCGTTAATTGTGTTATTAAACGAAGAAGGCAATGCCATTCAGTATAGGCAAACGATGTTAGATGATTTAGAGGACCGTCCAGATGAACAGACCATTACCGATCCGATCAATGCCATTTATAGTGTATGGTCTAACACAGTGACCGGGATCCCAACCGATAGTCACATCACATTAGACTTAGGATACCAGACACTTGTCCCATTAGATGATGGGGTGCAGGTGTTCGTTCCAACATGGGACGTCATTGTTAATGAGCAGAGTCATTTCTTTGTTAATGCTATGGAAGGGCAATATGTTCAGCATGACGAGATGAAGTTTGTGACAGAAAGAAAAGAAGCATTAAAGAGAGAAATACAAGAATTAAAATCGGAGTGAAAAAAGCATGGCACTGCATTTTAGTGTTTTAGCATCAGGGAGTACGGGTAATGCCTTTTATATAGGCACAAACAAAACAAAGTTATTAGTTGATGTTGGATTAAGTGGGAAAAAACTTGAAAAATTATTAGACGATGTTAGCGTAAATCCAAAAGAATTAGATGGAATTTTGGTTACCCACGAACATAGTGATCATATTAAAGGTGTTGGAATTGTCGCAAGACGCTACGGCCTTCCGATTTATGCGAATGAGAAAACTTGGCAAGCAATGGAGGCGCAACTAGGAAAAATTCAAGGGGATCAAAAGTTTCAATTTGATATGGAAACAGTCCAAACATTTGGAGATATCGATGTTGAAAGCTTTGGTGTGTCCCATGATGCTATTGATCCAATGTTTTATGTTTTCCATCATGAAGGTAAAAAAGTATCCATGTTAACGGATACAGGGTATGTATCAGAGCGTATGAAAAAGACAGTTGAAAACTCTAATGCGATTCTGTTTGAATCGAACCACGATGTTGGGATGTTACAAATGGGTGGATATCCTTGGAACATTAAGCGTAGAATATTAAGTGATAAAGGACATGTTTCTAACGAAGATGCTGCTGTAGCCATGTTAGATGTCATTGGAAATCAAACAAAACAGATTTATTTAGGTCATTTGAGCCAAGATAATAATATGATTGATCTAGCGAGAATGAGCGTTGAGCAAATTCTTCAGAAACATGATGCAGGTGTTGGAGAACAATTCACGTTAGAAGATACAAGTCCAACTAAACCAACTCCTATTTGTTACGTTTAATTACATGTGATGGTGAGGTGTCAAACTTGGGGTATTACGATGACCATATGAAAAGTGACAAACAAAAGCGTAGCTGGCTTATGCCAACCGTTATTGGAGCTTTATTAGGAGCAGTACTAATATTATTATCGTTGCCAATATTAGTACAAGCCAATCTTTTACCTTACGATTTATCAGAACAAAATGACGAAACGACTCAGCAGGCAGCTCCTTCCGGAGACGCAGAGAATAAACAAGTTAACCTTGAAGTAAGTTCTCAAATCACAGAAGTCGTAGATAATGTTTCAAATGCAGTAGTCGGTGTCGTCAACATAAAGCAGCAGAGTATTTTTGGTGGCTCCGAGTCTCAACAAGGCGGCGTTGGATCCGGCGTTGTTTACAAAAAAAGCGGAGATTCTGCTTACATAGTAACCAACTTCCATGTGATTCAAGGTGCTGATTCCGTAGAAGTTGTACTAAAAGATGAAGAGCAGATTGAAGCTGAATTAATTGGTGGAGATGTTTATACAGATCTTGCCGTACTAAAAGTCGATGCTAAACATATTGAGCAAGTGATTGACTTAGGTAGCTCAGATAACTTAAAAGTTGGAGAACCTGTCATTGCGATTGGTAATCCTCTTGGGCTTCAATTTGCAGGTTCGGTCACACAAGGTATTATAAGCGGTAAAGATCGTCTGATTCCTCAAGACTTTAATAATGACGGTAATGCCGATTGGCAAGCAGAGGTTATCCAAACTGACGCTGCTATTAATCCAGGTAACTCTGGAGGAGCATTAGTCAACATGGATGGACAATTAGTGGGTATCAACTCGATGAAGTATGCCTCAGCAAAACTAGAAGGGTTAGGGTTTGCGATTCCAATTGATCTAGCTAGACCACTTATTGAGGATTTAGAGGAAGATGGATCGGTGACGCGCGCTTATATGGGTGTTGAAATCTTCTCACTATCAGACGTTCCACAATATCACTGGCAGAATACTTTAAATCTACCTAATGATGTTGAGAGTGGCGTTATTATAGATGGTGTAGAAAGAATGTCTCCAGCTGATCAAGCAGGCTTACAGCAATATGACGTGATTGTACAGATGGGTGACACAGCAATAAATAATGTACTTGAATTAAGACAGTACCTATTTACAAAAGTCAGCCCAGGTGATGAAGTCACCATTACCTTCTATCGCGACGGTGAAAAACAAGAAAAAACGATTAAATTAGTCGCACAAAGTCAGTAACAAACATGCTCCGCTCAAGTGATTTGAGCGGAGTTTTTTAACATAAAACCCAGGTTATGCACAAGATTCACATACTTATGCACAAAATGTGAGTAAATATTTATTGTAAAAGGCATATCTTGTGTCAATAGTTAATTTTTTTACTAAATATGAGGCGAACATATGTTGATATGTTGATAAACCTGTGGATAAGTAGCGAAAATGTAGATAACTTTGTAGTTATTCAGTTAATTTAGGAACATACACACAGTATATGTGGATAAATAATCATAATTTGTGAATAGTTGAAGGAGGATTAGCGTGGACATCAAAATTATCTCAGTTGGGAAGCTAAAAGAAAAATACTTAAAACAAGGAATCGATGAATACATGAAGCGGCTAAAACCCTATGCTAAGGTCAAAATAGAAGAGGTACCAGACGAACACGCACCCGAACATTTAAGTGATGCAGAAAAAGAAGAGGTGATAAATAAAGAAGGCCGGAGGATTTTATCAAAGATATCCACAGATACATATGTGATCACCTTAGAAATAGAAGGCAAAATGTTAACATCTGAAGCTTTCGCGAAGAAATTGGACGAGCTTGCGACTTATGGAAAAAGCAAAATCGCGTTTGTGATTGGTGGGTCGCTAGGGTTAAGTGACGATGTGAAGAGTCGAAGTGACTTTGCGATCTCGTTCAGTAAAATGACTTATCCACACCAGTTGATGAGGTTGGTGTTACTTGAGCAGGTGTATAGGGGTTATAAAATTATGAGGAATGAACCGTATCATAAGTGATAAATGGTTAGGATTTAAAGTGTAGATTTATTTTTTCAAATTAATATAGGGAGGATTCGTTATAAGTAATAATGAAAGTACTCAAAAAAGTTGTTAGCAAGTAAAGAAGTTTCTATTGAGTCTTTTTACCTTATCTACTGGAAATATTGTTTTAATTGTAAGTTCTGATTAACTAAAAGTTACTTTTCTCAGAATTTAACATTTGAAACTTATTTTATTAATAAAATATTGACATGGAGTTAACTCCATCTTTTAAAGTGGTAGTAATAAAAGGTGGGGGTATAAGACATGGTTATTGTTATTTATGTATTAATAAGTTTATATGCAATATTAACTGGAATGGCAGGAATTATTCAATTGAAAGAAAATGAGGTTCAGTTTCGTTCAGTATTCTTTGTGGTTGTGTCTATTAGCATGTTAATCAATTTATTTACTCCAAATAAGAATAGTATGATTATTATGCTAATCGTCTTATTTATAATAATGCATATATTATCGATTACAGAAGGGATATTGACTAAGAGGAAACTTACATACAGTCATCATATTATTCGGTTCATATTCCATGTCATACTAGTATTACTGGTTTATAACTATATTGTATAGAAGGTGAATTGTCATGAAGATTAGCCAGATTGCATCATTCACAGGTCTCAGTAAAGACGCCATACGTTATTATGAAAAGATTGGCCTGCTACATCCAAAGATAGAAAAACATCATCGGGATTATAATGAACAAGACATCGAAGTAGTTGAAATAATTGTCAAATTAAAAGATATAGGTTTTTCCCTCAAGGAAATCAAGATGCTCTTAGATTGGTCAAATGATACTGATGAAAATAAAGAAATGACAAATGAGGAGATTCAAAATCTTAAACAAATAAAAGAGGTTTTCCGAAATAAGCAAAAGCAAATTATTCAAAAAGAACAACAAATAAAAGAAATAAAACAAGTATTGTCAAGAGCGGATAATAAAATTGAGTATCTGCTGAAGAAGAATATTCAATAATTAATTTTCGATGTTATCTTATCTATTACATTTAGTATAGTTGTGCCAAACTTACAAAAAACAATCCCCGTATGACATTACCGTGATACGGGGATTCGTGCGTTTTGAACCTTTTTATTCTAATTAAAACTCTACAAATCATGATCCGATTTTTGATTTTGTCTCGAATGATTCTGCTGTTTTACTTTGTGTGAGCCTTGCATCGGTTCGCCATATGGTTGCTTTGGACTTTTAGGTAAATTAGGTTCTTTTTGTTGTTTTGGACCTTTAGGGTTTTTGCTCATCTTCTAAAGCCTCCTTTGTTCAGTTATGAATAGCTTTTGAAAAGGTGAAGAAATCTATACTTGGGAAAGCGACATTCTAACCATCAATGTTTGTCACAAATTATTAGGTTTGCACTTAACGTAACTTGGGAAGATATTAGGAAAGTTAAGCACACATAGCTTTAATAATTTGTCATAAGAAAGCAGATACTAATTTTTAAAAAGGAGAGAACATAACTATGAAAATTAAAGCTGCCGTAACACCTGAAACAGGAAAACCTTTTAAGATGACTGACGTAGAGTTACCCGAAGTTGGCTCGAATGATGTCTTAATAAAAGTCGTGGCGTCTGGCATCTGTCATACGGATGTCTCAGGTAGAGACACAGGTATGGTTGATCCACCATCAGTTCTTGGCCATGAAGGTGCTGGGGTTGTTGAAGAAGTGGGATCTGAAGTGACAGAATTTCAAAAAGGAGACCATGTTGTTGTGTCATTTGCGAGTTGCGGTGAATGTGATAATTGTACTTCTGGTCACCCTGCACATTGTAGAAATTATGCTGAACTTAATTTGAGTAGTCATATTGATCAAGATACTAATAAGTTGGTTTCTAGATTTTTTGGACAATCTTCATTTGCGACCTATTCCCTTGTCCACCAACGAAATGTTGTAAAAATTGATAAGGATATTGATTTAGCTTTAGCTGCTCCACTGGGCTGCGGGTTGCAAACTGGAGCTAGTACGGTGTTAAACGTACTTAAACCTGAAGCGGGTAGTTCTATTGCCGTCTTTGGTGTTGGTGCTGTTGGATTAAGTGGGGTTATGGCTGCTAAAATTGCTGGCTGTAAAAACATTATTGCAGTAGACCTACATGATAACCGTTTAGAACTAGCTAAAGAGCTAGGTGCCACAGCTACGATCAAAAGTGGTAAAGATGTAGATATTGCAGGAAAAATTCAAGAAATCACTGGATCAGGAGTAGGAAATATACTCGATAGTACTGGTGTGGATGCGGTTATTGAACAGGCTATCTTATCATTAGATACGTTTGGAAAACTAGCGACAGTTGTAACAGATGATGGGTTTAAGCTTCCTCTAGAGATCTTAGCATTAGGAGGAAACAGTATCATTGGTACTAGCCAAGGCGATGCGGTACCACAGGAGTTTATTCCGCAAATGATTTCTTATTATAAAGAGGGCAAATTCCCATTTGACAAAATGGTAAAGTACTATGAGTTTGATGATATAAATAAGGCTTTTGAAGAATCGGAGAAGGGTTCAGTGATTAAACCTATTCTAAAAATTAATGATTAAATATTTAAAGATACTATATTATGAAATTAGAAAAACAGCTTTCTAGCAGCAATTTATAGTTGTTGGAAAGGTGTTTTTTCAAAATTTTAGTTGTGTGTACCTGATGCTGTAGCAGCTAGTTACACATGCGTTTTCAGAGATAGGATGGATAATGATCAATTTAGGTATAAATCTTCCCTTACAATTTTTATATTTTTAATAAACATGTAATTTCTCTGGGTTCATTGTTAAATAAATTTCACTTATTTTTTTGTCACTAATATAAAAACTAATTATACTATGGAATTTGCCATTAATGTATATTACGATTGCTGGTTGATAGTTGACACTATTCACTCTAAAATAAAGGTCATTAGGGGCTTTCTTTATGATTCCATATAATAAGGCCAAAACGTTGGTAACGGAAGTAATTGGGCGAATCGCAGCTGTAACTTTCCCTCCGCCATCAGAATATAAAGTAACATTGTTTGAAATTAGTTCTAATAATGTATCTGTATGTTCCATTTGGAATGCTTCTATAAAGCGATCAATTATTGATTTGTTCTCCTCATAGTTTAGACTCTCGCCTTCCACAACTGAGATCTTCTGCTTAGCCCTGCTAAAAATTTTCCTGCAGTTTTCCTCACTCTTTTTAATATTATTAGCGATTTCTGAGTATGAGAAATTTAATACTTCTCTTAAAAGGAGAACTGTTCGCTCGTCTGCTTTTAAATGTTCCATCATTCGTAAATAAGCAATGCTTAATCCCTCTTTTTGGATTACCTTTTCACTTGGGTCTAATGCATGTAATTTCTCTAGTAATAATGGCTCTGGGTTCCATGGTCCCACATATTTTTCTCGTTTGTACCATGCAGACTTTAATAAATCAAGACAGAGGTTAGTCATGATTTTGCAGAGATAAGCTTTTTTATTCTTTACTCTTTCCTCATCTATTTGATAAGCTTTTAGAAACGTTTCTTGGACCATGTCTTCAGCTTCTGCTACTGAGCCTAACATACGATAACCTAATGAAAATAACAATGGTTTAAATAACTGGTAATCTTCATTCGTTATTTGCATGGTTCTTCCTCTTTTCGTTTAAAATGATCTCTTCAGCTGCTTGTTTTCCACTACATATTGCTCCATCCGCTAAAATAGAGTCGGGCGATGCCCAGTCCCCAGCTATATATAATCCTGGAAATCCTGTTTTAGAACTTTGTAGCATGCGTTCATTCCCAATTTGCGGTAAGCGTTGATTGACCGTAATGTTAGGTATAAAACGCTTTGAAATCACATACTGTTGCCAGCCTGGCTGTAACTTATCTAGGAATAATTCAAGCTCATTTTTAGTGATTGTTGAATCTATGTGCTCATCCGGATGATGATATTTAAATACATGAAGAATGGCGTTCATTGGATCTTCAGAAAGGCGGGCATAGCCTGAATGCACTGAATAATAGAGAGGTTTAGTGGTGTCCATAGCGAAAAGTCGTTTTTGTTTTGGAAGTTGTTTTAAAGCAACATCTAATGTTGCCCCTCTAACAGGTATCATCTGAGTGAAAAAGTTTCTTTGAGGAAATGCCATCTTTTTACTTAACATATCATTTAATTCATGAGGACCAGTAGTACAAAGTACATTTTTCCCTAAAATTTCTCTGCCATCAGAAAGGTCTAATTTAATTTGGTTCTGTTGTGTGGGTTCAATATTTTTAACAAAAGTATGTGGTTGAACGTGAATACCCGAACGAATGGCTCTATGATGAAGTTGACCAATCATCGTCATCCATCCGCCATCTAGGTAAAGTACACCACCCATAGCTTTTTTAATACTCGATACAGTTACTTTTGCACTCATTTTTTCAGGTGCATGACAATAGGTTGCTAGTCTTCCAAGGGTATAAAGTAAAGACTTAACTATTTTAGAATGGGCGACTTGCATGACCCATTGTTGATATGTCTGCTGCGCTAAATTTTCAGGCTTTATACTCATCAATTTAAAAAGAACTGCGATCCACTCTCTACGTTCCTTTGTGTGAAATAGACGAGTTGTAAAAAGTTGTAAAGGAGAGAATGGGGCAACATATTCAATATTGTTTTCAATTAATATGCCACCTAATTTGGGTGATTTGCCACAAATGTGAATACCTAATTCTTCGAGAATTGGCTTGGCTTTTCCTTTTCTATAAAGGGCGTGGGGGCCAAGATTGAAATACTGTTGATTCACCTTTTTTGTTCTAGCCCTCCCACCAACACTTTTCCCTTTTTCTAAAATTAAAATATTTAAATTGGTTTTCGCTAAATAATTGGCTGCAACATATCCTGCTAATCCCCCACCAACAATGATAATATCCCAATTTTGAGTCATAAGATAACCTCCTAAATGTTTCTTTATAACTCAAGACGAAAAAGGTTGGGAAATGTGACAAGGAATTAACAAATAATTAAGAAACTTGTATACTAATTAGATTTTATTCCGTCCAGTTAATTATAATATATGGATATAAAGAATATGTACATGAAAGTTTGGGTTAATAAATTCATTAGTTAAAGAGAGATCCTTGAGAATTCAGGAAAGGTAATAGCTATTGAATAATATGAGAACTATACTCAAAATCGGCTCAAACAAAGTGTGAGAGAGGATTATAAAGAATTAATTGAAAAAGTGAGATGAAGAAATAACAAAAGACCGTTTCCAAGGCCTAAAATACACCTTGGAAGCGGTCTTTATTAGTTAATTATTTTTTCATTGGTATAAACCCTGAATGATCTGTATAATACCCTTCAATCTCAGGGCGAGGAATCTCACCCCAGCGTTCAGGGTCAACATTGTACACTTCATTTGTTGCTAATCCGTGAAGTAGATTTTTAACGCCAAGGACGTTCTGCTTGATATTGTGTCCACGGCCACGTTGTCCTAAGTTCCCATCACGAGTATTTCCGGATGTTTCAAAGAATACTGCTGGATGACTGTGATGATCTTCGTTTAGGCCATTATAGTTAAGCCCTAGCATCATCGCTGAGACGACTCCGCCATGGATATCAATCTCAGAGAAACCACTTGAGCTACTTCCTACTGTGTAACGATCGACATTGGTGTATCCATAATCTTTTAAAGAGTCATAGACATAAACTTGAGCTTGTCTAGTGACATCGTTATAAAGTCCATTTTTAATATTAGGAAGGGTAGGTCCATTAGGTGCTAATGAGACACCAAGTGACATGGTTACGGCGTCACCAGTCTCTGAATCTTCTTTTAACCCTTGATGGTGAATGTCAATACCAAAGTCAGGCTCAATATCTGCCCATAAGCTATACCATGCTTTTGATTCAGCCGCTTTAAAACCCTCCAATGTCCAATCACGGTTCAAATCAATTCTCTCTCCGGTATCACTTAATTCTGAATGGCGAATGTTCATTTCGCTTCCATCAGGGTTGTACATCGGAATGACATATAGAGTTAGTTCATCTAATATTTCCTGATATGTTGATGACGAATTCTGAACTAACATCTTCAGGAGTTGTAGTGTTGATTTTGTTCCGTATGGTTCGTTACCATGAATGCGACCTTGAATCCAAACCTTTTCTGGACCATTTCCAATTTTAGCTACATACAAATCACGGTTTTGTTCACTTTTATTATGTTCATACCCTAGTTCTTCAAGTGTTTGAACTTGTAGGTCACCATTGCTTCGCTTTTCAAGTTTCTCTAGTTCGTCAATCATATCCTCGTAGGTTAAAATGCTAGACATGTTTGTATTGCCTTCAGTTGACGGGTGATTCTTGGCTGCGAGTGCTGGTGTTGCAAACATGGAGAATAATAGAATGATACTGATCATTAACATGAATATTTTTCGCAAAACCGTTCCCTCCTGTATTACTTTTATGTTTTACACTGTAAAAGTGTTGCTTATCAGTATAAGACAAACAGTTAGGAGTTAAAACCACAATTTTTCCTATTTTTCAAAATTCTTTTGTAAGAAAAATAGACTATGTAGATTCAATAATAGGAATTTGTTTAGTATTAATATGTGAAAAAGAGAGAAATGAAAGTATAGGATGGAATAAGTAATATGTATTAAGGGTGTTCTAAAAGTATGGTGTCTACCTTTAGAACAGACCTTAATTAGGGGATTAAGAATTTGAATTGCCTTTTTCTTTACCCATTGAATCAAATAAAAGGGTAGATGCTAAGGCATTAAAGGGTAGAGATACATGATGTTTAACTCCTTGATCGTAAGCTGACATTAAATCTTTTTGTAAAACATCCAACGCTGTTTCAGCGGTCCATTCAGAGATGTCATTCCAGTTCCTCACAACCCAACTATCACCAGTGCTAACTTTGAATAATTCTAGTAACTCCTCTTGAGGTAGGTTATAGTTCTCCGCGAGTTTAAGACCTTCAGCTACGGCATTCATATTAATTCCAAGAATTAGATTATTAATCAGTTTAGCAGCTTGACTATTACCAGTTTTTTCACCGTAATAGAATGTTTTTGAGCCTATAGCATCAAAGTATGGTTGGAATGACTTAACGATCTCTTCTGGTCCAGATGTCATTATGGATAAAGTGCCATCTTTAGCCCCTGAAGCTCCGCCGCTTACAGAAGCGTCAATCAAAGTAAAGTTACTTTCTTGCTCAACTTTTTGGCTTAGTTGATTCATGGTGTCAGGGTCAAGTGTACTCATCACAATGATTGTTTTTTCCTTTGGCTGCGCGGATAGCAGGCCATTATCATTGAAAATAATCTCTACATTTTGTTTATAATCCCTAACCATAGAGATAATCGCTTCATCTGCTTGTTCGGCTACTTCTTTTAATGTGCCTACCATGGTGATACCCTCTGATGTTGCTTTTTCATAAACTCCTTTAAAAGCATCATAACCAATGACGTCAAACCCTGCCTTCTTCAAATTAATAGCCATCGGAAATCCCATAGTACCTAGTCCAACGAAACCAATTTTTTTACTCAAATATAATCCCTCCTATTTCATTTATACCCTTATGTGATTTTATTAAAAATAAATCTTTTAAAATTTCTATTAATATGGGTATACATATAATAAAACCATTGGAGAGAAGTGTAATCATGGAATTTTTTACAGTAGGTCATTACAATCATTCAAAACAACAATTTTTACAATTATTAAAAGCTGCAGAAGTAAAAATTGTAGCTGATGTACGCTCATTACCAGGAAGCAGAAAGAACCCTCAATTTAACAAGAATCAGTTAAGGTCCTGGCTTGATGAAGCAGGCTTAAAATATCAGCACTTTAAAAAGCTTGGTGGCCGCAGGAAATTATCAGGACAGGTCGGAGAAGAGCTTAACTCAGGCTGGCAAAATCGGTCGTTCCATAACTATGCGGATTATTCCTTAACTGAAGAGTTTAAGCAGGGGATTGATGAGCTGAAGGCAGCATCTAGTCATGGTAAAGTCGTCTTAATGTGCTCAGAACGTCATCCATCGAGATGTCATCGATTGATTATTAGTAATTATTTAAAGGCAAATGATTTTAGCGTCACCCATATCATCCCTAACCCTGATAGGGAAGCACGGTTTGTCGATCATGAGTTAGGGAAGTGGGGAGCTATGCCGATTATAGAAAGTAATGGAAGTGTTGTTTATCCAAAATGATAGTTGAACCGAAAGAATTACATTGCTTCTTTAATGCCTTTCTTGACCAACCACCAGTTAGCAGGGTAGCTTGTTAGAAAGCCTAGAATCATAGCGATTTGCATCATAAACCAGTATGTCGCTGTAGTTGGTTTAGGCGGCTGTGCAAATAAGACGTAGTGAACGAGTGCCATGAAGCCAAACATTCCGACTTCAAATGCGATTAATGACAATGAGTCGGCCTTAATGGCTTGTTTAATTGCTTTCATCTTATTTTTGCTTTTCTGCATTGGGTAAATCGCAAAGTATTGAAAGGCGATTCCAAATAAGTATGCTAATATGAATTCCACTAAGTAATGGGCAAACAAAACTGAACCAGCTATTGTTAAGCCCGTTATGGCAACAAGCGGCACACCAAAGGCATCACCTAATACACAACCAGATGAACAGTGGCTGGTTGACATAAATACTGTTGCTCCTTGTCCCCGGTGATCTTCTAAATCACGATTTTTAGATTTTAAAACACCCCATTTATAGTAAAACCAAATCGCAAATGGCCCGAAAAATAATCCATTCACTGGCCAAACAATATTCATAATCGCCATCATCTGTGGATGACGAATAATATCTATTAATATCCATATAGCTGAAATAATACCTATAATAATAGAAATCCAAGCAATTGTAGCTAACATCGAATTCCTCCTTACTATAGTTGTTTATCCTATTTAATAGATTAATAAACGAATACAAAACCAAACTAAAGTCCTATTTAAAAAATCTGAAAATTTAGTACAATAATGAAAGCGGTTGCATGGATTTGGATGCATCTTTTATTTTTATCGTTTGTGCAAACGTTTGCATAAACTAAAAAAAGGAGCGAGTTTATGAGACTTTATAAAACAAAAACTTTAGTTTACATGACTATTTTATTGATGTTGTTTCAACCTCTAAGTGGTCTTTTCAGTCATCAGTCTATTAATGCTGATGAACGTGATGTCTTCTTAGTTGGTAGTTTTGGTTCCGATGGAGATCCGACTTATTGGAATCCGTCATCAAGTGAGTTTCAAATGAACAATGCTCAAAATGGTCATTATTATCTAGAGAAAACACTACCAGCCGGTACATACGAGTATAAAATTGCGATCAATGGGGGCTGGGATGAGAATTACGGTGCAAATGGAGAGCAAAACGGATCTAACATGACGTTATCGTTAGAAGAAGAGACAACGGTTCGGTTTGTCTATAACGATGAAAGTCATGTGGTAACAACAATCACAGAAGACAAACAACCTCGTTTAGTTGGGAATCTGCAGCCAGTAATCGATGCTGGTGATGAGTGGTCCCCTGGTACTTCTACGGCCTTATTAACAGATGAGGACTATGATAATATTTATGAGTTTACCTCTCAAGTACCTAAAGGTGATTATGAGTATAAGATAGCGCTAGGTGATAGTTGGGGGGAGGAATATCCTAGCAGTAATGCAAGTCTTAATTTAAAACGTCCTCAAGACATTACGTTTTATTATAATCATGAGACAAAAGAAGTTTATACAAATTTAAATTCGAACAAAGATGAGATTGATCAAGCTTCTCTTTTTCATAATACATGGGACGAAACATACCGAGACCCTTTCGGTGCTGTTAAAGCAGGGGAGGCGGTAACACTTCGTCTAGCTTCTGCAAAAGGGGATTTAGAGAAGGCTAATTTACATGTGAAGAACTACACAACAGGTGATTCAGAAGTGGTCCCTATGACCGAGTCTGGTTGGACAACCGTGGACGGGAAAGACTTAGATTTTTGGGAGGCTACTTGGACTCCGAGTGAAAAGGGCGTTCATGGTTACAAATTCATCGCTTATGATGGAGAAGTGGTTAAAGAGTACGGAGAAGACGCTCAGCAGGGCCAAGCAGGTCGATCTGGCGATACGGTCAATGAATTATTCCAGCTGACTGTTTATGACCCAGAATACGAGACGCCTGACTGGATGAAAGAAGCTGTGGTTTATCAAATTTTCCCAGACCGTTTTTATAATGGAAACCCGGAAAATGACGATGCGAAGTCGAATGCGCGTGGTGATGAACCAATTGAATACCAGGATTGGGGAGAGCTCCCTGATAATCCGAGATTAGCAGGTACATCTGGTTACGATGGCGATGGTATTTGGAGTAATGATTTTTATGGAGGAGACATTAAAGGAATTCAAGAAAAATTAGATTATATTGAGTCACTAGGTGTGAATACCATCTATTTAAATCCAATTTCACACGCAGCATCGAATCATAAATACGATGCTACCGATTATAAATCGATTGACCCCATGTTTGGAACACCTGAGGAATTTAAGGCATTTACAGATGAACTGAAAAAACGTGGCATGCACTTAATTTTAGATGGAGTGTTTAACCATGTAGGTGATGATTCGATTTACTTTGACCGTTATGGAAAGTATGAAACCGTTGGGGCTTATGAGTACTGGTCTCGAATTTATGACTTAATGAATGAAGAAGGCATGACTGAAGAAGAAGCGAAAGCTCAAACTGAAGAAGAGTTTAAGGAAGATGGACAAGTGTTTAGTCCTTATGGCTTCCATAACTGGTTTAACATAAAGAACACCAAGGTAGATGTTGGTCAGCCAACCGAACGTTATGATTATCAAGGATGGTGGGGATTCGATAGTCTACCAGAAATAGCTTCTATTCCAGGTGATGTCGTACCTTATCAATCTGAGTTAAATAATGAGAAGTTTGCAGATTACATTATGTATGAGGATGATTCTGTTGCCAAATCATGGTTAAACCAAGGCGGATCTGGCTGGAGATTAGACGTCGCAAATGAGGTTGACCCTGAGTTTTGGAGAGAATTTAGAGATGAACTTAAACAAATCGAGTTAGACCAAGGTGGATCCCCGTTAATATTGGGCGAGATTTGGGATGATGCATCAAAATATTTCCTAGGTGATTTATATGACTCTGTCATGAACTATCGTTTTAGAGGGGCTGTTATTGACTTTTTACGTAATGGTAAAGAGGAACAAGCGATGGAGCAATTGATGGCTGTTCAGGAGGATTATCCTAAGGAAGCATTCTATAACCTTATGAACCTAATGGGGTCTCATGATACCGTTAGAGCGGTTTATGTCCTGGGTAATGGTTCTGAATCGTATGAGCGAGCAGAGGACGATCCAAACTATGACCATGAACTTGGACTAAAACGGTTAAAGTTAGCTGCCATCTTCCAATATGGGTATGCTGGTGCGCCTACAGTTTATTATGGTGATGAAGCAGGGGTTACAGGTTCTAAAGACCCTGATGATCGCCGCACATATCCTTGGGGTAGTGAAGATGATGATCTAATTAAGCATTACCAAACCTTAGGTGATATTCGTGAGGAAAATCAAGCGTTATTTAAGAAAGGATCACTTTCACATTTATATGCTAAAGATGATGTGATGGCATATGGCCGTCAACATGCAAAGAAATATGGGATTGTGGTTATGAATCGTTCAAATGAAGAAAAAGTCGTAACAATCGATACGAGTGACTTTGCATTGAATGGTGTTCAGTTCATTGATGAGCTTGACCAGCCATATAAAGTGACGACTCAGGATGGAATGCTTGAAGTGGTGTTACCACCAATGAGCGGGCGAATGTTAGTCTCTAAGCCTGCTCAAGTAAAGGAAGTTAACTCGGTTGCGAAATTAGACGCAGAAGAAGGGGAAGGTCAGGTTACCCTAAGCTGGAAAGGAAAGAAAGGCACTTACAGTGTTTATCAGACCAATATAGCTGGCACACTTTATGAGAAAGTTGCTGAAACAACTAAGCAAGAGGTGGTCATTGACGGCTTAGACAATGGGCGTGCATACTATTTTGGTGTCACGCGAGTGGATGATCACGGTAATGAATCAGATGTGGTGCAAACAGAGAAGGTTATTCCGCATATACCATTGACGTATTATGACGTGACACATCTTACTCAGTTGAGTGACAGTACCATAGATCTTGCTAATTCTAAGAAAGTTGAAGCATCACTACTTATTGAAGGTTATACAAATGATGATTTAGCTGAAGGGTTAGATGCAATACTTCAGTATAGGTTAGGGGATTCAGCTTGGGTGGACGTACCAGCTCAGTATACCGGCCAAGATTCATTATCTAATGTGTTTGAAGCAGAGTTTTTACCAATTGATGCGGGTGAATATGAGTACCGCTATGCTTTTACAACCGATCAAGGCAGAGAATATATTTATACAGATGTACAGACGTTTAGCATGAGTAAGGGTGAAGACACGACTCCTCCTGCCGATTCAGTTACACTTGAACAGCCACTTCAGGAATCCGGTCAAGTGAATCTCTCGTGGTCGGTTGAGAATGAACAAGACCCATACATGATCGGGATTTATCGTAATGGTGAACTCGTGAAAAAGCTATGGGATACAGATGTTAGAGATTACCGAGATATTAATGTGGTGAATGAAGAGACTTACCAATACGTCATCGCGTTATTTGATCAGTACGGGAATGTGGTGAAATCGAATGAAGTTTCTGTTACACCTCAGTTAGTAACTGTTGATGTCACATTTAAAGTGAGTGCGCCAGAATACACGCCACTCGATGCAACGTTAACCATTCCTAATAGTATGAATGGTTGGAATACGAGTGCATGGGAGATGAGTCGTGCTGGGGCCGTCACACCAGATTGGCAGTACACGGTTGAGGCGCAAGTTGGTGAAGTAATTACGTACAAATATGTACGTGATGGTTCGTGGGATCGTGAAGGTTTAGCCGACCATACACCAGAGGATCCAAATGATGATGACATTAGTTATTATGGTTACGGTGCGGAAGGAACAGACCTTCAAATTGTCGTTGAGAATCAGGGTAATAATAAAATGGTCGTTGAGGACACCATTTTACGCTGGGTTGATCAACCAGTTGTCGTGACATCGCATTCAAGTGGACAAAACGTAAGTGAAGATACAGTAACTTTAAGTGGAAATGCGATTAAAGAGGGTGTATTAACGATCAACGGTGAGACTGTTACAGTTAATGATGATATGTCCTGGACACATGAAGTGACGCTTCAAGATGGGGAAAATCAATTCAACATTCATATTGAACCGTCTGAGGAAAACAAATCGGAGATCTTTAACAATGACGCAGGCGCCATTTCTAAAAATACAAAAGATATCGTGTTTACGTTAAATAAAGAGTGAGGTAAGAAGTAATTAACAGTCAATAAATAAAATTACAAATTGTTAATCTTAGTAGTTCAGTTTTGGAGTACAAAATTGCACTTTTATACCCATAATTGAACTACTTTTTATATATATTTAGTGAATTTTAGGGAGATTAACATTTATATGGTAAAATAAGTTAAAGAATGTTCTACAAAGCATAGTTCAAATTAATAGTAGTTTTTTACTTATATTACATACAGAAAGGTGTGATGTCTGATGGCATATAAACTAAATCAAGTTAACAAAGCAGGTTTTGTATTTAGAAAAAAGTCTATACAGAGGAGATGTCACATTGAAATTGACAAAAGAAAAATTTAAGCTTGTTTCAGAAACAGAAAGATTAGTAATAAGACCATTACAGAAAGCCGATTATGATAATTGGCTGAATGAATTTGAAAACCGTTATCCATCTCAATTTCGCCACGATAAAGGAAAAATAGATATGAGTGAGTGCACACTGGAATGGTTTCATAATCTGGTAGATAAACAACAAGAGTTAGCACTTACAGACACTGCATATGTATTTGGTGTGTTTAGAAAGGAAGACGGTACACATTTAGGTATGGTGGATTTTTCAACTATAGAAAGAGATGACTTTCAATGGGGTAGGATAGGATACTCAATCCATAATCAGTATTGGAGAAAAGGGTACGGTAACGAAGCGGTAAAGGAAGCACTTAATATTGCTTTTAATTATTTAAAATTCCACCGTATAGAAGCCCATATCAATTTAGATAATTCTGCTTCAATCAATTTAGCAGAGAGTGTTGGGATGAAGTATGAATGTACAAGAAAAGGGTTTATTTTCGAATTTGGAGAATGGACAGATAATCTAATCTATTTTAAAAATTCTATTGAGTAAGTTTTTTAAACGAATAAGGCGATTGATTATTAAGAACAGTCGCTTTTTCTATAATTGGGGGCGTAGGTGTTAGTTGAAGAAGAGTGAGACCGTCCAGTTCGTCGCAGAACAGCACGAACTAAAAATCACCTAAACCGAATGTGAAAGTTGAAGCTGTGCCTTTCGTAAGCGAAGTATTTTGACAACGCTTATAAAAGAAACCCGTACAAGGATTAGTGTAATACACTACCATTGTACGGGTTTTAAATTATTTAAATTTTAATTTTTATTTACTGAAGCATCATGAATTGAATTAACAGCTTTTTGTAACTTTTCGTTGAACTCTTCATCAGATTGATTGACGTGTAAGTCACTCGCTAATGCACGAGAGAAGCTCGCAATTAAACCATCATTATCTTTAAGCTTTTCATTAGCTTCTTCGCGTGAATAACCACCAGATAGAGCTACCACACGAACCACATTAGGATGGTCAATTAATTCTTTATAAAGATTAGCTTTTGTTGGAATAGTAAGCTTTAACATCACGTTCTGATCATCTGACAACTCATTTAGATGCTTAAGAAGTTCTTCTTTTAACATTTCTTCAGCTTGTTCTTTATCTTGGCTGTTAATGTTGACTTCAGGCTCGATAATTGGCACAAGGCCAGCTTCAATAATGCGTTTACCGATTTCAAATTGTTGGTCAACAACTGCTTTAATACCTTCTTGATTCGCTTCATGAATGACAGAACGCATTTTTGTACCGAACATTTTACGTTCATTAGCTCGGCGAAGCGTTTCGTCTAAATCATGAATGGGCTTCATCATTTGAACGCCATTTTCTTGATCAGCAAGACCTTTATCTACTTTCAAGAAAGGTACAACACCTTTTTCTGCAAGATAATCGCCTGTATACTTCCCTTCAATTTCACGGTCCATTGTTTGTTCGAAAAGAATTGCACCGATAATTTTGTCTGAGCTAAACGCTGGTGATGTAATAATGCGCGTTCTCATTTGATGCACAAGGTCGAACATTTCATCTTCGTTTGTATATTGATCTTCTGTTACGCCATATGCCGCAAGAGCTTTTGGTGTACTGCCACCACTCTGGTCAAGAGCCGCAATAAATCCGCCTTTTGTTTTCATTTGGTTAAAGTGATTTTCGTTCATGGTCTTCACTCCTAATATTCAATACTTAATCTATATATTATCCTAACATGTTCAACTTATCTAATACAGGGTTTTACGATTTTTAAAAAGATTGGGAGGGGCATGGGTTTATCGACCCCTATTTTGAGTTTATCTACCCTATTCTAGAAAATATCTACCTTTTATCTAACGCTTTCGCAAAAAAATCACTACCCCGCATCTGCAAGGTAGTGATGGAAATTAATTTCTGATGAGATGATCAAAGGCTGATAAAGCAGACGTTGCACCTTCACCCATTGAAACAATGATTTGATTATAGGCACTGTCGGTACAATCACCTGCTGCGAAAACACCTGGAATGTTCGTCGCAGCCCGTTTATCAGTTATAATCTCACCAATTTTGTTCCGGTCGATTAGATCTCCTAACCAGTCAGTGTTCGGAATAAGACCGATTTGAACGAAAACACCAGCTAGTTCGACATGCTTTTCGTCACCTGATTCTAAATCGACATATTTTAATCCGTTGACGTTGTCATCACCAGTGATTTCTGAAGTTTTGGCATTTGTTAAGACAGTTACGTTAGGCAAGCTGTAAAGGCGTTTTTGAAGCACTTCGTCGGCCTTAAGTTCAGAATTGTATTCAAGTAGTGTGACATGATTGACAATCCCTGCAAGGTCAATCGCAGCTTCAACACCTGAGTTACCTCCACCGATGACGGCTACATCTTTTCCTTCGAAAAGCGGGCCATCACAGTGAGGACAGTAAGCAACACCTTTATTTTTAAACTCAGCTTCACCAGGAACGCCGATCTCACGCCAGCGTGCACCAGTTGAAACGATGAGCGTTTTACTCTTAAGTTTAGCACCATTTTCAAGCTCTAACTCGAAAAGATCTTTCTTTTCTAAGCCTTTAGCGCGTTGCAGGTTCATGATGTCTATGTCATAGTCTTTTACATGTTCTTCAAGTGCTGCAGCTAGCTTTGGTCCCTCCGTGCCTTTAACGCTGATAAAGTTTTCAATACTTAATGTATCTAAAACTTGTCCGCCAAGACGTTCGGAGACCATACCCGTACGGATTCCTTTGCGTGATGAGTAAATAGCAGCACTCGCACCTGCAGGACCACCACCGACAACTAGAACGTCATAAGGATCTTTATTTGATAGCTCATCAGCATCTAGGCTTTTACCTAATTTAGCTAAAATTTCTTCAATCGTAATGCGTCCATTACTGAATGGCTCGCCGTTAAGGTAAACAGCTGGTACGGCCATAATGTCTTTTTCTTCAACTTCTGATTTGTACACAGCACCATCAACCATCGTGTGAGAAATGTTAGGGTTTAACACACTCATGATATTGAGAGCTTGTACAACATCAGGACAGTTATGACATGAGAGGCTGACGTACGTTTCGAAGTGATACTCACCATCGAGTTCTTTGATTTGTTCAGCAATGCTGTCATCAACTTTAGGCGGACGACCACTTACTTGTAAGAGTGCTAATACAAGTGATGTGAGCTCATGCCCTAAAGGTACACCAGCGAATGCGATGCCAGAGTCTTGCCCTGCACGATTCACACTAAAGCTAGGTGTACGCTCTAATTGAGTTTTTTCAACAGATATTTTAGATGACATGGCAGCTAGTTCATCAACTAGTGCTTGAGTTTCCTCTGATTTTTGGTCAGATTCAGTACTTACTTTGAGCACAAGGTCATCCTCTAGTAGCTGCAAGTACTGATCTAATTGGGACTTAATTTCTGCATCAAGTGCCATGTGTAATCCCTCTCCTTAAAGCTTAAAGTTTTCCTACTAAGTCTAAGTTAGGTTTAAGAGTTTCTTCCCCTTCTTCCCATTTAGCTGGGCAAACCTCACCAGGGTTTTTGCGCACGTATTGTGCTGCTTTGATTTTGTTAATTAATGTGCTTGCATCACGGCCAATACCTTCAGCGTTAATTTCTACTGCTTGAATAACACCGTCTGGGTCGATGATGAATGTGCCGCGGTCTGCTTGGCCTAAATCTTCTACATATACGTCAAAGTTACGTGATAAGATGTGAGCTGGGTCCCCAATCATACCGTAAGTAATTTTTCCGATTTTTTCAGATGTATCGTGCCATGCTTTATGTGTGAAATGTGAGTCTCTTGAAACAGAGAATACTTCTACTCCAAGTTCTTGAAGTTTAGGATATTGTTCTTGAAGATCTTCAAGCTCAGTTGGGCAAACGAATGTGAAGTCTGCAGGATAGAAGCAAACAACTGTCCAATGACCTTTGAAATCCTCCTCTGTAACTTCGATGAAATCTCCGTTTTTGTAAGCTTGTGCTTTAAATGGTTCTACTTCTTTTCCGATTAAAGACATTACTTAATTCCTCCTTGATATTTTTCTAATAGATAGCCTACCCACATTTACGGGGAAATTTACGTACCTATCTGTAATAATTACAATCAAACATTAGTTATTATTATAGGTTTGTCGAACTTTGTCAACAAATAACAAAATTGTTCAATAAAATATCAAGGAAATGCATTTCGTATTACAAAAAAGACGGTAATAACAAAAAATACCGACACTTTAAAATCAACAAATTCTATTATATAATAGTAGCTGGACACTTTTATCCAAATATATTTGTAGGACATACAAATCTAAGATATAGGAAGGTTAGTATGAGCGGACAAAAACAAACAGATGTTATTTTAATAGGTGCAGGTATTATGAGTGCGACTTTAGGGTCTCTTCTAAAGGAGCTCGCACCTAATTGGGATATTAAAGTTTATGAGCGGTTAGGTAAAACGGGCGAAGAAAGCTCGAACGAATGGAATAATGCAGGGACAGGCCATGCAGCACTTTGTGAATTAAATTACACAAATGAGAAGTCTGATGGAACGATCGATTTAACTAAAGCAGTCAAAATTAATCAACAGTTCCAAGTTTCTAAACAGTTTTGGTCTTACTTGGTTAACAAAGGTCTCATTGAAGATCCAGGAGAATTCATCAAAGCTTTACCTCACATGAGTATGGTCAGAGGAGAAGATAATGTTAACTTTTTAAAGAAACGTTATGAGGCTATGACAAGCAATCCCCTTTTTAAAGGTATGGAATTCTCAGATGACCCTGAACAGCTTAAGGATTGGATTCCTCTAATTATGAAAAATCGTAAGTCGGATGAGCCAATCGCTGCAACGAAAATTGACTCAGGTACAGATGTTAATTTCGGCGAGTTAACTCGTAAGCTATTTGACCATTTGGAAAGTCAAAATGTTGAGCTTAATTATCGTCATCAAGTAGAGGATTTAAACCGATTAAGTAATGGTACTTGGGATGTTAAGGTTAAAGACGTTGATAGTGGATCAGTCGAACTGGTTAATGCCAAATTTGTATTTATTGGCGCTGGTGGCGGAAGCCTACATCTACTTCAGAAATCTGGTATTCCTGAAGGTAAAGGTGTTGGCGGTTTCCCTGTTAGTGGATTATTTATGGTTTGTAACAACCCTGAAGTGGTTAAGCAGCATCATGCTAAAGTTTATGGGAAAGCACCAGTTGGCGCACCACCTATGTCTGTGCCGCATTTGGATACAAGATTTATAGATGGAAAGCGAACTTTATTATTCGGGCCTTTTGCTGGGTTCTCGCCTAAGTTCCTAAAAGAAGGTTCAAACTTAGATCTCTTCACGTCAGTTAGACCAAGTAATGTGGTTAATATGCTTGGAGCAGGCGTTAAAGAAATGAAATTAACGAAATATCTCATTCAACAGGTCATGCAATCTAAGGAAAAACGGATGGAAGCACTTCGTGAATTTATCCCTAATGCAAAAACGGAAGACTGGGAGATCGTTGTCGCTGGTCAGCGCGTTCAGGTCATTAAAGAGACGGACGCAGGTGGTAAGGGTACACTTCAGTTCGGTACAGAAGTGGTCAACTCGGCTGACGGTTCCATTGCTGCATTACTTGGTGCATCACCAGGGGCCTCAACAGCTGTAAATGTCATGCTTGAGATATTAGAAAATTGCTTCCCAAATCATATTGAAGAGTGGGAGCCAAAATTAAAAGAAATGATTCCTTCATATGGCAAGGTCTTAATGGATCATCCACAATTACTTGAGGAAGTGCATGCAACGACAGCCAGAGCACTAAATCTCGATAATGGTGAATCAAAAGAACAAGAAGATGAACAAACAGTTATAGGTTAACGGTAATATAAAGCTTTTGCGCAGATGCGGCGCAAAAGCTTTTTTTATTTTGCTCGCCATTACTCTTGAGTAAATACTAGACAAATTCGAGATTTTACTAGACAAAACCGTGAAAATACTAGACAAAATCAAAAATTTACTAGAAAGTTTTTTCAAATACTAGAAACTTCACCACGGGGCAATCCCGACCTGTTTCTAATTTGTTCGTTAAGGGTAAACTTCTAACAAGAATAAGTCGTACGAGGAGGAGTTCTCATGAGAGATTTATTTAAAAAAGGTTTATCTGTCGGATTAGGGTTAGCCTCTGCAAGTAAGGATCAAGCGGAACGAGTGTTAGATGAGTTAGTTGAAAAAGGGCAGCTATCAAAAGAGGAGTCAAATAATCTTTTAAAAGATTTGAGAATGAAAGGTGAAGAAAGTCAAAAGCAGTTCGACGAAAAAATTAAAAGACAGCTAAAAACTTATTTGGATGAATTAGAGGTTCCAACAAAAGAAACCGCTCAAGCACTTGAAGATCGAATAGAAAAGCTTGAGGAGCAAGTTAATAAAGAAGAGTAGAGAGGAGGGATGTTCTTGTTAAGGAAACAAATGAGGCATATGAACCGGTATCGAGAAATTGCTGCAGCTTTTTCACGTAACGGATTAGGATTTATAGTGAAAGAGCTCGGGTTAGATCAGGTATTCTCATTACCTCGCCGGTTATATGTCAGGCGAGATCAGGAGCATACGAAGTCACTTGGCAAGCGTATTCGGGCCTTCTTAGAAGAACTAGGCCCAACGTTTATCAAAATTGGTCAGATGGCGAGTACGCGTCCTGACATTATTCCTAAAGATATTATAAATGAGTTAACATACTTACAAGATGAGATCTCACCAATCTCATTTGAAGACGTGGTACAAATTATAGAAAAAGAACTTGGTGGGAATGTTGATGGAACCTTTGAAGAGTTTGACTCTATCCCTTTAGGAGTCGCATCGATTGGTCAGGTCCACGAGGCAAAGTTAAAATCAGGTGAACATGTAGCTGTTAAAGTTCAACGTCCGCGTGTGGATAAGCAAATACATACGGATTTAGAGATTCTACATGAGTTAGCTGAACGTGCGGAGAGACGTTTTGAATGGGCAAAACAGTACCAAGTCGTTGAAGTAGTAGAGGAATTTACTAAGGCGATCATAGATGAACTTGACTACATGACAGAGGGGCGAAATGCTGATCTAATGGCGCAGCAATTTGAGGAAGACGAAACGGTTAAAATACCTTCAATTTATTGGGACTATACAACCAAGCAAGTGTTAACCATGGAATTTATCGAAGGAATCAAACTCGATCAGCTTGATGAATTAAAGGAAAAAGGATTTGATTTAAAATGGTTAGCTGATCGTGTCGTTCACACGTTATTTTACCAAGTCTTTAAAGATGGTTATTTTCATGCTGACCCTCATATTGGTAATATTTTTGCAGAGTCTGAAAAACGAATCGCCTGGATGGATTTCGGTCTAATGGGAAGATTGTCATCTAAAATGAGAATGCATTTGGCTTCTCTAGTCATGGCAATGGTTAAGCAGGACTCAGACGATATGATCAAAGCGATTTTTAAAATGGGGGTGGCTCCAGAGGATGTAGATATTCATGAACTTAGTGGTGATATCGACCGGTTTATGATTAAATATTACGGAGTTCCATTAAGCGAACTGAGCTTGGGGCAGTCAATAACAGATTTGTTTTCAATCGCAAATAAGCATCAAATCATGATTCCATCAGATTTATCACTGGTTGGAAAAACCATCTTAACGTTAGAAGGATTAATAGAACAATTAGATCCTGAATTTGATATTATCGAAGCTGCTGAACCGTTTGGAAGAGACCTTATTCGTGAAAAGTATAACCCGAAACGGCTTGCTAAAAGTTTATATGATCAGATTGATGAATATGGCGATGTGATTGAGGATATGCCGGAAGTCATTAGAGAGCTGAGTCATATTGCTAAAAATAAAAAAATACCTATTGAAATATCGATTCCAAAAGCTGAACATTTTTTCTCAAAACTCGATACAGTTAGTAATAGATTATCGTTTAGTATTGTGCTTTTATCTTTTAGTTTAATCATGGTTGGGTTAATTATAGGTTCAGCGATTGGAAGTCAATCATCATTGCTTTGGGATATTCCAGCTGTAGAAATTGGATTTGTGATTGCTGTATTAATGGTTACATGGTTAATTTATTCGATCTTTCGTTCAGGGAGGTTTTAAGAGAGGTTTATTGCCTCTCTTTTCTTATGAAAAAATAATTCTACTAAATTTACAAGACAAAGACATATTTTAATAGCTTTATTAATAAACACACATACATAGTTTGTAAATATTTAATATAATACACTAACTCTGCAATTAGAAGGAGGGTTTAAGGTGAGAAATCCGATTTGTATGGTGTTGTCAGAAGCACAGCCTGGCACACGAGTAAAAGAATTAATGATGAATGGTGAAGATGTATCAGGGGTTGAAGTATTTGAGAGTTATGACATTAGTACAGGCTTAGCTACTTTTACTAATCATAAAAAAAGCAGATTCGTAGCAGTATGCGATAAAATTGATATGATCGAGTTCATTGAAGATTAAAAAGGGTCGTATGACGTGATCCCCCTAGACTAGGGGGATCATTGGTTATATGACCCAGATAAAGTTTGATTATGTACAAGTTTAGGAATAACATTTCATGAAATCAAAGGTTGCTTTCTCATACCCAACGTTAAGTAAAAGCTTTATAAGAAGGCTGTCGTAGTCGACGGCCTTCTTATAATTTACATAGGTGATTTTTGTCTCCAGTGATAGATTCTATCTATGAAACTACTATAATATTTCACAAAAGGAAGGGTAATTAGAGACAGTGTGATATTATACATAATATTTACTTGAGCAGGAGTGAGAATATTTTTTAATTCAACTAGATAATCCAAAAAGGGGTAAATAAAAATGGCTCCCAATATATTCAGCCACAAGTAAGCATAAGCTGTTAAGCGTGCTTCTTTCATAGTAACTAATGAAGCGATCATAGCCATGACACCTGTCCCAATGTTAGCACCAATAATTAATGGAATGCCTGTATAAAAATTTTCTGTAGCGAACAATGTTGCAATTTCGTTAATAGTAGAGTTAGACTGTCCTAATGTGGTATGAATAATTCCAGTTAATACAGCAATAAAACTTGAGTGGTCGATTTTATTAAATAGGTCATAATAAAATATACTTTCCTTCATATCCGTTGCCAGGACATCCATAATGCATAAGGAACCAATAACTAAAGTGAAACCCATTAAAGAGTATCCAGTCTTTACTACATTTATATTTTTTCTAAGACATAAAATCGCTCCAAGCAATATGATCGGTATCGTGAAATAACCAGGATTAATGGTAATTAAATCTATTGTTATGGACGAACCGATATTGATACCTAATATAACTCCGATCGACTGCGTGAAGGTGAATAATCTAGCTGCAACTAATCCTACGGTTAAAATAACGATGATAGTACTGTTTTGAATAATGAGTGTGGCTATTAAGCCAAGCAGTAACCCTTTCCAAGGTTGATCTAATAGTCTTGTTATTATATTTTTTATAGACTCTGTGGCACTATCAAGCAAGCTCGAACCTATTAAATGTGTTCCGAATATAGCTGCTCCTAGCAGTAATAAAAACGAAATAACATAAATCACAATAATCAATCCTCCTTCCCGTTAATCATTTTGAGTTTAAAAAACACCCCCTTTTGATTGGAGATGTTTTTTAAACTGATCATTTATGCTTGCAAATTTTTTCGGTCATGGATCTTCAGTATTAGTTGAGAGAATTTGTTGACAAATGGAAGTGCAATTAAAGAGCTTAATACATTAAAAATGACGCTGATATGAGCAAGCTGTACATCTGGTCGTTCTGCTAAATGGGCTCCTAGGTCTGAGAGTAATCCTATAAATGGGAAGAACAAAAGGACTCCCAGTACATTAAGCCAAATGTGAGACCAAGCTGTTAATCTAGCTTCTCTACCACTACCAATGGAAGCTAGCCATGCGTCGACACAAGTCCCAATATTAGCTCCCAATACTACAGCTACGGCTGTGTCTAGGTTTAAGGATCCTGCTGCAATAAACCCCATCATAATACCTGTTGTAGCAGTACTCGATTGAATAACGGCTGTAACAATGGCACCAAAGATGACTGCATAGAAAAGATTGTTATCTAAACTCAGGAATAACTGATGAACGTATTCCATCTCTTTTAAAGGTGCCGCAAGTGTTTTAAAGCCCCACATAGCTCCAAACACAGCAGATAAACCAACTAAAACCATACCGGTAAAACGAAAATTATCCTTTTTAAATAAAAGAAGCACGCCCCCGATAATGGCCATTGGTATGATTAAAGAATTTATTTCTAAAGTAATAATCTCAGTTGTTACAGTTGTCCCAATATTAGCTCCTAAAATTATGCCAATGGATTGAGAAAAGGTAAGCATACCACCGGCTACTAACCCAATGACGATAATGGATACAGCTGAACTACTTTGTAGAATTGCGGTCACAACGGTCCCCAACAAAAGCCCTTTCCAGGGAGCATCTGTTAGAGTTTTTAACCAGTTTTTTAATCTATCGGCTGATAGTTTGAATAGACCGTTTCTGACTAGATACATCCCTGTCAAAAAAACTCCTAAAGTGAGGATGAATAGAAATATTTGAAACACTATTTTCACCCCCTTTTAAAGTGTTAGTGGTAAACATCCTGGTGAAGAAAGAAGTTAATGACTTGGTTCAATCTATTAATTAGCTCTATTAATCTTTATAATTTTTATTAGAGTGTTGTAAGATTAGAGATGGTGACTTTTGAGGTACTGTTGCTGGAATAGAGATAGGTTCGGTTTTTGGTTCATAATCATCCATGACAGTGTTTAAGATTTGATCCGTTTCGTGTTCTATTAACATTCTTAGGCTAAACATTACACAAATGAACAAACCGCCCAATAGAGAGAAAAGTAAGATTTCCATAAAGATTCACCTCCCTTTACGTTTTATATATGGTTTGGTAATGAATAATGCGTGGGTAAATAGAGTGATTTATACTAAATTGTGTAGAGAACTAGTAGAATAGCGAGGAGATAGAAACAAAAGAAAGAATCACGAATATCAATAGAACTCAAAGAGTTTTAAGGGAGTGTCTAAATGAGTAACGTATTAGTGTTGGGACATAAAAATCCAGATACCGATTCAATTTGTTCATCCATTGCTTATGCAACTTTAAAAGATAAATTGGGCGAACAAGCAGAACCCGTAAGATTAGGAGAACTAAATGAGGAAAGTAAGTATGCACTAAAATATTTTCAAACCAAAGCACCCAGAATGATAAGTGGAGTTTCAGAGGAAACAGAAAGAGTCATACTAGTAGATCATAATGAGAAGCAGCAAAGTGCTATCGATATAGATAAAGTAAAAGTCATAGAAGTCATTGATCATCACCGAATTGCTAACTTTGAGACAAGTGAACCGATTTATTACCGCGCTGAACCCGTTGGTTGTACGGCAACCATTATTTATAAGTTGTTCTTAGAAAATAACGTGACAGTAGAAAAGAATGTTGCTGGGCTTATGTTATCGGCCATAATATCGGATACATTACTTTTTAAATCCCCAACTACTACGAATCAAGATATAGAGATTGGCAAGGAACTAGCTAAAATAGCTAAAGTAGAACTAGAAGACTACGGGTTATCTATGTTAGAAGCAGGAACAAACTATAGTGATAAATCTATGGAGGAGTTAGTAGAGTTAGATTCTAAAGATTTTAATTTAAGTGGTAAACGAGTTAAAGTCTCACAAATAAACGTAGTTAATCCAGCGGAAATACTTCGAAACCAAGAGGAAATAAAGCAAGTATTAAAAAAGAACACTGAAAAACAAAGTTTAAATCTATCCATTCTAATGATTACTGATATTCTAAATAGTAATTCTATCATATTGGCTTTTGGAGAAGATTATAAAGCTATAGAATATGCCTTTAATGTTACATTTGAACAGAATCTTGTATTGTTAGAAGGTGTCGTTTCTCGAAAAAAACAAATGGTTCCGCAATTAACTAAAGCTTTTGAAGCTCTACAATAATATTTACCTTTTAAAAACCCCTTACCTTGTTAAAACTTCAAGGTAAGGGGTGATTTTATGAGTTTAGAGCATTTTAAGGACGAATCTATTCCTTTTAGTGAATTGAATCCAGAGCTGCAGCATCATCTGTTCGATTCCTTAATCGGAGAGAGAGTTTTGATTAAAATGATCAAACATGACGAACTTATAGAGTTGGAAGGCATTATAGAAAGAAAAAGTTTATATTTGGGTGAAGTGGCTTATGATTTAAAAGTAGCTCAAGACATGAAAGCGATCAAAGTGAATTTATTATATGACATTCAAGAAGTTAGACGAATGAAAAGTCAAGGTCCAATGCTTCATTAAATGATGAAAAATTATTACAATGTTTACAAGTTTGCAGTACGTTTACTTTTGAAAACAATATTGTTTACTTGTAAACAAAAGAGTGTACATATTGTTTTTGTTGGTTGTTTACAATATTGTAAACAGTGAGCACAAAAGTGTTTACAGAAAAAGCGCTATTTCACTGAAGTTACGTTTTTATTTCGTTTTGTTAAAGCTCATTGTCGTCATCTTATATCTCCAATATCCTTTGTAAGTAAGAGGTTTACATACTATGAAAAAAGGATGATGACAATGACTCAATCAAGAATTGCAGCAGTTGATGTTGGGAACGATTCGTTAAAGGCAATCTTCGGACAATTGGAGAATAACTTCAATATCCCAAATATCATCGCAAGAGAAATTGAAGACCGCCCTGTAATCGGTATAGAGGATTTAGATGAGAAAGATCCATTAGAAGGACTTCACATTAAAGTTCATTCACCAGCATTGAAAGAAAACAATGCCATCTATCGTGTTGGACACTTGGCCACTAAAAGCACAAATTCAACAGAATTGGACCCAGGAAGTAGTAAGTCTCAAGAAGATCAAACTTTAATTATGTTATTTGCATCTATTGCTCTTGACGCTGTTCAAGCAAATGATTTTCAAAAGCAACAAAACGTTGTTGATGCGAATTACACATTAGGAACTGGACTTCCATTAAGAGAAGTTAAGGAAGGAAATGATGCAGGGTATCGCTCTAAATTAATGGGTTCCGTTCACCAAGTTGAATTTTTAGTGACCCCTAAATATCAAGGTCTAAAAGTTAATATTAAATTTGATGAGGTTAAAGTTTACCCTGAAGGTTTTGCAGCGTTTATTAATCTAGTCATGGATAAAGACTTGAAAGTGATCAATAAAGACTTAATAGATAAACATATTCTAATCCAGGACATCGGTGGTCTATCAACAGATATAGCAGTCATTAAAAATCGCACAGTCGATGATGACAAAGCTCAAGGTTACAACTTAGGTGTCTCTGAATCACTTGAGAATATTCGTGAAGACATTTTTACTAAACATGGTGTTGAGCTTGATAGTAGACGTGATGTTGTTGAAATCATTACTCGCAATAATGATCGGAATCACATTATGGTTAAAGGTAGCCGGACGAGTGTTCATGACATCACGGACCGAACTTTATTAGAATTAGCCAAAAAGCAATATCGTCTCTTACGCAACACATGGCAGAAGAACTCTCAAACTGAGATTTGTTACTTTGTTGGCGGTGGTTCAAATGTGTTAAAAGAATACATCAAAACATTAAACAATAATTTAGATGGTTATAATATCGAGTTCTTCGAAGACGAGCATGAAAGTATTTGGATGATGGCAAATGCATATTATAAGTTAATTGCAGATTACTTGAAAAAGAATGAGAAACCTAAAGAGAAAGAAGAAGAAAAGAAAAAGGCCTCTAAGAAGTAAGTGAGGTGACGGTATGAGAAAACCTCAAACAGAAATTAAACGTGGACAAGCCATCTCGTTCAGGGTTCCATCAGATACTCCCGATCACATTTTAAAAGAGCTACAATATTTAAAGGAGACGGAGAGACGTAACTTTTCTAGTAAAATAGCAGAATATGTACTAGAAGGAGTAAATGAAAATCATAGTAGGGAACGAGAGACGATTACTATTCCGCTTCCTAATAAGCTTACAAAAGCTCAGAGAGACTGGATTAAGCACGAACATTCAGAGGCCTTACTTGGAAGTATTGTGTATCATCTATTAAATGATCCTGTTAGAGCGACTGCTTTATTAGCTTCATTAAATAGTCGTTCGACAGATATAGATGAAGCGCTATATTTACAGGAGAAGGCAGAAGAACCAGAACCTAAGGAATCTGAATCAAAACCGTTAGAAGCAGTGCCAGAGTCAACAGATGATGATATGGAAGAGTTTAACTGGGAAGCATTATTAAAAAAGCAACATGAAGCAACAGAAGAGAATAAAGAAGAAGCAGAAGAGGATCAAGGATTGGATGAGCTCCTTGGTGACTTCTTAAGTAAGATGAATGATTAGAGTATCTCATGATTGAGGTACTCTTTTTTTGAATGTCTCATATTTAAGCCGAATTGTCCTATCAATTTGATAAAATGTCTCAAAAATCAGTCGAATAACCATTTTCGACATAATTCGATGCCTAAACTTTAACTTCTATGTCCCGTAAACGACTTTTCACGTCCCATATTTTAATTATTACATAAAAATCAGATCGCCTGTTCTGTGTTAACAGTTGAATAAACGTTGAACCACACCTTCAAGTACCGAGCTTTTCTAGTATAAAGATCCAGGTTTAAGTCAAAGATGTAAGTATCATTTCTGCTAAGGAGATTGGGCCATGTATTTGATTCTAGTATTAATTGTTTGGGCAGTCTTTGCTTATAAGTTTGTAGATTGGTCACAATGGCGACAGCAATATTCAACCATTTTATTTTTTATGGTGATTAATCTAACATATAATGTTCTCTACTATAATCACACACTCTGGGCGTTTAGAGGTATAACGGCGGAGTGGTTAAGTCACTCCATTATCAATATTGCCTTTACGTTCTTTATCGTGCCTATTGGCTTAATGATCTACTTACAAAGGTTTCCGAAGCATAGAACTAAACAGATGATCTATGTGTCAGCTTGGGTCATATTCTATACGATTATTCAAACACTATTTGCTCATAGAGGAATGTATGTGTATGACAACGGATGGAATGGTTGGATGAATATTTTGCTTAATGCGGCGCTATTTGTAGTCGTTTACGTGCATTATAGACGACCTGTTCGGGCCATTGTTATATCAATTCCGTTAGCTATACTGTTTTATCTCATGTTCCCGTTTCCATTGGATACCCTAAAATAAGAGGCGGTGAGTAAATGCAAGTTCAAAATGTACTGTCGGCACCTGTTTTTTTAATTCTTTTGTTCTTGACGTATATCGTGATGTGGTGGTTTATTCGTAAGCATCAAATTAAGAAGGAACATGAAGATCGGCATGTCGATTAAAAAAACTATTAAACATGGGGCATGGTTTAAGCTCAAAACCGTGCCCTTTTCTTATATAGTTAGATATCTTGTTAAAAAGGGTAGATAAAAATGCTTTTTTTACTCCGTCGACAAATTTCGCGGTAGAAATATTTTAAAAAGAGGTAGATATAGTGAAATTTGGGGTAGATATCTTAGACGGTGATGGAGTAGTTACAAAATGAAGGCTTTTGCTATGGCGCAAAAAGCCTTCATTTTTATTGATTTGCTAAGATTGCCAGTAAATATGGTAAAGGTTATTGCCTTGACCTCTTGCAAACACATCAATACGATTCTCATCCCAAGAAACGGCTGCTGGGTGAGAGGTTAAGTTGCCTCCAAGGTCTTGCCACTCTTCCCAGCGTGAACCATTCCACGTTTTCTTATATAAACGATTGTTTGAGCCTCTGACGAAGACATCTATTTGGTTCGGACGACGAGAAGAAGCGGCTGGTGCACCAACTAATGTGCCGCCAAGGCTTTCCCAGTCGCTCCATCTGTTACCATCCCACCATTTATGAATTAAGTCTTGATTTTGTCCTCTTGCAAACACATCGATGCGATTTGGCCCCCAAGATATGGACGCAGGATGAGATGTTAAATTGCCACCTAAGTCTTCCCAGTCTTGCCAGCGCGTTCCGTTCCAAGTGCGTTTGTAAAGGCGGTTGTTTGTGCCTCGAACAAAGACATCTAACTGATTCGAACGACGCGATGAGACAGTAGGTGCACTTGTTAAAGTCCCACCAAGGTTTTCCCAGTCGCTCCACCTATTACCGTCCCACCACTTATGGTATAAGCTTTGGTCAGTCCCCCTTACGAACACATCGATGCGATTTGGCCCCCATGAAACAGCAGCAGGTGGTGATGTCAATACCCCACCGAGACTCTCCCAGTCACTCCATCGTCTGCCGTCCCACCATTTATGAATCAAATCTTGATTTTGACCTCTTGCAAACACATCTAGACGATTAGCTTGCCAAGATGAGACAGCGGGAGCAGACGTCAATCGACCACCAAGGTTTTCCCAGCTCGACCATTGATTATCGTCATCATCGTCATCACCGTCATCACTAATTATATCTAGAGTAATCTCAATCACTGTCCTTAATACGCGATCCACTAAGTTTTGTGGTACATTATGAGCTAAGAAAAATTGATTTAACCAAGGTACTTGCCTTTGAAATTGTATATAAATTTGTCTTGCTGATTGGCCTGTTTCCGCTTGGTTAACGGTATAGCTCACAACTAGATAAAATATATAATCAATAAATCGTCTTGAAATACCAGCACGTGTTAGCTGTGCGTATAAGTTGTTATGTTCAGATCTAAGTCGATCCATCACTTCTTGCACAACTGGCTGTTGCCTAATGCTCATCTCGTGCGTCGTTACATTTCTAACATCATGATTAAAAAACATACGAATTCCTCCACTTTTTAATTAGTGTATGCACCTAATTGATTTTGGGAATTTGTCAGTAGCAGGATTGGCGTTTGCCCATAAGATATAGGAGTAAGTCTGAAGGGGTGGATATGATGTATAACAATAGACAGGGGTCTCAAGTTGTTGCTTTTGCGCAAGGTGATGCGACAGGTGATGGACTAATGGATCAGATTTATTTGATGGGTATGATGACATCTGATAGTCCATTTGTTCAAGACATCACGCTTGTTGTTCAAGATGGTTTGAGTGGAAGATTAACAATAACTCAGCTAGATGAAAATGCGGGATATGACCCAACATTATTTTTAGGAGATTTTACTGGAGACGGTGTTAGCGATGTGTTGGTTCGAATAGCAACTGGCGGGAGTGGGGGGACGATTTATGCCTATTTATACTCTTTTTTAAATAATGAAGAGAACCTGCTTTTTAATGGTAATGCTTATAATAATGAGTACCAGTATAGAGTCAATTATCTAGATGACTATAAAGTTCAAGTGTTAAGTGAGCAAAACCAAATGCAGTACATCATCGATATTTCTAGCAGCCGCGATCAGGAATACTTAAACGAGATTTATGATTCTAATGGCAATCTAATTAATCCTATTGAGGGCTGGGTCAATCCATTAAGTGGGCTGTATCCAGTTGATTATGATTCAAATGGGGTTTATGAATTGTTAGCGTATCAACGTATTGCAGGAAGGTATAATGCAGACTCGCTAGGTAATGTTCTGAACACGTTAGCATGGGATCAAGATTATATGAATCTTGACCGTCAAAGTGTCGCCATATTCGGGTCCTCTATATAAAAAATACGCCCACTTTTTATTGTGGGCGCTATTATTATTCCTCTTTTAGCTCAGTTACATCAACTTCAAATTCAACACCATCACGTTTTAAATAATGAATGATCGCTTTTTGACGTTCATCATCCACATCGTCAATATACACATATTCTTCGTTATAGACAACATCTTTCATATTGGGATCTTCTTTAATTTCTTTAGCACGCATTAAGTTCATGAGTATCCCTCCTAAGTAAGGTTGTACTAATACCATAACCGTTCAGAAGAATACTCAAACAATAATTTAATGATTAAGCATTAGGCTTTTTGCTTTTTACAAAAGCTCTTTCCTCTCCGTACCCAATGACACTAACTTCTGTATGAGGATATTTATCAAGTAATCTTTCTAGTTCATGATCCTTGGCGATCATATTTTCCACAACCGGGAACTGCTCAAGTAATGCATTAAGAGTATCAGGCGATGTAGCCGTTTCTTCTGAAGGGAACGTATGGCTAGGAATGACATACTTAACATCTAATAAATTTTCTACTGCATAGGCTGCTTCTGTTGGCCCCATGGTGAAATGGCCTGATGAGGACAGTATGGCGATCTCAGGCTGATAAACATCTTGAATAAGTTTCATATCAGACATTAGGGCAGTGTCGCCAGAGTGGTAAAGCGTGTAATCATCTTTAAATTCAAATACATACCCAGCTGATTCTCCTGCATACATTGGGGTTGACTGTGTTTCCTTATACGATGATGTATGTACGGCTTGGACCATAGTGGCTTTTACATCATCAAATGATACGGAACCACCTAGGTTAATTGGAATTACATTTTCAAACCCTTGCTGTAGTAAAATTAAGGCTAATTCATATTGAGCGACAATCGTAACCTCTGAATGATGTTCAACAAATTTAGATAAACCACTAGTATGATCGAAATGCCCATGAGTTAAAAAAATTGCATCAATTTGCTGGTAGAATTCCTCTGAGTCCATTAGAGTTGGGAAGCCGGGATTCATATCAACAAAAGGGTCAATAAGATAATTTTTACCTCCTTCACTTGTTAATTGATACATGGCATGGCCTAGTCTTAGTACTTTCATCTAATTCCTCCTAATTGATTGTTATTAAAGTTTATTCCGCTCTTGTCTATGTATGAGAAATAAAAAAAGTGCTTGAAGAGGATCAAGCACTTGATGAAAGCTAAAGGCTATAAAAAATTATGGTGTTATGGTTTAATCTACATATTTGTAATCTGAAAAAACTCCCCAGTTCTCGCTGGTGTTAAACTGAGGATAACTAGAGTTAAAATGAATTTTGACTGGCACTTCATCAAGGGAAGGGTTAGTTTGGAACAAAGGGTTTTCCCCATATCGAATAGCTGTTAATGCTAAAGGAAGCTCTCTTCGAAAAATTTGATCACGAATAGCTGCCGTTGCCTCATCGAATAAACCACCAATAAATACGTGAGCATGATAAACAAGCTCATCTCCAACTTTCACAAATTCACCCATTACTTCATCTCTCATATCATTAATAAGATCGTAAGCAAACTGAGGCCCAACTGTTAAAAACAAGTCACCAGTTACATCTGAATGGGTTAGTGTATGGCGACGGCCAACAATTGGGCTAGTTTTAGAAATTTGTTCTCTATATTCTACAAATAGTTGGTTTGGGTTAAATTGACTCATACCGACACGCCCCATAACTTTTTGTTTATTGTATGTTAAAAGATATTCGGCGTGTCACACTTTATGATCAACTGGATTAGGTGGTTGTTCAAACCACCCTTCTTTAATAGCTAATAATAAGCCTGCTGAATAGTACTTTCTCATTTTAGTTGAAATCTTTGTTAATTTAACAACAATATCTGAACGTAGGGTTGAATTTAATGCCTGGGATACCATTTGAAAACAAAACATTCCAAGACATGTATTGACGAAGAACAACATGAGGCGATCTGAAAACGGCGACATTTCAACTGGTGATATTTTAAAATCACCTGAAGCTGAGAGTGGAATATTCTCTTTCTCTAACACTTCAGATAGAGATTCAAGTACATTTTCAATTCCGTTTCTACCTTGAGAGAAATGTTCTTTCAGTTCAACTTTATGAGCTAACTTATGAAACGTCACGAAGACCATTTTTGAGAACTGAGCTCGATGTGAAATGCGAGTAAGGTTCGCAATTTCTGGAGCGTTTACAGGTCTTGCCCCTGTAAATAGACCACTTAAATACTTTTTACTTCTAACAAAGTCCACTTCGTTTTCCATTTCTAGCTGAGCTGGTTTTAAGTAAACCCCTTTTTCAAGCATGACGTTTATGACATCGTTTTGAAGACTAAGAAATGCTTCTATTCTCTTTTGGAAAAACTCTCGAATATCTGGCCTAGAGCAGTCTGAAAGAGCGCTAGGGTAAGTACTCATCGACAGCATGGTGATATCATGACAAAAGTATAAGATAAACGTATCTGAGAAGACCTTATGTGCATCAGCTGTTACATCTTGTTCAGTAAATGCATGGGGGGTTGATAAATTTTCATGATCAAAAATCGTATCCAACTCTTTTAAGGTAGACTTAGCATGTTCGATGATTCTACTTGCAATCTTCCTTGTTTGGTCATCTTCACAGGACGCATAGAAGTATTCAAACAATCTTTGTTCCATAGAGTTTTTTAAGTAAGAAGACCATAGATTGGATACTTCATTAGCTGTTAAGTCCGAAAAATGATGACTGCTAACTTGTTCGCCCATCGTTCACACTCCTTTAGGATTATTTTTCCTATGTATGAAACTTTTATAACCAATAGTTTTAAAAAGATTTGGAGTGTATTAAAATGATACAAAAGACGGGAGGGGCTTAGATGATTGATTTAAGAAGTGATACAGTCACAAAGCCAACAGAAGCTATGCGAAAAGCAGCTTACCAGGCTGAAGTTGGTGACGATGTTTATGGAGAAGATCCAACCATTAATCGTTTAGAAGAACTAGCTGCTGAAAAATTAGGGAAAGAAGCGGCATTATTTGTGACAAGTGGAACACAAGGGAATCAAATTGCTGTATTAACACATTGTAAACCTGCGGATGAAGTGATTATGGAGGCTAATGCCCATATTTTTGTTTATGAAGGAGCAGCTATGTCAGCATTAGCAGGCATTCAGCCCAAAACGATTGACGGAGACCGTGGAGCAATGGACCCTAAGCAAGTTGCGTCAGCGATTCGACCAGAGGATATTCATTTTCCTGAAACAGGATTAATTAGCCTTGAAAACACGCATAACAAAGCTGGTGGAACAGTTGTTCCACTTGAGAATATGAAAGCTATTAAAAAGGTAGCAAATCAGTACAAAATACCCGTTCATCTAGACGGTGCTCGAATTTTTAATGCAGCCGTTGCAATGAATGAGCCTGTACATAAAATTGCTGAACAAGTAGACACAGTTCAGTTCTGTTTATCTAAAGGATTAGGAGCACCTGTTGGCTCTATTTTAGCTGGTCCTAAAGAGTTTATTGAACGTGCTAGAAAGTGGAGAAAGCGATTAGGAGGAGGACTGCGCCAAGCAGGAATGATCGCAGCTCCAGGAATTATTGCTTTAAATGAAATGCCAAATCGTTTGCAAGAAGACCACAATCATGCCAAACGACTAGCAGAAGGATTAGGGAATATAGATGGAATTGAAATTGAAAGTGAAGTCGAAACAAATATGGTTCTAGTTAGTGTAGAAAATCTTGGCTTAACGAGCGAGCAGTTTATTGAGAAGCTAGAGAAAGCAGGTATTAAGTCAGGTTCTTATGGTACTCACTCTGTTCGCTTGGTGACGAATTATGATGTTTCTAAAGAAGATATAGAAACAGTTATTTCAAAAGTAAATCAGTTATTCAAATAAAAAATTGACCTGAGCTTAGGTCAATTTTTTATAAGGTTTAATCGCCTTTTCCCTTTTTCTATTCCGCGCTTCCATTTCATCTTAAGCTCATGATAGGTGGATGAAGGTTTATCGTTTAATGGTAAAGAGACAGGATCTTTAAGACCATTTACTATTAACGTAATTTTAAATCGTTCACCTGGTTCATTAATAAAGTATGACCCAATTTTAAATAGATCGGCTTTTGAGAATAGGTCATGAAGCCTTAAATTAATTTGACGAAATGATTCCATATTAACATCTTGCGTATAGCCAATATTAATCATTAGCTGTTCCCCATCAGTAAAATCTTTTGGTAAATAAGGTTTCTCAATTAAGTATTTTAAAGGTGTATCGAATGATTCACCTTCAACCGTGTGGGAAAATAGAGGTCCTTTAAAGTTTGATATGAAGTTCTCAAGGTCATGGTAATCAATATTCATCTCACCGGTCTCATCAATGAGTTTATTAATGGCCCTAATACTGTCATCTTCTATAGACTTAAACGTATTTTGGGCATCACGTATGGTTGTGTCTTGGTCAATTAATTCCATTAAATCATCACTTTGAAAATAGATAACAGCATCGCATGATTCTTTCATTAGAAAATATTGTTTCGTAGCGGTTTGCCAGCGCTTTTTACCTTCAAATCGAAAAGGGAACCGAAAAACACCGATTAATAAATTTTTTCTTTCTTTTAGATCACGAAGTTGTTCTACTAAACTATCCGTTTCACTAGAGTTACCTCCGATAAAATGATAGAAGTATAAACGTTCGTGATCACGTTTGTCCATAGTGTTTACAGGATAAATATTTACAGTTTTCTCCATAAACTCTACTCCTATCCTCGTTGTTTTGACTATTATATCGACTCCGTCGTGAGAATTCTGTCAAATATAGGATAAAGTTTATTACTAGTTTTGTTGAATCGTGTCTAATTAGGAAGTCTAAGGTCTGACGTTGTATGATAGGTATAAAAGGTTATGGATAAGGGAGGAAATAGCGTGGTCAAAAATAAAGTTATCTTAATTACCGGTGCAGCTAGCGGGATTGGTCTCAGAGTAGGAGAAGAGTTTGCAAAGAAGGGAAATAAGGTCGTTTTTACGGATGTAAACAAGGAGAAGCTACAAGATGTAGAGGAATGGCTTAAGTCTAAACAGTTTGAAGGAATGACGGTCTATTGTGATGTCACTAATGAAGACGAACTCGTAAGGGCGATTGATACAACAACTAATCAGTATGGGCGCTTAGATGTGCTTATCAATAATGCTGGGATACAACATGTGTCACCGATTGAAGACTTTCCAACTGAACAGTTTGAGCGCATGACGAAGATTATGCTTGTTGCACCATTTGTCGCGATCAAGCATGCTTTCCCTATCATGAAAAAACAAGAACATGGGCGTATTATAAACATGGCATCCATTAATGGGCTAGTTGGGTTTGCTGGAAAATCAGCTTATAACAGTGCAAAACATGGCGTGATTGGATTAACAAAAGTAGCAGCTTTAGAAGGGGCGGATCACGGTGTCACGGTTAACGCTATTTGCCCAGGGTATGTCGATACACCACTTGTTAGAAATCAACTTGAGGATTTAGCCAGAACACGAAATGTGTCATTAGAATCTGTAATAGAAGAAGTGATTTATCCATTAGTACCGCAAAAGCGATTACTCGACGTTCAAGAAATTGCCGATTACATGATGTTTTTAGCAAGCGATCAAGCGAAGGGTATTACAGGGCAAGCGACAGTGATTGATGGAGGATATACAGCTCAATAATTCAAGTTCTAAAAACTTTATTAAATCAAAAGTAGCCGAACCTTGTTAAGTTTACTTAACCAAAGTCGGCTACTTTTTCGGTTTAATGTCAGTGTATTAATAGGTCGTAAATAAGGTAATCTTTTGAATGTAGTATAATGCACGTTTCGCAGTCGTATAAGTTCCAGCATATTCTTCATAGCTTACAGTGTACTGCGCATCTTTATTTTCCCAAATGCGTTTGAAGTAATCTTCAACGTTATGCACGAGTTCGCTGTCATTAGGTGCTGTTATAGATAAATCGCTTTCTAAATTATAATCATCAATATTACGAGAGGTAAGGTTGGCTGATCCGCCTACAATGAAGCTTTCATTAGCCTTTTTTACAAATAATATTTTGGTATGATACTGTTCTTTATTAACGTTGTACCATTTTAAATTGATTTTATCATCGTGGTTTAATAACTCCTGAGCGATTGGTAGGTTAGGTAGTCCTGTTTTCTCATGACCAAACGCGTTTTGGTTAGGATCTAAGATTAAATTTAGTGTAACACCACGATTTGAAGCAGCTTTAATAGCATCAACGATATCACGGTCTGCTAAGTAATACATACCAAGCCATACTTGATCGTTCTCTTTAGCTGATTCAATTGCTTCAAGTGCAGCTACTTCAATTTTTTGTTCTGTTATAACCTTTGCCTTAATATCCCCTGTTGATTTAGTGGGTTTAATTTGTTCAATTTGTTCTTTCGATGGGAAGGTAGAGAGGTCTCCTCCTGAATAGTCAGCTACAGCTTTTTCTGACTCTATTAAGTCTTTAAGAAGGTTTCCCTTTACTTTAAACCCAATATTAGAGTGAAAACCACTTGCATCATGGGCATTAGCAGATAGGACTAAACCTTGGTCTTCAGACACAAAAACTTTCCTGTGATTAGCTTTAATATTAAATAACTTAAAATAAGACCTAGCCGTAACTTCTGGTAGCTCTTTTCCGAAAGGGTTCATAATCCAGCCATTCCCTTTTTGGCCAAACCATTGTATACCCATACGGTAGAAAGATGAATATAGTGGATTCGGGTCACGCAGACGATCTAGCTTTGTGTAAACGACTTCCACTCCAGCTTCTTCGAGTGGTTTAATGTGTTCTGCCTGGTGTGAATTATAAGTTTTATTAATGAGATCCGTTATAAACACAACTTTAAGGTTAGGATGCTCGTTCTTTTGCTGTATGATTTTTTCGCTTATTTTTTGACTAATCTTAGGAAAATCTCTTTTGCTAGATGCAGATTCATTCATCATAAACATGTCAACAACCAAGAAGTCCTCTGCATTTTCAATCATATTATAAACCTCATCAAATATTTCTTGGTCATAATGTTCTTGTCCATTTTTTTGATAGGTTAAATCGTAGAGAAATTCAATATCTTCATCGTGTAATGAGCGAACTTGTCCTTCATAGGAAATCCCCTCTGGAAGTGGCTTAAACTGTTGATAGATAAGGGTTGCAATGTATATTGTGATGAAAATTCCTGCAATGATCCATGTTCTTTTTTTCTTGTACCATTTTCTCTTCGCCATCTCGAAACTCCTCTTAAATATTCATTTTTTCATTAATACTACATATACCCTAATAAGTAATTTAGTAAGCAAGTTGACGTTATATAGGTATTTTGTCATAATTTATTTAATATTTTGAAAAATAGCAGGTGAAGTCTATGACATGGCAACTATTAAAACAGTTAATGATTTTCATGTTTATTATTGTTTCATTTGTGCTTTTACTGTTATTACCAAGAGAGTTAGAAGTAACTCCAGTAGGTCCACTTCAATTTCATGCAGACTTTCCGTTTACTTTAGAACTGTATAATGAGACGATTCAGGACTTTATCAATCATGTTAAAGAAGTAAAGGGGTTTGGTGAAACCTCTTCTGGTAGTCCTTTGTTAAGTGAAGTAGAACGCTTTTTTGTAAGAAGTATGAAAGTAATTTTGCCTGCTTTTATCTTAAGTATGATGGTTGGTACGTTCATTGGGATCTTCCAAATATATCTAAGAACACGAATAAGCGGTAACGTTATGTCATTTTTCTCATGGCTCTTTGCCTCCATTCCTGATTTTTTCTTATTTATTGCGATTCAATATCTATTAATTATCTCAATGAGAGATGGCCTCCCAAAATTCAGTTTATATGGAAATGAAGAATGGTACAGTTTTGTCATTCCATTAGTATCTGTGATGATTTACCCCATCATACATATGGCTAGATTTACGGTAGTTTCAATGGAAAATGAAGTGGGTCGAGATTACGTGAGGACCGTTTTTTCAAAAGGGTTAACTAAGTTTGATGCGATGAGGCATATGGTTAGGAATTGCTTTTCACCAATCTTGAATCAGGGCCAAATGGTCATGTTGTATATTTTATCGAGTGTGCCAATTATTGAAAAAATCTCAAGTTATAATGGGGCGGGGTATCAGCTCTTAAGTGCCATATTAGGTAATGAAGACGTTAGAGCTTTAGCTTTTATGATGCCATTTTTGTTCTTGATGTTTTTAGTAGTGTTAATCACTCATCTTTTGCGTTATTGGTTTGTTCCTAAGAAAGAGGTGGGGGGCAAATGACTATGGTAAATTGGTTTAAACAACATGCTGTACTTATTTTTGGACTAGTGTTATTAATGATTTTACTTTTAATAACATTTGTTGGCCCTCAGCTTCCTTGGATTGATCAGGAGCTAGAAGAAACTCAATACGTATGGTCTGATGATGGAATTCCTATTCCACCCCCTTATGAACCAAACGGTCAGTACTGGTTAGGGTCAGATCACGATGGTCGTGATTTACTTAGTTTAATTGTAATGGGTGCAAAAGAAACGTTAATGGTCGTCGTGTTAATTACGTTAGTGAGATATATTGTTGCAATTCCTTTGGCGTTTTTAGCGCATAAAAAGTGGTTAGGAATTCATGTGTTCTTAAAGTGGATCAATGGGTTTCTCTCTTATGTTCCGACTATTATCATGGTTTTGTTACTTGCTATGCTCCCGCCATTTTTATTTACGGAGAATCGCGTCATGATTATGATTTTGATAGTAGCTATGGTCGAGGTAGGTAGAGCTGCTGAATCTATCAAAATTGATTTAGATGAAGCGGCATCTAAGGAGCATATCTTAAGTGCTATTTCTGTTGGTTCTAGTGCACTAAGGGTTTTCAGATATTACTTATTGCCTTTTATTTATGGTAAATTAATTGTTTATATGGTTTCGGACCTAGGGAAAGTGATGTTCTTAGTGGGTCAACTAGCGTTTGTCGGCGTTTTTATCTCACAAGAAATCATTCAAGTAGAAATTGGTCAATTTCAAATTAGAAACACTTCTGTATCATGGCCAATGCTATTAGCAGATGCTTATCGTGATATAAGATTGGCTATTTGGATTCCATTTTGGACTGCTTTTGCTATGACGTTTACCATCTTTACATTTAATGTTTTAGCTCAAGGTGTGCAGAATATCTTTAATAAGAAAAACTCTCATATCTGATCAATGCGGTTTTAGTGTCTTATATGCATTCGAATGTTAGTATAGTTGCATAATGAAAGTCATAGAAGAGGTTTAAGAATGGATATCGTATTATTTATTATAATAATTGTAGTCGCATCAATCCTTCAAACTAGCACTGGTTTTGGTTTTTCCATAATGGCTACACCGTTTTTACTTTTATTATTTGAACCGGCAGAGGCAATTCAAATAAACTTGATTTTATCTTTATTAATCTCAATATCTTTAATATATAAAATAAAAAAAGATATAAATTTTGGAATTATGAAACGCTTAATCGCGGGAAGTTTTGTAGGATTACCTATCGGAATATGGGTGTTTTTGTGGCTGGACCTTCAAAATCTAAAGTTACTGGTGAGTTTAGTTATATTAGTGTTAACCACGTTATTGATTTTAAAGTACAGAATCAGACGTTCAAAAAATAGAGATCTAGTGGTTGGATGGTTTTCAGGGTCGTTAACAGCTAGTATTGGAATGCCTGGACCGCCATTATTACTCTATTTTTCTGGTACGGATACAAAAAAAGATCGATTAAGAGGTACGACGTTAGCGTATTTTCTTTTTATATATTTGGTCAGTCTATTAGTCCAAATAATATTTGCGGGTACAAGCCCTAGAGTGTGGGAAGCTAGTATAATCGCAGTACCTCTTGTGTTAGTGGGCTTAGTTTTAGGTCAAAAATTATTTGTTAAGTTAAATCAAGATTTGTTTAGAACCGTTACGTATATATTATTAATTTTTACAGGGCTTTACTTATTATTTGATAGCCTATTTTAGAAAGAAATGGTGAGAAGATGAAGTTAAATATGAGCGCTGAAACATTAATTGATCTAGTTAGTGAGCTATTTTCAGATGAGACCTCTATAGCGTTATCAGACACTGAAAAGTATGTGTATTACAGGCCGAGTAAACGAGTGAACCTTAAGATTAAACCTGGAGATTGTGTTGTTGAAGGGACCATTGCTTATAAAGCACTAAATACAAAACAGAAAGTCTCTGAGTATATTGACCGAGATGTATTTGGTGTGCCTTACTATGGTATGGCTGTCCCATATGAAGTTAATGGTGAAGTTGCCGGGTGCGTGACAGCTATTTTTCCAACTCTAACTAATGCCATGTCAGTCGTTACGATTAAGAAAGAAGACAGCTGGGTACCCACACCATTTTCTGAAATTATCTATATAGAAGCTAAAAATCGAAACACTTATGTAGTTGGTGAACAAACCACTGGAACTCATAAGTATACGCTAAATGAGTTCGATTTCTTCTTACCGAGGGATCGTTTCATCCGTTGCCATCGCTCTTATATTATTAATATTAATCACATTAAAGAGATTCACCCTGATACTCATTCCACATTTGTGTTGAAAATGACAGATGGCTCAGACGTGCCAGTTAGTCAAACACATTCTAGCTATTTCAGGAGGTTATTAGGTTTCTAATTCATTCTATTTCATACGAGAATTTTCTGTTTCATCGTAAATAAAAGTCATTATATCCAAATAGCCGTCGTGCCGCCTTTTTGTACGATAAAATGTCAATATAGTCAGAAAAAAAGAAAGGCGGAGTACAATGGAACAAGGATATTCACGTATTAAACATAAAGACTTAAAAGATCGTGTTGTTTCAGCAGAAGTTGCTGCGTCTTGGATTCAAGATGGAATGACATTAGGATTAAGTGGGTTTACACGTGCCGGTGATGTGAAAGCCCTTCCATACGCACTTGTTGAACGAGCAAAAGGTGAACCTACGTTTAAGGTAGATGTTTTTACAGGAGCATCGTTAGGCTCTGATGTGGATAAAATTTTTGCAGAAGCTGGTATTTTACGTAAGCGCTTACCGTTTCAGGCGGATCCAACCATGAGAAAGAAAATGAACGAAGGGGAATTTCACTTTGTTGATCAACACCTATCTCATACGTCTGAAATGCTTAGAGCAAATACGATGGAGCAAATCGATGTTGCGGTTATAGAGTCAGTAGGGATTACTGAAGATGGTCAAATCATCCCGACAACATCTGTAGGAAACTCACTTATTTTTGCGGAAAATGCGAAAGAAATTATTGTAGAGATTAATTTAGCTCAAACAGAGCAGTTAAAAGGGGTTCATGATTTGTATTCACCTGAAAAACAGGGTGACAGACAACCTATTCCTTTAACAAAACCAGAAGATTCTATAGGCACAGAAGGTATTCTTGTCAATTTAGATAAAATTAAAGGAATTATATTTACTAATCAGTCGGACTCACCATCTAATATCGTACCACCTGATGAAGAAACAAAAGTGATGGCAAATCATTTAATTGATTTTCTAAAAAGTGAAGTAGAACAAGGGCGATTAACGAAAAGTCTAGCCCCTTTACAATCAGGTATTGGTTCTGTTGCAAACGCAGTATTTCACGGTTTACTAGAGTCTGATTTTGAAAACTTAAAAGTCTACTCTGAAGTATTACAGGATGCTGTATTTGATTTAATTGATGCAGGTAAAGTTGATTTTGCATCTTGTTGTTCCATTACGTTATCTGAACCTAAGATGAACGAAGTCTTTGGAAACTTTGAACGATATAAGAACCAATTAATCTTGCGTCCGCAAGAAATCTCAAACCATCCAGAAATTATCAGACGTTTGGGGTTAATCTCCATTAACACAGCACTGGAAATGGACCTCTATGGAAATGTGAATTCCACGCATGTTCGTGGAACGCATATGATGAATGGTATTGGCGGGTCAGGAGATTTTGCTCGTAACGCCCGTTTAGCTATATTTGTAACGAAGTCAATTGCGAAGGATGGGGATATCTCTAGCATTGTCCCATTTGTATCTCACGTTGACCACACCGAACATGATGTAGATGTACTTGTCACTGAACAAGGATACGCAGATTTACGTGGACTTGCGCCAAGACAACGTGTAGAGCTAATTATTAATAATTGTGCCCATCCGATGTATCGTGAGCAGTTGATGGATTACTACCAATCAGCTCTTGAAAAGGGTGGTCATACTCCACATGACCTAGAAAAAGCATTCTCTTGGCACAGCCAATATGAAAATGAAGGAACCATGAGACAATTAGTAAAAGTGTAAACATGACAAAAAACACCTTCATAGCCACTCCGCACATGGCTACCTGAAGGTGTTTTTTATTTCTTCTTTTTCTTGCTTAAACGGTCTCGATCAACAAACGTTGGTGGCTCTTCCATCCAGCCATTTTTAATCATAATGTTGATTCCGTCCTCGGCATATTTTAATACTTCAATAATCATAGAAAAATAAGTCGTTCCTAAGTCTCTTCGTTGTGACAATGCAAGTGCAGCCCCATAATAACCAGCAGCTGTTGATAATAGGTTTAAGATGTGAAACAGCATGAGTTTGTCAGAGAAAGCTGGAATCGTTGTATTTGTTACCTGATCATCTAGTTTAACAGCAGATGGAAGGTCACTTTCAGTAAGCAACTTGCTAAATTCATTGTACTGCTTATCACATATTTTTTTGCCTCGTTCAAAATAATTCCTAAGTTCCTTACTTGACGTCATTTGTTTTGATGCTATTTCCATACAAATTTTGACGACATCTTTTTTCATATTAAAGTAAATCCCCGAAACTTCTACTGCATTTAACGGTCTTTTTGGGCCAAACCATCCACCACTTAAGTAGTTTTGTTTTTGAATCATCGTCACTTCCTCTGGTGGATTAAGATCAGGCGGTCGATTTATCATGCCTTTTTCTCTCATCGTTTTCGTGATTCTTCTATACAGTTCCATTGCTTCTTGATTACAAGATATGAAGTACTGAACTTGGTCATCTCTAATAGATGTATTTAAAGAACCTGCATAACCGGAGAGACCGTGTACTGTCATAATGTACATATAATGTATAACTAACTTATCACTGAAAATGGGAGGAGCATCTAAATTTACATCTTCTTCAGTAAAACCTAATGGAATTGGAAAATTCTCTTCATTAAGGAACCGTGTAATCTGACTAATATGACCAGTGGCTAATTCTAGAGCGTATTCAAGTATGTCACGAATTTCTTGGTCCTTGACATGCTGTAAGTAATGTTTGATTACACAAATCGACATACTATCGTTCATATATTGACTCCATAAATTCGCTATTTCACTTGAAGTTAGGTGTGCATCATGACTATAACGTTCCACGATTAGATTTCCTCCTTATATCATAAATAGTTTGATTAATATTTTAAATTTTATTCTTAATCAAACTTAGACCGACATACCTTTTACAGAAAGGAGGAATGCTTATGAACCAACATGGTGGCATCATTAAAGTGGTAGACTGGTCAGCTTTAAACTGGCTAAGTGTACTGTTTAATACGATGGAAGAATTTGTGAGGGCATCAACAGGTGGAGCAATTATTTCAAACCTAGCGACAAAATTTAACTGGAAGGATCCTTACACTCTGGACATTCAATTACACCCCGATGTTTATTTTCAAGATGGGACGAAGTATGATTCAGATATTGCGAAGTTGAATTTTATTGAGGAGAAGAGGTGGTTTGCTCCGCATCCACCAGGTACATGGCTAAATTTTCCGGATGGTTCTGAAGTTGAGATCATAAATGAGCACAATATTATTTTTCATTTTACACGACCTGAGGGCTTGGCATTAGGTAAGTTTAGAGCTTTACATCAAGCGAATTTACTGTTTTGGAAATACTTAGGGTTCGGTTATCGTAAATTAGGTTCAGGAGAAGGTCATTGGTGAGTACTTGATGCACCAGGCCCGTGGGGTACTGGACCATTTAAACTAAATGACGGCTACTCATCAATCTATAATGAGGTGGCCTGGATTGGGGATTATATGGACCAATTAACCTGGTTAACGACTAAAGAAGATCGAACACCGATCGTTTCTTTATTATCTAATTCTCATTATTGGAATAAAGACCGTAAACCATTACTAAAAGAGGTTTTGTTTCGTAATGATCTAACACAAGACCAAGCCTTACATCTATGCATGCATACGGAAGGAGAGGTTGATTTAGTTACTGAGGTTTCACCAAATAAAGCTAGTGACATCCAGCGCTCTAAGTATGCTAAGCTCGTTAAGGATAAAGGGCGTAAATTGATTACGGGTATTTTTAACCGATATCATTCAATTCACCATGATCATCATTTTCGTTTGGCTATTAATTATGCCATTAATCGAGAAAAGTTAATTAAAGAAGGATTAAATGGTTACGGCAGAAAGATTCCTGCTCTAACGCCTCCATGGGCTGTAGACTTCCCTGAAGGACTCATGCCATATGAACAAAATCCTTCGTTAGCATTAAAGCATTTAAGACAATCGAATTGGGAGGAGTCAAATACTTATAAAATTGCAGTATTTGAAGATTTGCATGATATTGGTAATCTTGTAGCAAGACAATTGCACATAATATTAGGAATAAACGTAAAATTAGAGGTTATAGCAAATGAGGAACGATTAAAATGGCGACATATATTAGCAGAAAAGAAACTAGACCCTTATTTTGATTTATTTATTGTTGACCTTAACACATTGTTTTTAGAAGGAACGCCTGCTTTTTACCACAGAGAAGTTTTCGGAGCAGATGGGGCGTATCGTATTGGACCTGAGATTCCAGAGTTTAATAATTTGTACAATTTGTTTGAAAGAGAAACGAATTCTCAAAAGTTTATTGAGTACGCGAAAGCTATTGATCGTTATATCTACAATGAAGCTTTAGGGTTATTTTTAGTTAGTCCTGACCAGTTATATGCAGTGAATCATCATGTTAATTTTGTACCTTATAGAACCTCATTGGAATTTGCAGAAACAAGTGTTGGTATAAATCATTGGTCGTTGAGGTATAAGTAAAAAGTCACAACTCAATAACTATTGCAGGTATAAAGACTTAAATTTAGTGATCTAGTCGTTAATAAAAGGCTTAAAGGGCAATTCACCTATTCAGAAGAAGGGTGGTTTGCTCTTTTTTTGAGATTTTTTGTCGAAGGTAACTTCACATAAATGTAATTTTATTACAAAAATAATTAAATCCTTAATATTTTAAAGAAAACCTAATAATAAACAAGGATTTTTAAGGACCCTTACACTAAGCCTTATTTTTCCATGGTTAATTCAAATCAATCATGATTTATCAACATTTAACTGAATTGAGAAAAAACCGAGCCCCCCTTATTATAAATAAATGTAAGTTTAAAAAACGTTCGTGAAAGGAGAACTTACCTATCAGTAATCAAAATGGAGCAGCAACATTAAAACCTTTAGATACTGTTACATTAGAAGAACCAACTCCAGAAGACGGAGCTGGAATGTGGAACTTAGTAAGTAACTCAACGTTAGATCAGAATTCGGTTTATAAATACATTATGATGTGTGAATATTTTTCTGAAACATGTGTTGTAGCGAAAGAAGATGACAAAGTCGTTGGGTTCGTAACAGCGTTTATACCTCCAGAAAAACAAGACGTCTTATTCATCTGGCAAGTGGGGGTTGATGCATCGCAGCGAGGCAAAGGCATTGCATCACGTATGCTTCAAGAAATTTTCAACCGTGACGTTTGTAAAGACGTTAATTTTTTAGAAGCTACTGTGACACCTTCAAATAAAGCTTCCGAGTCGTTATTTAAAGGCTTTGCCAAGAAAAACAATACGAAATGTGATGTATCCGAGCTATTTTCTCAAGATCTATTTCCATCTGATGAGCATGAAGAAGAACTTCGCTTCAGAATTGGACCAGTTGAAAAATAATCGTGCTTAAGATGATGGTAGGATATAAATATTAAGGAGGAAAAGAATGTCTAAGACAAATATGGATATCTTTGAAACATTAGAATCAGAGGTACGCAGTTATTGCCGTGATTTCCCAACGGTATTTGCTAAAGCAAAAGGGCACAAGTTATTTGATGAAAACGGGAGAGAGTATATCGATTTTTTCTCTGGTGCTGGAGCCCTAAACTATGGACATAATGATTCAAAAATGAAAGAAAAATTAATTGAGTATATTATGGACGATGGCATTACTCACTCATTAGATAAAGCAACGACTGCAAAGGCAGAGTTTATCGAGAAATTTAATGAAGTGATTTTAAAACCTCGTGACCTTAATTATAAAATGATGTTTCCTGGTCCTACAGGAACAAACGCAGTGGAAAGTGCTTTAAAGCTTGCACGTAAAGTAACGGGACGTACGGACATTATAAGCTTTACAAGAGGCTTCCATGGAATGACAATTGGTTCATTATCTGTTACAGGAAATGCTTCTAAACGTAAAGGGGCTGGTGTTCCGTTAAACCACACGGTTACAATGCCATATGATCAGTTTGTTGATGAGACTGATTCGATTAAATATTTAGAACAATATTTAGAAGACGATGGTAGTGGTGTTGACTTACCAGCTGCTATGATCGTTGAAACCGTTCAAGGTGAAGGTGGTATTAATGCCGCTCGCTTTGATTGGCTTAAGAAAGTAGAAGAGATTTGTAAGAAACATGACATTCTTCTAATTGTCGATGATATACAGGCTGGTATTGGCCGTACAGGAACATTCTTTAGCTTTGAAAAAGCTGGTATTAAGCCGGATATCGTTTGCTTATCCAAATCTTTAAGTGGTTATGGTGTACCTTTTGCCATTGCATTATTCCGCCCAGAGCTTGATGTGTGGAACCCTGGTGAACATAACGGTACATTCCGTGGTAATAACCACGCGTTTGTAACGGCTACTGCCGCTTTAGATTATTGGAAAGACTCAAGCTTTGAAGAGTCGATTCAAGAAAAATCTAAGATTACATTAGATTACTTAAATAAGATTGTTGAAGAAAATCCTGAACTTAACGGAAAAGTTAAAGGTCGCGGATTAATGGTCGGTATCGAATGTGAAAATGGAGAGATTGCAGGACGCGTGACGTCTGAAGCGTTCAATCGCGGTCTTGTAATGGAAACAGCAGGTATGGATGGAGAAGTCTTTAAGTTATTCCCAGCTGTTAACATTGATGAAGACGCATTAAGAAAAGGATTAGAGATTATTGAAGAGAGTGTAAAAGCCGCCGTAAAAGAACCAGTAACCAACTAAGACAAAGGGGAGAAACTTAATGAAGGTCGTAAAACTAGAAGATATTATCGGAACTGAAAAAGATGTTCATGCTGAAAACGGAAACTGGGTTAGTCGCAGATTAATCCTTAAAAAAGATAACATGGGATACTCAGTTCATGATACAGTTATTAAAGCTGGGACAGAAACTCATATCTGGTACCAAAACCATTTAGAAGCCGTTTATTGCATTGAGGGTGACGGTGAAGTAGAAACACTAAAAGATGGTAAGATTCATAAAATCACACCTGGTACATTATATGCTTTAGACGAGCATGACGAACATTTACTTCGCGGTGGAAGCGAAGACATGCGTGTGGTATGCGTGTTTAACCCACCGATCTCTGGCAAGGAAGTTCACGATGAAAATGGTGTTTATCCAGTAGATGATGAATAAAACGAATGGCTCTGCGTTTAGCAGAGCTATTTTTTTATTTAATTTGGTATAATTGCCTACTCAATTGAAAAACTATGGATTAGAACGGGGGTATTGAATATGCCAGATAAAGCAAAACTATCTTCTTCTGAAATAGGCGTCTTATGGATGACATTCCAACAGAAAACCATGATTCTACGTATGTTAGAATATTTCATTGAACATGCAGATGATGAACAATCAAAAAAGATCATGGTTGATTGTTATGAACAGGTTTCACCATATGAACAGAAAATTAAAGATTTATTTACTCAAGAAGGTGCGGCTGTTCCAGTTGGTTTTACAGAAGATGATGTTCACCCTGGTGCGCCAAAGCTATATGATAATGGGTTTGACATCATGTTTTTAAGACTTATTAAAGAAATCAGCATGGGAATGCATACTCTAAACCTAAATATGACTTATCGGCAAGACGTCATGCAAATGTATAAGGAATTAACTGCCATTACTCAAGTGACTTATGAAAAGTGTACAACATACCTAATTCAAAAAGGTCTGCTAACGCGCTCACCATACACACAAATCCCTAAATCCGTTGAGTTTGTTCAAGATGTCAGTTATTTAAGTGGATTTAATCCATTTAAAGAAAAACGTCCATTAAACACAGTGGAGGCTGCTCACTTATATCATACAGCAGAATCAAATGTAGCTGGAATGACAATGATTTTAGGGTTTTCACAAGTGGCGAATACAAAAGATACAAAACGGTATTTTGAAGAAGGAGTAGGTATTTCCAAACAGATTATCAAAACAGTTTCAAATATTTTACTCGAAAGCAATATACATGTCCCGCAAACAGCTGGAGGAAATGTCACTAGCTCTGCCTCATCACCATTCTCAGATAAGATCATGATGTATTGTGTCTCATTATTTTGTAGTTTTGCCATTGGTGGTAGTTCGCTCGGTACAGCCTTTAGTCAGCGGAATGATTTGGTGAAAGATATAACTAAAACCATGCAGGATATATTTGCTTATGCTCATAAAGGAGCAAAAATTATGATCAACCATGGCTGGATGGAAGAACCCCCTCAGACAATGAAAACTGATCAAAAGAATTGATAAGGTGTTTCCTGTATAGGAGCACCTTTATTTTTAGGACTTTTCTCACATAAACATCTTTTTCTTAGCATACGGTTGAATAAACGACCTAACTGGGAGAGGATGATTTTGATGAGTGAAGAAGAAGTGAAAGACATTAAAGAGACACCTGAAGTAGATCAAGATGCGGAAGACAACAAAGGGATGGGGATTGTTGCTTATTTTATCTTTTTTATTCCACTATTAGCTGCGAAAGATTCTAAGTTCGCAATGTATCATGCTAATCAGGGTCTATTGCTTTTATTAACAGCTATTATTATAAATACGGTAGGTACAGTGGTCCCAATTATCGGTTGGTTATTCGTGCTGCCTCTTGGCAACCTGTTTGTTTTTGTTTTGTGGATTTTAGGGATTTTAAATGCTGCCAAGGGTGAAAAGAAGCGCTTACCACTCATAGGGAAATTTGATATTTTAACATGATTAAGGGCTCGCCAATTTTAGTTGGCGAGTTTTTTTATGTAGAAAATTTATTTAAATACTAGACAAATTTTAAATTTTACTAGACAAAATTCAAGGTTTACTAGACAAAATCGCGAAAATACTAGCCAATTTTAAAAATTTACTAGAAGATTTTCTTGAATACTAGACAATCTCGTAAGCAGGATTATTTTCACAACAGTCGAATGTGAACCATAGTGTCAATAAGGAGGGATTACGATGGATTTAGGACTAAAAGGGAAAACGGTTGTCGTCATGGCGGCAAGTAAAGGGTTGGGAAAAGCTACAGCTTTAGAATATGCAAAAGAAGGAGCGACGGTGTTCATCTCTAGTCGTAATGAAAGTGAGCTGATAACAGCGGTTGATGAAATTCATTCAAAAAGTGGACAAGACCAAGTGTTTTATCAAGTATGTGATATTACCAGACCTGGGGATATTAAAGCGTTGTTCAAGAAAGTAGTTGATGAAACTGGTAGAATAGATGTGCTCATTAACAATGCAGGTGGACCTCCAGCAGGGACGTTTGAGAAGTTTGACGATCAAGACTGGCAGAAGGCGTTCGAACTGAATTTACTTAGTTTTATCCGTACAATTCGAGAAGCTTTGCCATATATGAAAAAACAACCATCAGGCCGCATTGTCAACTTTGCGTCTTCATCCATTAAACAAACGATTGATAACTTATTATTATCTAACACGTTTCGAGCGGGGATTGCTGGCATGGTAAAAAGTTTGTCACAAGAATTTGGACGCCACAATATACTCATTAACACACTTGGCCCTGGACGTATTGGGACTGATCGATTATCAGAGTTAGATCAGGCAAATTCACAAGCTATGGGGATTCCCTTAGAAGAAGTTCAAAATAAGGCAAAATCGTCTATTCCAATGGGTAGATATGGTACACCAGAAGAGTTTGCAAGAGTAGCGGTATTCTTGGGGTCAGAGGCAAACACTTATTTAACTGGCCAAGCATTAATTGTAGATGGTGGTATGGTTAAAGCGTTATAAAAAAGTGCCCGGGCACCTTAACAGTCCCGGGCACTACTTATGTTCGAGTTCTAAACAGAAGAGCTCCAGCTAGTAATATAAAATACAAAATGAGTCCACCTAATGTGTAAAGATACATTATCGAATTTCCTTGAATGTACCCGACAACAGGCACATTAAGTAAGATGAGTAGCGGAAAGCCGAATAAAAGAGCGGTTCCACTCCCCATGACTAAGTTATCAGCTGTATTCGTCTTAAAGTAAGGGTCGACTGCTTTGACTAGCGCCATTCCTGTTGAAATCGTCCCTGTCTGCATTCCAAAAAATCCTAGCGTATTTGGAAGCGCATCTTTAGGAAACATTCGTGGAACAATCCAAACAAGATATAATATAGTTAACAGGCCACCAATGGTTGTGATCAGTAAAACCGGGACAATATAATCTCGTAACGCATAAATTGAAATGGCTGCAATCGAAGCTGTAATCATGTAGTCAAACGAAAAACCAGCGATACGCTGAAGAAGGAAATTGTTCGGGCTATGTTCAAGTTTTAGTCCTGCCCTTTGAACTTTATTTAAGACTACCCTAAACAATACAGCGTATAAACTTCCAATTAAGAAATGGAAGCCGACAAGTAACTGTGCTAACGTTGCCCCAAAGGTTCCAAGCGGGGTTAAGATGACATCTAACCCATAAATCGTTAAGTATGTAATCAAATAAATGAGACCGATTAATGCAATTTGATAGGTTAGTTTATCAATTGCATCGCTTAGTGGAATCTCATCGGGTGCTGACGTCTCAACAACTGGCATTCTTTCCTCGCTAGAATTTCCTCTTGTAAATTTTCTTTGTTTAATTAAAATATTCATGACAATAATGCCAATAACAGTTGCCCATAGAAATCCAATCCCTGCAATTGTAAGTCCTAAGTTGCCACCGCCAATAACGCCGAGTTCCTCCCACTGAGTACCTATGGAGTATGCTTGGCCAGGCCCTTGTCCAAAGCCTAATGGCAGTAGTAAACCTATTCCTGGGAAGAAGTCTGGATAAAACCACTCAACTAATAATAGGAAAATACCAAAGCCAACAATCCCTTGTACGAGATAGGTAGAGACAATTAACATCCCTGAATTAAGAATAGCTGGATTGCTAGAGACACTTCGTTCTTTTAATGATAAAGCGATAAAGCCAATTGCCATTAAATGATAAACCATGGTGCCAAGGAAATCGGCATTTAGAGGTAACAGCCCAATTAATTCTGGCCCAAATATAAGACCAAGAAATCCTGCAATCATGGACGTTGGAATGATGAGACGTCTCAAGGCAGGGATTCGTGCTTTAAGGACGGCTGCTAGTACCATAAGGGCTGATAAAAAGATGAAGTCCATCACCCATAACCACGTATTATCCATGTTCCATAACTCCTAACGCCTTTTGTTTTTGTATTTGTTTAGCAAATTGTAGCCACTTGTATGCAGAGCTTCTAGGTTGATAAAAGACCATTCGATAAAAATCACCATCATATAAAAAGTCGAGCTTATGGTGGAATTGAATATTCACACCTTCAGCTTGAGTAAAATCGAAATTAATAACCTTTTGATCCGATTGAAAAATAAACTGCTGCTCCTGCCAAGTGATCGTCCCTTCTCCAATCAGTTTAAAAGGATTCTTATCGTTAGACCGATATAACCTTACAGGATCTTTCAAGCAGGTCTCCCAAGCGCTTTTCCATGAAAAATCACGAAAATGTTGTTCAATAACTGACTCCTGCCATACTTTCCATTTATGAGGTGTATTAAAATAAACTTTCTGAATCGACGACTCAAAAGTGCCAAATGGTGTGTATTTAACTTGATAGTTGCAAGTGAAGCACTTAAATTGATCTCCGCTAGAATGTAGGTCACCTGGTGTATGACAGTGAGGACAAATGAATAGTAATCGTTCTAAGTAATGAGCAGGGTGTCTAGCTTCATATGTAAGGTGTTGCTCGCTTTGCCAAGCCATTTCATCGTGATGCATCGCTTCGGTTAACTGCTGGTGAATGTCATCGATGTTTAAGTCGTTAAAATCACCATAATCCCATTTCTTCTCAAACGATATTATTATTTTACCCTTGCGATGACCATCTCCCCATCTTGGGTGACTGAGATAACCTCCTTTAATTTTAGCCACGACCACCGGAAGATTTAACAGTTTAATAAGTTTGGCGGTGGAATAAATAATGGGTTCATTTACCCCATCCCAATTGCGGTTACCTTCGGGAAATATACCGATAACTCTGTTATGTTTTTTTGCTTTCAATACATTGCGTATGGTGCTTGTATCATTGGTGAACTTCGTCTTACGAATGGCTCCAGCGTAATTAAGGACGTGTTTGAGTAAGGGGTGTCTAAATAACGGCTCTCCAGCGATATAACAAATAGGTTCGTCAATATAACAGTTTAGGAAGAGAGGGTCCCAGTTATTAACGTGATTAGAAATAATGACATAAGGCGGTTTTAGTCCTATCGTGTCATTCCGTTCAATCACGATGTCTGATCGCGATTCAATAAAAAGGCGAATTGGTGTCAGCAGCAGTGACTTGGTAAACTGGCCTGGCTTATTTTCTATGCTCATCGCTAAACCACTCTTTCAGTTTAATAGATTATTAATACAAGTATATTAACATACCATGAAATAGATATCTTTAAATTAAAATATAGATGGAAAAAAATGATCTAAATGGTTAAGATGTAAATATATATTTCTATGATTTGGAAGGGAAGTTATATACTGTTATGAAGAAAGTGCTGTGGACTCTAAGTTTAGTTATATGTTTAGTTATTTCTGGCTGTACGGAAGAAGCAGGGCCAGAAGTCGCTGAACAAGAGAATGTGCAGGTTGAAACAGAAGAAGTAAATGCCCAAGCTGATGAGCAGCAACCTGAGGAAGAGAAGGTAGGGGATGAGCCCCAGGGTTCAGAGAGGCCAGAAGGGTTCCTGTGGGAAGTATCTAATGGTCCGACAACGGTGTATTTGCTAGGAACCATTCATGTAACGCCGGATGACTTTTTTCCAATGGCTAAACACGTTGAGGAGGCTTATCAACAAACAGATGTCATCGTGCCTGAAATTGATATGAACAACATCAACATGACTAATATGATGCAGGTAACGACTGAACTTGCACGTTATCAAGACGGTTCAACGCTGCAGGACCATGTTTCAACTGACGTATATAAACAAATAGAAAATGAGTTTAGCGGAACGTTTGGTATGGGAATAGAGATGATTAATCAGTTTAAACCATGGTTTGTCATGACATTGGTTGAGCAAATGAAAGTTGAAAAGATTGGATATACAGATGGAGTGGACCAATACTTCTTAGATAAAGCAGATGAAGACCAAAAAGAGATCATAGCGTTAGAAACCGTTGAGGACCAACTAGGAATTTTTGCCGGAATATCTGACGACTATCAGGTAGAAATGTTAAAAGAAACGTTAGATGTGAGTCAAGATCAATATAAAGAAGAGCTTGATCAAATGTTAGAGTTATACACCCAAGGGGATAAGAAAGGGCTGCTAGACTTGCTCATGGTAGAGGAAGAAGAGAGTAACCCGGATGCCGAGGCTTACATGACCGCACTCAATGATGATCGTAATTATAATATGGCAGAACAAATTCAGGAATTTCTTGAATCAGGTGAGGAACAAACTTATTTTGTCATTGTAGGGGCACTTCATTTAACGCTAGAACCTCATATTGGTTCGATATTAGAAAAGCAAGGCTTTGAAGTTGAACGCGTACAGGAATAAGGTGGCGAGTTCACCTTTTTTTCTTTATAATCATAAGGGAAAGGAGACAGTGTAATTATGATTAACGTTACATATTCAGGTAATGTCCAAGACATTTTAACAGATGATAAAAAAGAAACATTAAAAAGCATTCATGAAGGGTTATATGCGAAAAACGGCGAGGGTAATGATTTCCTAGGTTGGTTGGACTGGCCGTCTGGGTTAAGTGAACCCTTCTTAAATGATATTAAACAAACAGCAGATGAGATCCGTTCTAAATCTGACGTATTAATCGTGATTGGAATTGGTGGTTCATACTTAGGAGCAAAAGCAGTCATTGAAGCATTACAACCATATTTCGAGAAAAATCCAAACTTTGAAGTGTTATTTGCTGGCCATCAGGTAAGTGGGGCTTATTTAAAGCAGCTGATGGCTTATGTGGAGGACAAAGAGGTTGCGTTGAATGTCATTTCAAAGTCAGGTACCACAACTGAGCCTGCCTTAGCATTTCGTTTCCTTCAGCAGTACATGGAGGATCGCTATGGTAAAGAAGCGGATTCGCGTATTTATGTTACAACTGATGCAGAGAAAGGCGCACTTCGAACATTAGCTGAAGAAAAAGGCTATAAGCGTTTTGTTGTACCGGATGATGTTGGGGGACGCTATTCTGTTTTTACTGCGGTTGGACTTTTACCGATAGCAGCGGCTGGCTTTGATGTTGAACAGTTGATTCAAGGTGCTAAAGATGCCGAAAATGAGCTTAGCTCATTTGACCTTGATCAAAATCCAGCGATTCGTTATGGAGCGATCCGTCATCAACTGTTTGAACAAGGCTACACCAATGAGGTGCTTGCTACATTTGAACCAAAGCTGAATTTCGTACAAGAATGGTGGAAGCAATTGTTTGGTGAAAGTGAAGGGAAGGATCAAACAGGTATTTTCCCTATTTCGGTAGTCTATACAACGGATTTACATTCGCTTGGACAATACATCCAGGACGGTAAGCGTAATTTATTTGAATCGTTTATTGTGGTTGATGAAGCTGAGGAAGACCTTGAGGTGTTTGAGAAAGAGAACAATGCTGATCAGTTAAATTACTTGGCAGGCTTGTCTCTACATGAATTTAACTTAACGGCTTATAAAGGTGTTTCAGAAGCGCACTTATCAGGTGGCGTTCCACAAATCGGTGTGCATGTGAAAAAAGTGGATGAATACCACTTAGGCTATTTATTATATTTCTACATGCTATCCTGCGCGTATAGTGCCTACTTATTAGGCATTAACCCGTTTAACCAGCCGGGAGTAGAAGACTACAAAACGGCCATTTTTAAGTTATTAAAAAAGCCAGGGTATTAGAATAAGTGCAAAAAATAAGTCCTACATGTCGTAGGACTTATTTTTTATAATACTAACTGCGCCGCGCCGTACATGCCTGCTTCGTTTTTTAGCTCAGCAACTTTGACATCTATAGGGTTTAATAGCATAGGCTTTAGCTGCTCCTGAAGATCGTCGAACCAATAATCAGCCGCCTCGGAGACGCCCCCTCCAATAACAACAACTTCCATATCAAAAGCAGCTTGCAGAGAGCTGATGACAACAGCTAAATCATAGGTGAACTCTTTAATAACTTGTTTGGCTTTTGGGTCCTCAGCTGTAAAAAGTTCCTCTGGCTTGTACGGAAGGCCTGCTTCTTCTATACGCCTGCGTAAGGCTGTGCCAGAAACATATTGTTCAAAACATCCTTTGCGCCCGCATGGACATGGAGCCCCGCCAGGAAAAAGGGTCATATGTCCTAACTCGGCAGCCCCGCCATTAGGACCTCCCGATAATACAAAGTCATCGATAATTACTCCGCCACCAAGACCTGTACCAAGTGTTAAGCAAACAGTACGATTATATTTTTTTGCAGCACCAATCTTTGCCTCAGCTAACGCCGCAACGTTCGCGTCATTATCAATTTCAACGCGTCTATTTGTTGCCTTTTCAAGTTGCGCTTTCACCTCAGTGCCTGTCCATCCTGGAAGGAGATCTGACGCAAAGACGATTCTACCTTTATTCGAATCGACAAAACCATGCGTTCCTATGCCGATTGCTTCAACATCTGGAAATTCTTCTATAATGGATAAAATCTCTTTTTCTAGTAAATCATAAAGTGGAAAGCTTGTCGGCACTTTGTAGTCTTTATAAATGGTCATATCGCTATCTAACACACCCATACGAATTTTAGTGCCGCCTATATCCACACCAATTACTTTCATCACTGTTCCTCCTTATGTTTGATAAAAAACAACTGCTTCCCATGGTCTCAAGTTAAGTTGTTCGCAACTTTCAAGCTGGTCGTAATTATGAATTAAAATCTCACCATCAGGTAATGCAAACGTATGCACATTTTCACTGAAGTTACAGTAAACAACGAGTTTCTCACCTTCACTCGAACGTTCATATGCGAATACATCAGGATGCTCGCGATGAATGAGCTTGAAGTCGCCCTTTGTGATGATGTTGTAACGTTTTCGTAAGTCAATAAGTGATTGATAATAATAGAAAATAGAATTAGAATCCTGTAAAGCCTCGTTAGCATTAATCTTCTCATAATTAGGATTCACATCAATCCACGGATCTCCCGTTGTAAACCCGCCATTCTCCTCATTAGACCATTGCATAGGTGTTCTGGCATTGTCCCTGCCTTTGGTGTGAATGGCTTTCATAATTTGATCATGGCTCCAGCCTTCAGCGATCTTTTCTTTGTACATATTAAGTGTTTCGATATCTTGATATTTTTCAAGCGACTTAAAGGCAACGTTTGTCATACCAATCTCTTCACCTTGATAAATATAAGGCGTACCCTGCATCATATGTAGGCAAGTGGCTAGCATTTTAGCTGATTCAACTCGGTAGTCCCCATCATCACCAAAACGAGAGACGATTCTAGGTTGATCGTGATTATTCCAATATAAACTGTTCCAACCGACTTGGTGTAGCGCATGCTGCCACTTTTCTAGGTTCTCCTTAAGGTCAACTAGGTTAAGCTTCTTTAAATCCCATTTACCGTTCGGACCACCATCTAAATCCATATGTTCAAAGGTGAAAATCATATTTAATTCACGATTCTCAGGGTTTGTGTAAGTTTTCGCGTCTTCTGGGGATGCACCAGGCATCTCGCCAACCGTGATACAATCATAGTTTGATAGCACTTCTTGATTCATCTCACGTAAAAACTCATGAATTCTAGGTCCGTTCATAAAGTAAGGACTTCCATCACCGTCCGGTCCATCTGGTAAGGCAGGGTCTTTTGAAATAAAGTTAATCACATCCATCCGAAATCCATCGACGCCTTTATCTAACCACCAGCGCATCATCTCGTATACACTCTGACGTAATTTCGGGTTTTCCCAGTTTAAATCAGGTTGTTTTTTAGAAAAGATATGTAAGTAATACTGCCTGCGTTCTTCATCATATTCCCAGGCAGGGCCACTAAAAACAGACTTCCAGTTATTTGGTTTTTCGCGCCAATAATAAAAGTCTTCATATTTCTGGAACCACTCATGTTCGTCAGAAGTATGATTAACAACGAGGTCCATCATAAGTTTGAGGCCTCTTTTATGTATTTCATTTAACAGATAATTAAAGTCTTCCATCGTTCCAAACTCTTGCATGATTTTGTAGTAATTTCGTATATCATATCCATTATCATCATTTGGAGAATCATAAATTGGGCTCAGCCAAATGATGTCAATGCCTAAGGTTTTCAGGTAATCTAATTTTTGTATAATCCCTTGAATGTCACCAATCCCATCACCATCGGAGTCCATGAAGCTCCTTGGATAGATTTGATAGACACAAGCCATTTTCCACCAATCCGACATTGAATTCCTCCTTTTGACGTTATTTTATCATAAATAAGAAGGATCCTATTTGAATTTTTGCATAATATATAAGGATGTCATTAAAAAGTTAATAAAAAATGAGTTGTTCACCCCGAATTAATGATAAACTAACTTTATATGGATATAAATTCTAGGTTAAGAGGGTCTATTTTATGTCAGAAGAAAACATTACACGTCTTGAATTAGATGGTAAAGAAATTATATTAATTGGAACAGCGCACGTATCAAAACAAAGCGCTGAGCAAGTAAAAGAAGTGATTGATGCAGAGCAGCCAGACTCCATATGCGTGGAGTTAGATGCACAACGTTATCAATCCATTAAAGAAGGCAACAAGTGGAAAAATATGGACATATTTAAGGTTATTAAGGAAAAGAAAGCAACAATGCTTTTGATGAATATGATGATCTCATCATTCCAAAGCAGGATGGCTAAACAGTTTGGGATTAACCCTGGGCAAGAAATGATTCAAGGGATTGACTCTGCTGAAGAGCATGGAGCTAACTTAGTCTTAGCCGACCGAAATATCCAAATTACTTTCTCGCGTATTTGGCGCAACCTAGGCTTCATGGGTAAATTAAAGCTTCTAATGAGTATTGTCTACGGTATTTTTAGTGATGACGACTTATCTGAAGAAGATCTAGAACGTATGAAGTCTCAAGATATGTTAGATTCGGTGTTACAAGAGTTTAGCGAGTCATTTCCACAATTGAAAACGCCATTAATTGACGAACGCGACCAATATTTGGCACAGAAGATCCGTAGCGCAAAAGGTGACAAAGTCGTAGCAGTACTAGGTGCCGCTCATGTTCCGGGAGTTACGAAGGAAATTTATCGTGAGCATGATTTGAAAAAGCTTACGAAAGTACCACCAAAATCGAAAACGCCAAAAATTATCGGCTGGGCAATACCGCTGCTGATTTTGTCTGTGATTGTCTACACGTTTATCACTAATCCTTCAGCAGGAACGTACCAAGCGATTTCCTGGGTGCTGTGGAACGGCTCTTTATCAGCGATTGGTGTAGCTATCGCGATGGGGCATCCAATTGCGATCTTAACCGCCTTTGTCGTAGCTCCGATTAGTTCACTAAATCCCTTGCTCGCAGCGGGTTGGTTTGCAGGCTTTGCGCAAGCCATGGTTAGAAAGCCGAGCGTAGCGGATTTTGAAAAATTATCAGAAGATGTTCATACCGTTAAAGGATTTTGGCGCAATAAAGTAACACGAATTTTATTAATTGTCGTCATGGCGAATATCGGAAGCTCAGTCGGTACGTTTATCGGTGGGGCGGACGTCATTCGAGTTTTCTTGGAAAATTTATAAACATCACTCGAGAGTAGCCGTCTAGGCTGCTCTTTTTTATTGGTTGAGAGAAACTTGGGTAAATTTCAAAAACTTGCTAGTACATAGCTAGGCTCTAATTCAACAGCCCAACATCATTCGCATATATAAGTAATAACACAATTAAAAGTAGGTGAATGTAATGGCGCGAAGGAAATTAGCGTTAGCTGCAACAGGTAGAGATGAGGTAGCGTTTCAGTCGTGGGCGATTAACTCAGTGGGAAGGGAAAATGCAAGGCAGTGGAATTCAGGTAAGAATCTGTTGGAACATTTAGTTGAGTTTTCGAATCATGGGCAAGATTGCATCGAAAAACTCATTATCTTTTCACATGCTTGGCCGTTTGATCCTAATGGAAACCGAGGTGGCGTAAAAATTGGTGGTCCTGACATTAATGGGTTTTACCTAAACCAACGTTTATACGACCATCAAGATGCGAGATATCTAAGTGACTTAGCAAAGCTGATTCAAACAGGTCAAGTGAAGTTTTGCGAAGGTAGTACGATAATTTTTACAGGCTGCAGAGTTGCATCCAGTGAGTTTCCTGAAGAGTTAGCGAAGTTAACGAGAAGTACCATCATTGCAGCTAACGGGTCAAGTTTCCCGAAACAAGGAAACCCTCCCGGTGATCAAACTGGTGAATGGATGAGCGGCGTTAATTTATGGGAAGAGCAACAAGCCGCTAAAAATGGATGGTATGTTGGGTGGTTGAAGTATCAATATAATCCAAGCACCCAACAAGTTACAGAAAAAAAGGTTGGTAAGAAGACCAAACAAGGTTATGTTTATGACGTATGGTAGGGTAGGCTATGGCCTAAATAACTTACCGTCATACTGATGATAAAGTAAAAATAAAAGGCCAAGCATTACGATATCTAAACGTGCGTGGAATAACGTGTTGATCAGTCCCTCATGTAACATCGGCAGCTTAGTGACAACAAGCGCACCAATAACAACAACCATAAGTGGTATGGTCGAAAGCTTAACATAACGGTTTAAGATGATTAATAAACCAAACACAATCTCAGTCGCAGCTACGATGTACATGAATGTGATTGGTGATGGAAAACCTAGGTTCGTAAAATAGGCGCCTAAACCACTGCCCACCACTTTCATTAAACTGGAAACGATAAATACAAAGCCGACTAAGTAACGTACAAGTTGTGTAGTCGTTATTTTTACCATTTAGATCCCTCCTTAACTCGGTTTGCGAATGCAGAGCATAGCTTGTCTGCAAACGTACTTAGTTCATTTATATGAAAAAATAAGACAAGCATGACTTTATGATTAATTTTTTAGAAAACCTCGTGATTGGAAGACCTTTCAACTTGTCAGAACGTATAACATTGAGTAGTATAGGTAGAGGGTAAAATTAATAAGATCTTTGTCTTATTCAAAGGAAGGTTTTTTTCAATGCGTAAAGAATCCATTTATGGATTAACTTATGATCAATTGAAAGATTGGCTCGTTGAAAATGGTCAAAAGCGTTTCCGCGCAGACCAAGTGTGGGATTGGCTTTACCGTAAACGTGTGAAATCATTTTCAGATATGAAAAATGTTAATAAAGATACCATACAGCTTTTAGAAGACCATTATGTTGTTCAAACGCTAGATGAAGCGGTTAAACAAGAATCGAAAGACGGAACGATTAAGTTTCTATTCGAACTACAAGATGGCAACTATATCGAGACCGTGTTAATGCGCTTTGATTATGGTCTGTCAGTTTGTGTGACCACTCAGGTAGGTTGTAATATTGGTTGTTCATTCTGTGCAAGTGGGATTTTACGTAAAAATCGTGATTTAACAAGTGGTGAAATCGTTGAGCAGATTATGAATGTCCAACATCATTTAGATGCACAAGGTAAGGATGAGCGTGTGAGCCACATTGTTGTTATGGGTATTGGTGAGCCTTTTGATAACTACGATAATACGCTGGATTTCTTACGTATTGTCAATGATCAGAAAGGCTTATCGATCGGTGCACGCCACATCACGGTTTCAACAAGTGGCTTAGCTGATAAGATATATCAATTTGCAGATGAGAACATGCAAGTCAACTTAGCTCTATCCATTCACGCACCAAATAATGAGCTGCGTACACGCATTATGAAAATCAATCGAGCGTATCCGCTTGAGAAACTGATGCCGGCAATTGATTATTATTTAGAGAAAACGAATCGCAGAATTACGTTTGAATATATTTTATTAGATGACGTCAATGATCATGTCGAGGAAGCGAAACAGCTTGTCGAATTATTAAAAGATAAACGTCACTTATCTTACGTCAACTTAATTCCGTATAATCCAGTTGCGGACCACCCATATGAACGGAGTCGTAAGCAAAATATATTGAAGTTCTATGAAACACTACTTGAGAACAATATTAACTGTGGTGTACGCGTGGAACAAGGTAGTGACATTGATGCTGCTTGCGGACAACTTAGAAGTAAACAAATTGAAAAAGCGAAAAAGAAGAAGAAAGTTAGTGCATCATAAATAATTAGAGTGCTTGTCTGAGGCAATTGCCCTTAAGACAGGCACTCTTTTTTTGTGCGTTTGCATATGTTATAGAAGCAGGAGTTAAAGGAAGTGATCACTTGACGATTTTTATGAATAATGATTCAAATATCTATAGGTCAAAGCAGCCTGTTCAAGCTCCTAACCAAGAACAAGTTGTGGTGGATCGTATCAGTGAATTTGTTAAAGAGCAGCAAAAAGTTAATCGACATTTAACCCGATCTTACAATGCATTAAATCAACTTTACAACAGACAGCAAAACACTCAGGAATATATTTTGAATCAGATAAAAAGCTTAGAAAACCGCCACCAATCACACGATCAGTTCAGACATCAAACTTTGATGCGTTTGTCATCGTATGATCAAAAACAAACGAAAGTGGAGGATTGGATGAAACAAGAAGAATTTGCGAAAGAACAGTTGATAAAAGAGCTTAAAAGTATTCATAAATCCAATCAAAATATTATTGATGAATTAACCAAACAAGATGATACAAGTGATGAATTGTTATTACAGCTTAATGAGATGATGGACGTTCAGCATAAAATCTCTGAGCAGATTTCAAACCATGAACTTAAACAGCAGGAAATGGCAAAGAAAATTGAAAACCAGGAAGCTTTAATTGAGAAAATGCATCAACAATTAACGAATTTTAGATCAATCATTTATGAACGCAGTCACCATTTGGCAGAGAAGATTGAAGATCAATACCATATGACATCGAACTATATCCAGCACCTTATGAACGGCAAGGAACACCCGATGACATTTATGGTCACAAAGAAGAAAGAAGACGAATAAATGTCTCATATTTTGAGCTTAATGTCTCAAAAACGTCTCTTAATGTCTCATAAAATTTGTCGAATGCCCACTTTCGACAAATTTCGAGTCCGAATATGCGAATTAAATGTCTCATAAAAGGGATAAACCCGGTTGCGCCAAGTCGCGCAATCGGGTTTATCTTTTTTCGCGAATGTTAGTTAACTGTACCTCGAATTCATTTGTCGGATCATCGAGATAATAAACACGTGCAACATCATGAGCTTCTTCAACATGTTGGATAAAAACTCGCTTACCATTGTATTGCACATTACAAACCTTTGGGGAGCTTGCGATTTCTTCAGCACGCAGACGGTCCATTTCAAACCTCCTTCGTTTAGGTTTATATGAAAAGCGTTATTAGACGCTCATTAACGAAGTTTTTAAAAGAATAAGTGAACCGGATCATCTTCATATAACCCATCGATATCAACCTCTTGAACATGGTCCATGTCATCTAATGGGAAAACTTGTGCAGTACCTTTTTCTTCATCAATGCTATCTATATACACTGGTATTCCATGATACTTAATGGTGACTAATGATGGTGAATCAACGAGTTGTTGTAATAGTTGAATGTCCATATGAAACCTCCAAGGTAACGTATTATAAATGAATGGTTTCGTACTTATATTTTTGTCTTACTGAATGAAAATATACTTGGTAAAGCCTTGCTAATTCTTATGTTAAAATAAAGCAAAACCTAATAAGGGAGAGATTTAAATTGCCAAGTGAAGAGTATGAAAATCTTTTAGAAATTTTAAAAGAACGCTTTGAAGCCAACATGCATCGTCATAAAAATCTCAAGTGGAAGGAAATTGAAGAAAAACTTAGGGACAACCCTGATCATCTACATTCCTTAAAACAAATGGAACAAACGGATGGTGAACCTGATGTGATTAGGTACGATGATCAGTCAGATGAGTACATTTTTGCAGATTGTTCAAAAGAAAGCCCAAAAGGACGCAGAAGTGTTTGCTATGATCAAGCTGCACTTGAGTCTAGGAAGAAGCATAAACCCGATCACAGTGCATGTGAACTAGCAGAAGAAATGGGAATCAAGTTACTAAGTGAAGAGGAGTATCGCTACCTGCAAGAACTTGATGAGTTTGATTTAAAAACGTCTAGTTGGATTGATACACCTTCTGATGTCAGGCAGCTTGGCGGGGCTCTATTTGGTGACCGCAGATACGGAAGAGTATTCACATATCATAATGGAGCAGAGTCATATTATAAGAGTAGAGGATTTCGCGGTTCGTTAAGAATTTAATAAGAAAAGCAATGGATTTTATTCGATCCATTGCTTTTCTTTTTTTCGACATTCCTCCCTCTTTACCAGTCATTCGCACTATGATATCTTAATATTAAGAAATTTAAAATAATAAAGGAGTAAAAGGATGACAGCAAGGTATTTAAACCAAGATCATAGGTTATATCGAGATTCACTGAAAAAATTTCTAGATCAAGAGGTACGTCCATATTTCGATAAGTGGGAAGAGAATCGGTTAATTCCACGTGACTTATGGACTAAAATGGGTGAGAATGGCTTTTTATGTCCTTGGGTCGATGAGGCTTATGGAGGGCTAAATGCAGATTTTGGCTACTCAGTAGTTTTTAACGAAGAGATCGAACGTGTCGGCTCGGGAATGGTCGGCTTTGGATTACATAATGATATCGTCGTACCATACTTTGAGACGTATGGATCGGACAAACAGAAAAACCGCTGGATCCCCAAATGCGTAACGGGGGAATATGTGACAGCGATTGCCATGACGGAACCTGATGCCGGTTCTGATTTAGCAGGGATTAAAACTACTGCTATGAAGCAAGGAGATCATTATGTGCTAAATGGTCAGAAAACGTTTATCACAAATGGGATACATGCCGATTTAATTATTGTTGTAGCTAAAACTGACCTTAAGGCAGAACCTGCGCATAAAGGCATTAGTCTATTTGTAGTTGAAAAAGACATGCCCGGATTTTCTAGAGGGCGTAAGTTAGATAAAGTTGGACTTCATTCACAAGATACAGCTGAATTATTTTTTGAAGATGTGAAAGTGCCTAAAGAGAACTTACTAGGTGATGATGGAAGCGGTTTTTATTATTTAATGGACCAACTTCAGCAAGAACGCTTAACGGTCGCCATTAGCGCCCAAGTCTCAGCTGAAGAGATGCTTGAGGTGACGAAGGATTACGTGACAGAACGAAAAGCGTTTGGAAAACCGATTTCTAAGATCCAAACGGTTCAGCATAAAGTGGCCGAAATGGCGACAGAAATTAGTGTAGGCCGTTCATTTTTAGATGATGTGATCGAAAGGCATATGAAAAATGAAAGCGTTGTCACTGAGGTATCTATGGCGAAATGGTGGATTACAGACATGGCAAGAAGAGTAGCCACAACATGCATGCAGCTTCATGGTGGCTATGGTTATATGGAGGAATACGAAATCGCAAGGCGTTATAGAGACATACCAGTATCATCGATCTATGCAGGTACCAATGACATTATGAAAAATATTATCGCTAAGAATATGGGGTTATAACATGCTAGAAGGAATTCGAGTATTAGACTTTTCGCAGTATTTACCAGGACCTTTTGCGACATTAAGATTAGTGGATCGAGGTGCAGAAGTAATAAAAGTAGAAGCACCCAATGGCGACCCAGCCAGGCAAATGGCTGACGGTGCCTTATTTGCTGCGAATAACCGTGGGAAGAAAAGTATAGCCATTGATCTTAAAAGTGATGAAGGTCGTTCTAAGGTTTATAATCTGTTAAAAGACACCGATGTCGTAGTGGAAAGCTTCAGACCAGGTGTAATGGACAGATTAGGTCTAGGTTACGAAGAGGTGAAAGACATCAACCCTGATATCATCTACCTGTCGCTTACTGGTTTTGGCCAAAACAGTCCATACTCTCACCAAGGTAGTCACGATTTAAATTATGTTGCGATGAGCGGTTTTCTAAGTCAATTTAAAGATGAAAGTGGGCGTCCTGTTATGCCGACTCAGACTGTAGCCGACTTAATTGGAGGAATGGTAGCAAGTGAAGCGATTTTGTCTGCTCTTTTCAAAAGAGAACGAACAGGAGAAGGAAGTTATATTGATCTTGCCATGACTGACGCCATTTTTTCTATGATGGGTAATCATGCGATGTTATCATCCATAGCCGGAGTTGAGTCTGGAATACCAGTGCTAAATGGCTCGTATGCTAATTACAGGATTTATGAAACAAAAGATGGGCGTTTTATGGTCCTTGGAGCTTTAGAGTATAAGTTTTGGAGCGTTTGCCAAGCTGTAGGTGAAAAGCAGTGGTTAAATGATTTTCCGAATCAATTAAAACGACCAGAAATTCATGCAGATATTGAGAGGCTGTTTCGTGCTAGAGACTTTCAAGACTGGATTAAAATCGGTAAGCAATATGACTGTTGTCTGTTTCCTGTATTAGAGATTAGTGAAGTCTTAAAAGATGATTATGTTAATGATCGTGATTTAGTCCATATACTTGATGGGCAATCATTTGTTCAAACAAGTCACCATAGTTTAACTAAAAGTAATCGTATAGCGAAATTAAATGAGCATGCTGACCTCTTAAGTCAAGACCCAAAAGTGTGAACAACCTCGTCAATACCGGCGAGTGATATAAACTATTAAAGGAGAGGGTCCATATGATGGAAGGTAAATTACTCATTAGTCAAATGATGGAGAGGGCTGAGAAGCTTTTCCCTAAAAAAGAGGTGATCTCACGCACTCATTCTGGAATTCACAGATTGACGTACAAAGAAATCGGAGAACGGACAAGACGTTTAGCTAGTGCACTAGAAAACTTAGGAGTAGAACGAGGCGATAAAGTCGCCACACTTGCTTGGAATGACCATCGCCACTTAGAAGCTTACTTCGCCATTCCTGGGATGGGTGCCGTCTTACACACGATCAACATCCGATTATCAGCAGAACATATCACACACATTATCAATCATGCTGAAGATAAAGTATTATTAGTTGACCCGATGTTTCTACCCCTCTTAGAAGCCATTAAAGATCACATTCCAACTGTAAAGGCTTTTATCATCATGACAGATGAAGAGCTACCTGACACGCCCTTAAGCCCGATTTATTCATATGAAGATTTATTACTTGAAGCTAGCCCGCATTTTGAGTTTGTAAAAGACATAGATGAAAACACACCTGCAGGGATGTGTTTTACGTCAGCTACAACTGGTAAACCAAAAGGTGTCGTGTACTCTCACCGCGGGATTACACTTCACAGTTTAGCGATGGGGTTAGCGGATTCTGGTGGTTTATCAGAGGCGGATGTGTGTATGGCTGTCGTCCCGATGTTCCACGTTAATGCATGGGGATTACCTTTTGCCTCAACTTGGTTTGGAACAACTCAAGTGATGCCAGGACCATCATTCACACCAGAACTATTAGCAGAACTCATCACCTCTGAAAATGTTACGATTACAGCTGGCGTCCCAACTATTTGGCTTGGTTTACTTAAAGAATTAGATGCGAATGCAGAGCGATATGATATGAGCTCGCTGCGTGCCGTCCTTTGCGGAGGATCAGCTGCGCCAATGGGTATGATCAGGGCATTTGAAGAGAAACATAACATTCCATTTGTCCATGCTTATGGAATGACTGAAACAACACCACTGGTGACGTTGTCGCGACTTAAAAGTTATCAGGAAGACTTACCGACAGAAGAAAAACTTCAGATACGGGCTAAACAAGGATGTGTCGTGCCAGGTCTTGAAATTAAGGCAGTAAACGACGATGGTGATATTGAATGGAATGGTCAAGATATGGGTGAACTTCTCGTTCGTGGACCTTGGATTGCAGATGAGTATTATAAAGATGATCGGACTGATGAGGCTTTTAAAGATGGTTGGCTTCATACAGGTGACATTGTCACCATCGATGAAGAAGGAACGATTAAGATTACAGACCGTACGAAAGATCTGGTAAAGAGCGGGGGAGAATGGATTTCAACCATTGATTTAGAAAATGCCCTTATGGCACACGATGCTGTCTTTGAAGCGGCTGTTGTCGGTGTACCTCATCCAGAGTGGCAGGAGCGTCCTGTTGCAGCCGTTGTTCTTAAGCCAGGTGCGGTAGTCGATAAGGCAGAGCTTATGGAGTTCTTGAAACCACAGTTTGCGAAATGGTGGATTCCGGATGATATCATCTTTATGGAGGAACTACCAAAAACATCGGTTGGCAAGTTCCAGAAGAATGCATTACGTGAGAAACTTCAAGAGCATTTGGTGTAGAGGTGAGCGGTAGTTAAAGAGCCGTTCATAATATGGTAAGTTACGTTTATAAAAATCGAATAACCGTTCATAAAAACGAAAGACCCGTTCATAAAATGAGGGTTTCCGTTTATAAAAAATGACTAACACCCATAGCATTCGGATTAACGCCCATAGACAAGTGGTTAAGATTCAAAAAGAGGGAACTCGCAATAAGCGAGTTCCCTTCATTTTATTACTTCGGCTGCATTCGAATCGCCCCGTCAAGTCGAATAACTTCACCATTAAGCATTGGGTTTTCGATAATGCTAATCGCAAGCTTTCCATACTCAGAAGGGTAACCTAACCGAGACGGGAAAGGTATCATAGCTCCAAGTGCTTCTCTAGCTTTATCCGGAAGCGATTCGAAAAGAGGTGTATCAAATAATCCCGGTGCGATGGTCATGACCCGAATACCGTATGGTGATAAATCACGCGCTATTGGTAGCGTCATTCCCACAATCCCACCTTTGGATGCGCTATAAGCCGCTTGCCCAATCTGACCTTCATAGGCCGCAACTGAAGCGGTGTTTACAATAATACCGCGCTCATCGCCATCGTTGGCATCCAAATGTTTCATAACATTTGCAGCGAGTCTAATTACATTAAACGTTCCAACAAGATTAACTTGAATGACCTTCTGGAAAGTAGCTAGGTCATGAATGCCTTTACTGCCTACCGTTTTCATAGCAGCGCCAATTCCAGCGCAATTGACAACAACTCGGAGATTTCCCATTCCCTTCGCAACCTCTAAAGCCTCTTTGACACTTGACTCATCAGTCACATCGGTTTTGACAAACTTAACTAGTTCTTCCCCTAGCTCCTCTGATAACATGTTTTCTTTATCCTTTTGAAGGTCCGCGACCACAACTTTGGCACCTTTAGTGACTAACTGTCGTACAGTTGCTTCCCCCAAACCAGAGGCACCACCAGTAACCAAAGCGACTTGATCTTTCAGTTCCATAAAATATCCTCCTAATCCAAGCGCTCGATGATGGTTGCATTGGCCATACCGTGACCTTCGCACATGGTTTGTAAGCCATAACGATCACCTGTACGTTCGAGCTCATGAACGAGTGTGGTCATTAACTTTGCACCGCTAGCGCCAAGCGGATGACCTAGAGCAATTGCTCCGCCGTTTACGTTTAACTTTGATTGATCAGCGCCTGTTTCTTTTAACCATGCTAATGGCACAGAAGCAAAAGCTTCATTGACTTCGAATAAATCAATATCGTCAATTTTAAGGCCAGCCTTTTTTAAAACTTTTTCAGTAGCTGGTATAGGACCTGTTAACATCATCGATGGATCCGAGCCAACCACAGAACGAGCTAAAACTCTAAAACGAGGCTTAAGCCCAAGTTCATCTGCTTTTTCTCGAGTCATCAGTAACAATGCTGCAGATCCATCACTAATCTGACTCGCATTACCTGCCGTGATGACCCCATCTTCTTTAAAGACGGTCTTAAGCTCACCTAACTTCTCAGGTGTTGTCTCCGGTCTTGGCCCTTCATCGAGTGTAACCGTGTGCGTAACTCCGTTTTCCACTGTGACTTCTACTGGAAAGACTTCTTGGTCAAACCGACCTTCACGCTGAGCCTTTATTGCTTTCTGATGACTCTCATGTGAAAACTCATCTAACTGTTCACGAGAAAAACCCCACTTTTCAGCAATGCGCTCTGCTGATAATCCTTGGTTAATCATTTCATATTTTTCAGTTAGCTTAGGGCTAAGGTCTGTACCTTGCATATTAGAAAACATCGGAACACGAGACATATTTTCAACACCGGCTGCGACCACAACGTCCATGTCACCACTTAAAATAGCTTGGGACGCAAAGTGAACGGCTTGCTGACTAGATCCGCACTGACGATCAATCGTCGTTCCTGGAACTTCAATTGGGTAACCTGCGATTAACGCTGCCATTCTCCCGATATCAAAAGCCTGCTCACCAACTTGTGAAACACAGCCCATGATGACATCTTCAATCATCGCAGGGTCAACTCCCGCTCGATCGACCAACTCTTTGAGCGTAAGAGCAGCTAAATCATCTGGTCTGACTCCACTTAATACTCCGTTCCTTCGTCCGACTGGTGTCCGGACGGCTTCAACAATTACAACTTCACGCATGATGTCATTCCCCTCTCTATGTATACTTACCTATATTATAACAAAAATTTATAATTATCTGACAAAACAAAAACAAAAAAGTACTCGCTTATTCACGAGTACTTTACTATTCTAATTTAATTCTAATCAGTTGATCATCTGTCTGATCTGGGTTCCCACGCCCATCTCGATTACTTGTAATGGTATAAAGGTAACCATCCTCGATCCAAATATCTCGCATACGACCGCTATTTTCATAAAAGGTAGTAGGTTTCTTCGTTTCGGTATCGAAGGCAATAATCTGAGATCCCCGTAGTGCCGCGATATACACTTTTCCATTGTGGTATGCAATTCCAGATGGTGCCCAGGTTGTGTTACCCGTATGATAAAGGGGAGGACTCATATCATCAGCGTTTTGATCGCCTTCAATTACTGGCCATCCGTAGTTTTTGCCAGGCTCAATGATATTGATCTCATCATGAGCACTATTACCGTGTTCAGTACTATACATCGTGCCATCATCACCCCATGTGATGCCTTGGGGGTTACGATGACCATACGAATAAACATACGAATCATTAAATGGATTGTCTTCAGGGATTGTTCCATCAAGATCCATTCGCAATATTTTACCTGCAAGACTTGATTGGTCTTGAGCAAGCTTGCGCTCCGTTGCATCACCGGTTGTGATATATAGCTTACGGTCAGGACCTAACTCAATTCTCCCGCCATTATGAAAACGTGCTCCCGGAATCTGGTCGATTAACACTTCTACTTCTTGCCAGCTTTCACCGTCATTCTCTATCAAAACGACTCGATTAAAAATTTGGTCCCCTTCCTGATAGGTGTGATAAATGTAAGCATGATTATTCTCGGCAAAATTAGGATGTAATAAAAGCCCAAGTAGTCCGCCCTCACCATAATGTAGAATCTCTCTCTCTAAATTAAGCTCCTGATTGGTGATTTGGCCGTTCTCACTAATTCTCAAAAGCTTTCCGCCTCGTTCAGTCACATAAAACGAGTCTTCATATTTTGCAATCGACCAAGGGATTGTCAGCTTTTCAGCAAGTGTCGTCACATTTTCTTCAAGCTCAATGCTTTCTTTTTCCTCAAGCGAATGTTCTGTTTCAGGTTCATTAGTGGTCTCTAGTGGCTCCTCTGAGGTGTCGGTTGTACAACCGATAATTATAACTAACATTAAACTAAAGCCTACGATTTTCTTCAACTCAAAGACCTCCATTCTTAGTCCATATTTTACCTTATTTTTCCTAATAAAAACACCTGCGAAAACATTTCGATTGCCGTAGGATTTTGAGACTCTATGTCGAATAAGTTTAAGAAGAGACTAAAAGGGAGGTTTCAATAATATGAAATTTAACAAACCAGATGTAAAACAATTTTTTCAAACGTATGGCATTCAGTCATTTAGTGTAAGTCCAGATGAATCACAGCTTGTTTTATCTACAAACTTAAATGGAAAATATAATTTATGGGCAATGGATCTACCTAACACATTTCCATATCCATTAACGTTTCATAACCAGAGCACAGGGTCCATTCAATATGATTCAGAAGGTCGTTTTATTTTGATAGAATCTGACCAAGATGGTGATGAAAATACTCAGCTTTACGCCATCCCAACCAAGGGCGGAGAATTAAAGCCTGTTAGGATATCTGAAGGCAACCGTCATATGATGCCGTCATTATCTAATGACGGGAAAACGATTTACTATACCTCTAACAAAGAAGACCAGACATTTTTAAAGACGTATAAGTATGATATAGAAAATGATACAGAAGAAGTGGTGTTAGAAGGTGACGGAGCGCCAACATATTTCGCTAAGTTAAGCCCTGAAGAGACGAGTTTTACTTACATGAAAATGTTTGCGAATACTTCCCAGTTAGCTTTTGTATACAAAGATGGGGAGCATATGCGTTTAACTCCAGAAACAGATGAACAGCATACATTTAGTGGGCTCGCCTATGCATCTGAATCAGAAATTTACTTCACCACAACTTATAATGCTGATTTTTCGTATCTCGCAAAATTCGACCTTGAAACAAAAGAGTTTTCAAAAGTTAAAGAACTTGATGGCATTTCACTAACAGATGTTAAATATGATGAGTCGACTAATTCACTATATATTGGTGGTTCAAAAGGTGTCAAAGATACGTTATATCGCTTTGATTTAGGTAACGGCACATTGGAAGAACTCATCCTCCCAGTCAGTGTTGTCATGCAGATGAAGATTGCTGAATCTGGCAACTTGTATCTCATGGGTGTATCAGCTACGGTTCCTACCAACATCTATAAGTTTACGAATGGAAAGTGGGAAAACTTAACGAACTATGGTGTTCCTGGAGTTGCGAAGGAAGAAATGGTGGAACCAGAAGTCGTCACGTATCCATCATTTGATGGAACAGAAATTGAAGCGATGTTCTTCAAGGCAAAACCTGAAAACGATAATGGTCATGTGATTCTTTGGCCTCACGGAGGACCACAAGCAGCTGAACGACAGACATTTAGAGCGTTATTTCAGTTCTTAATTTACCAGGGCTATAGCATCTTTACACCAAACTTCAGGGGCTCAACCGGTTACGGTCTTAAATTTACGAAAGTCATTGAAGGAGACTGGGGTTACGGACCACGCCTTGATAATGTTGAAGGTTTAGAATGGTTAATTAAGAAAGGCTATGCTGATCGAGATAAAATTCTTCTTATGGGAGGAAGCTATGGCGGTTATATGGCACTCCTTCTTCATGGTAGGCACGCTGAATACTTTAAAGCAGTTGTTGATATATTCGGCGTCAGTAACTTATTTAGTTTCGTTGAGACGGTTCCAGAACACTGGAAGCCAATGATGAAGCAATGGGTAGGAGACCCTGAAAAAGATAAAGAGAAGTTCACTGAAGACTCGCCGATTACTTATTTAGACTCCATGACTAAGCCAATGCTGGTCATACAAGGCGCTAAAGATCCGCGTGTTGTGAAGGCTGAGTCAGATCAAATTGTTGAAGCATTACAAAAACAAGGCACCAAGGTTGAATACCTTGTATTAGATGATGAAGGACACGGTTTTTCGAAAAAGGAAAATGAAATTAAAGTCTATGAACGAGTGCTCGAATTTTTTGAACAATACGTATAAAACGACCCAGCTCCTTAATAGGGGCTGGTTTTTTTATGTCCGAATGTCTCATATTTTAACTGAAATGTCCTATAATACGTCTTAAATGTCTTATAATCAAGGACGAATACCCCTATTCGACAAAGTTCGATTCCTCACATTAATCACCAATGTCCCATAAATGGTTTCTAATGTCCTAAAAACTCTTCTGCCTCCAATGCAAAGAATAATGTAATTCAATCATTTAATCATTCGACAAAATTTCCCGGGAAATGACAAGGTAAATAATCTAGCAATCCCCTGGAGAACCAGTTTTAAAACTTTTAGAAAATTCAATCCTTTATAACTTTAAAGTGATTTTAAATATGGAGTATTTGAATCTATATGGGAGAATACACAAATTTATTAAAGAAATTAATCGTTAAGGTTGCAATTACCGAAAAATTTGGTATTATATACATGTAAATCATAATAAACAACAAAATTTGAGTGAAGGGGGATGAGGGTAATGGAAACATCTCTTATCTTAGTATCTTTAACAGTCTTCCTAACCTTCCTAGTACTATACGCAGCAGATAAGGTTATTTCGTTCTTCAAGAGAAAGAAATCAACCCTTCAAACTATAGATGAAGCAACAAATGGATTAGACATGGAAGTAGAAGTAAGTCATCGTTAATACGATCAAAGGGCTCGCCAATAGTGGCAGAGCCCTTTTTAATACATGAAAATCCCCCTGTGTCCGGGGAAGTCTAATTATGAATTGAGTTTAAACTCAAACTCCGGATGCTTAAAAATAACATTAAAGTACTCACTGTTTTCTAACGTCGATAAGTCTTCCGGGGAGAAAAGGAAGTAATCATTATTTAAGTCAACACCAGCTCCGTAGTAATAACATAGCCATACAAGTTTTGAACAATAAATCGAATTATATGGGTCATCAAGTGGAACAAGTGGAGTTAATGAAAACGTTGGGACATCCGTGCCTTTTTGTAAATTGTTATGGTACATTTGTAAGTATTCATAAGCAAAAGCCACAGCCTCATTGGCGACATTTTGGTCAAGACAACGTAAGTGCATATACTTCGGGTGAATATCAACGAATTCACGAATGGTAGATTGCCTAATTTGCGGCATCGACGTTGTTGCTTCTATAATTTCTCGATTATTAAGAACTAGAGCAGAGTGTCCCATGTACCCAGGTGGAGGGAAGTCACCAAAGTTGTCAGATGCTATCAGGATATCTCCCGGCAGAAAGTTTTGTCGATGAATTTGTTGCCTTTTTTTACCTCCCAAAATAACTGTTTCATGTTTATCACCATCCGCAAAAATAAGCGCAACTTTAACGGGTTTATGATCAGGATTTCTTAAATGGAAATCAGAAATAGGGTGGAATGTGCCGACCAAATCTCCCCCTAAGTAAACTTTAATGTAACGGACAGGGTAGCGAAACAAATCAATATTAACCGAAACCGTATTATTCGTGCTGGTCCCAGTTACAATTGGGTTTCCCATTTTAAAACACCTCATCTTCATAGTCGTATATTACAAGATATAGGTATTCACCCAAAAAAGTGCATCATTTGTAACAATTTTTTTAAGTTATCGTCTAAGTTTATAGAGGTGATGGGATGAAAAAGTTATTAGTTTTACTTGGGATTGCAGTGATGCTCACAGCCTGCGGGGCATCAACAGACCCTTCAGATGGAAAATTGAACGAGCGCGAGGTAATAGGAACTGAGAGCGAAGTTCAAGAAGACGATTTCATCTACCGTTTAGTAACTGAAAAAGCAGCGTATGAAGACGGTTCAGAAGTGAAGATTTATGCGGAGCTTGAGTATGTTGGCGATCAAGCACAAGTTAAAATCACCCATGCGGCTTCACCGTTTTTCTTCCCAATGAAAGAACTAACGAGAGAATATGAAATTGGTTATGGAATGAATGAACCGTTGTTATCAACTGTTTTGAAAAAGGGAGAGCCACTACGAGAGGAATATAATGGTTCTGGTGGTTTTTCTGGTCAGGATTCCAGTGCATTTAAGGAATTCATCCAAGAGGTTATGGATGGCGACTTTCCAAAAGGGTTCTATGAAGTATACGGTTATGCTGACTTTAATTACAATGAACAAAAATATAATATCGAAACTCAAGTCCAATTTAAAGTGACAAAAAAGTCTAGCTCAACGCTAGGCTTTTTTATTTGCTGACTGCCCAACTAATCAAAAAGTTGACACATTTCTTGTCTCGGTTGTATAATTTAATACTGTAACTAAAACCAAGTAATTTTATAGGAATTATTAGAAATTAGGTGAAAAGATGTTCTTAAACATAGATCAAGTTGGTAAAACATTTAAAGATCAAGAACAAGGAAGTTTCGAAGTGTTTTCCAATATAAAATTATCTATTGAAGAAAATCAGTTCGTATCCATTTTGGGCCCTTCCGGTTGTGGTAAATCAACCCTATTATCGATGATCGCAGGTCTAGAAGATATATCTGAAGGTGCGATCATTCTAGAAGGTAGTGAGATCAAAAGGCCAGGCCCAGACCGTGGAATGGTCTTTCAGGAGCCTTCCTTGTTTCCATGGTTAAATGTTAAAGAGAATGTGATGTATCCGATTAAAAAACTTTTGTCAAAAAAAGAAGCAGAGGAGCGCGTGAATCATTTCCTTAAAATGGTGCATTTAAGTAAGTTTAAAAACCATTATACGTATGAACTTTCTGGTGGAATGCAGCAGCGTGTTGCTATCGCAAGAGCGCTAGCGATGGATCCCAAAGTTTTACTTATGGATGAACCATTTGGGGCACTTGATGAACAAACGCGCCACATTATGCATGATGAGCTGACCAAAATTTGGCTTGAAACGAAAAAGACCATTTTGTTTGTCACTCATAGTATTCAGGAAGCTATTAAGCTATCAGACCGAGTGGTCGTTATGGGTACGCGCCCTGGCAGAGTAATCGCAGATTTTAAAGTCGATCTCCCAAGGCCAAGAAAGCGTGATGATGCCCAAGTGATTGAGCTTGAAAACCAGGTAATGGAACTGCTTAAAGATGAAATTAACAAAGTGTTGAAGGAAGAGTTAGATCATGAAATTAGCCATTAAACGTATATCATTTTTAGTTGTCGTCGTTGGTATCTGGCAAGCTATTGTATCCTTAAAGGTATTTCCAGAAGTTGTTTTACCTGGACCTTTTAAAGTCTTTCAATCACTTTATGATGGATTTATGGATGGGAGTTTACTAGTCGCATTAGGAGCAAGTTTTAAACACTTAATCATAGGGATGTCACTCGCACTAATCATAGGGACTTTGCTTGGGGTATTGCTTGGGAAATCACGTCAAGCTGATGAAACAGCGGGAATGTATTTAATCGCCCTTCAAAGTATTCCGAGTATCGTATGGGTCCCGTTATCCTTAATGTTATTTGGTTTTACTGAATTTGCGGTTATTTTCGTTGTTGTGCTCGGCGGAACATTTGTGATGGCCCTAAACGTCAGGTCTGCTATTCATAACGTACCACCGCAGCTAGTAAGGGCTGCAAGAACTATGGGAACAAAAGGACCAGAATTATTCTACCGAGTTGAAGTCCCAGCAAGTATCCCGTATTACATGACTGGAATCAGACTCGCTTGGGCATTCAGCTGGAGAGCTCTGATGGCAGGGGAATTATTAAGTAATGGGCCAGGACTTGGTTACTCGTTACAATTCGCATCTGATTTTGCCAAAATGGATCAAGTCATTGGAATTATTATCATTATTGGTGTCATCGGTGCATTAGTGGATCAATTAGTCTTTTCTAAATTAGAGAAAAATGTCCTAAAACGTTGGGGACTTTTAAAATCATAAAAAGGAGTTTTTATAAATGAAAAAAATATTAACGTTAGGCATGGTATTACTAGTGGGTGTGGTATTAGCTGCATGCGGTAGTTCCAGTGCTGAAAATGGTTCGAATGATACCGTCACTATTGGCTATTTTCCAAACATTAACCACGTAGCCGGCATGGTGGCTGAAGAGAAGAATTTATATTCAGAGACGTTACCTGATGGTACTGAAGTGAAATATCAATATTTTCCTGACGGATCAGCGTTTATGACAGCTCTTGAAACGGGAGATATTGAGGCAGGACTTGTAGGGCCAGGACCTGCAATGAATCATTTTACAAGCGGGGCTAAAGTAAGTGTCGTTGCCGCTGGATCAACAGGTGGTACTGTCATCATGGCACGCCCAGATGCTGGGATTGAATCTCCGGAAGACTTAGCAGGAAAAACATTTATTTCACCACGTGTTGGTTGTACACATGATGTTCAGTTTGAAGCATTAATGAAAGGTGAATATGGAATGACATCTGACCGTGTTGGTGGTGAGATGAAGCACGTAACAGGTAAACCAGCTACTTATTCTAGCATGTTTAAAACGGGGAATGTCGATGCGGCTACTGTTCCAGAACCTTGGGCATCATTTATTGAGGAACAGGGAACGGGTGAAGTGTTAATTGATACACCTGATGTTGCATATGGTGAAACCTTACCAGCAGCTGTTTTCGTAACATCTAATGAGTTAATAGAAAATGATCCTGAACTAGTTCAAAGCATTGTAGATGCACACAAGAAAGCGACAGAGTTTATTCAAAACAATCCAGATGAATCAAAAACGATTGCAATAGATAAGATCAAAGAAATTACAGACCAAGAGTTATCTCGTGAGGTCATTGACCGTGCATGGGAGCGTATCACATTCACGTATGAAGTCAATGGAGAAGTACTTCAAGATTTCGCAAACTCTTCACATGACTTAGGATTCTTAGACGAAAAACCAGATTTAACAAATTTAGTTGATAAGAGTTTTATAGAATAAATAAAAAAAGAAACGCCTCAAACTCCAGCTGTCGCCTGCGGAAAGGGAGGGCATTTCTTTTTAAAAGATTAAGAAAGTATAAAATCTGTACCATAGACTACTGTTCTATGGTACTTTTTGTATGGATAATATTTTAAGAAACTTATTTCTTGATAAACATAATTCATTGGAAACGCTTCGTTAATAAAAACATTTTAACAGTTTAGAGTTATAGACAATGTAGAATTTTAATCATCTTCACCAAAACCTTCTTTAATATTCTCATGTCCACAGTGTCGGCATGTTACGTATGCATAAGCATTATCTCCGTCTTCCCAAGGAAGAGTTAAGTCGCTACCAGACAACGAACTTTGACAACTTTCACATGTATTCATTATTTCACCTCCTAATATACTATTAATTAACACATGCAGTTGCTTTTGTAAGCGTTTTTTTATTACATATTCTACTCTATGCTCTTAACCATTTCCATATCTCTTGTGGTGTAGCATTTTTACCATAAATTAAAATTCCCACTTGGAAGATCTTACCCGCTAGCTTCATGAAGATCCAAATACTCACGATTAGAATCGCAAGACCAATTAAAATTTCAACCCAAGGCCACTCATCTAATACAGCTAATCGCATGAGCATGACAGCTGGTGACGTAAACGGTATATACGTAGCAATCTGTGCTATTATTCCACTCGGATTGCTGAAAATAGGTGCGACTAAGAAGAATGGAATGAATGGTAACATCATCACTAACCCTTGGAAGTTACCGCTAGTAGAAGCATCTTCTATAGTTGCTCCAAGTCCTACAAATAGTGCCGCAAATAACAAGTACCCTAATATCGCAATCACTAGTAACAACAATGTCTCTGGTACAAATAAATATTCAAGGACTGGAATGTCATCAAGTTTCCAAAGTGCAAAGGGTGTAACAAGTGCAATCCACACACCTACTTGTAGAAGCCCGAGACTGAAATACCCCAAGATCTTACCTTGCATTAGTTCAACAGCTGTTACTGACGACAATATAATTTCGGCGACTTTATCTTTCTTTTCTTGTGAAGCGCTTTGGAAGATCATCATACCTGAGATCACAATTGAGAATAAGACAAGCCCTGCAAAAATGCTAGGAATAGCCTGCTCATACGGGAATCCACCAGCCTCTTCCATTGGAATAGTTTCAGTCTCTTCCTTAACACTTGCTTCCTCGTAATTTACTGGCTGCTGAACTAATTGCATTTGTTCAGTCGATAATCCAGCCATTTGTAGCTGTGCTTGCTTAATTGGCTGCTGTAAAACATTCATCTCATTTTTAAACGATTGATCGACGTCATCTCCAACCATATACCTGACAGTACCGGTATTTAACGTGTCTTCGCTAATTTGAATGTACGCAGCGTCTTCTTCTTCACTAAGCGTTTTCTTCATTTGCTCAGGCCCATTATCCGTTTCGATAACTTCCCATGAAACAAAATCACCTTCAGAAATGACAGGTTGGATTGCTTCATACACCCCAACTTGATCATTAAAGTAAACCGTGGTAGCCTTTTCTTCTTCATCACCTAAGTTACTTAAAAAGGTTGGTGCTGTTGCAAAAATCACAAATAGTAAAGGTGTTAAAAATAATGAAATGATAAACGATTTGTTCCTTGCGTTACGCTTAAATTCCCACTTAGCAACTTTAATACTATTACGCATGGGTAGCACCTACTTCCTCAGCTAATGATTGGTCTGTTGCAATATCTACGAAAATTTCATGTAAGGACACGCGGTCAACGGATAACTCTTGTACGTCAAGTGACTCTGGGAGCTGTTTTAACCAGTTTGTCGCTTGAACATCGTGAGTTAAATACAATACTGAAATATCACCACTTTGTTCAACTCGTGTGACTTCTGGAAGCCCTTCAAGTGTTGCCACTTCATTTCTGCCACGAATCGTACATTTAAAGTTAGCGTATTCTCTTTTGACATCGTCCATTGAGCCGTATATGACTTTTTCACCTTTATTAATCATAAATAAGCGATCGCACATTTCTTCAACAAGATTCATTTGGTGAGAACTTAGTAAAATGGCCGTTCCATTATTGGCAAGCTCTTTAATTTCATGTTTGAAAACATCCTGACTCACAGGATCTAATCCAGAGAACGGTTCATCTAATATTAAAAGCTCTGGTTCATGTATAATCGACCCGATAAATTGAACTTTTTGCCCCATCCCTTTAGACAGTTCTTCAACCGAGACATTTTCTTTACCTTTTAATCCAAGTCTCTCTAAATAATAGAGGGCACGTTTTTTAGCTTTTTCTTTTGGATAATCTTTTAAACTCGCAAAATAAAGAAGTACATCCATCACTTTTACATTTTTATAGAGGCCACGTTCTTCCGGTAAATAACCGATTTTATGACGCGGGATGTCACTTCCATTATGTCCGTGGAAAGTAACGTTTCCTTCATCAGGATACATAATTCCCATAATGTTCCGAATGGTTGTGGATTTACCCGCACCATTAGGACCAAGAATAGCCATAATTTCACCTTTATGCACATCGAATGAAATTCCTTTTAAAACCTTTGTGCTTTTAAATGACTTTTGTATGTTCTTAACGCTTAAGGCTTTTTCCAACTCTCTCTCTCCCCTTATTCTTATTTATTTTGTTAACATCAATGAGATCGTATTTTCTAGATTAAGTGTTTCTTTGTTTAACCACTTCAATTGATGTTGACTTAAATAATCTTCTAACTCAGTTTCATCATTCGTAATAACCGTTTTGCTTCCTTTTCGTCTTACTTCACCTGGTAGACTTTCGGTTGGAAGTGGGTCTACCATCCAATATTGAGTATATGTTTCGATGAGGGCTTCCTTATCTTTATAAGCTAAAAGATTACCGTCTTTCATGATCGCAACCATATCGGCAAGCTTTCGGATATCCTCAACTTGGTGAGTCGCTAAAATGAGGGTGCGTTCACCGTCCTCCATCCACTCTGCTAACAAATCTAAAAGAATGGTTTTAGATACAATGTCGATGTGTGAAGTCGGTTCGTCTAAAATTATGATTGGCGCATTTCTTGGAATGGTCAAGGCTAGTGCAAGCTTTTGCTGTCCACCTGGTGATAAATTCTTAAAATTTTTCTTAAGATTGACATCGAGATCTTTAACTATTCGTTTAAAAAGTGCTTCATCCCAATTAGGGTAAAGTGATGACACTAATTCTTTTAACTGCATTCCATTAAAAGGGTCATGCCCTAACTTGTTTTGTGGTAAATAGGCAATGTCTTGTTTCCAAGACTCAGTATGATTAACATAACTTCCTAATATACGAATATCTCCAGAGGTAGGTTTCACTAAGTTCATGATTGTTTTAAGAAGTGTACTTTTTCCAGCACCATTACTACCAACTAAAGCCGTTACTAAACCAGGTTCTATATTTAAATTAAATGGCCCTAACTCAAAATCATCTCTTGTTTTTTGAAGATCCTTAACTTCAATTGAATAACTCACGATTCTCCCTCACTTTCGTCTAGTAATTGATTAAATAAACGTTTAACTTCTTTTTTAGAGTAGTTATGCTGGTATGCGGTCCCAATAGCTTTACGCAGTGCATTAGCAACCGTGTCCTCTTTAATTTCCTTTTTTAACGAAACATTAATATCAGCAACAAACGTGCCTTTTCCTTGTAAAGTCTTAATAAAGCCTTCATATTCTAGATTTTGATAAGCTCTCCGCGTTGTAATGACACTCACCTCCAAGTCTTTTGATAAAGCGCGAATGGAAGGGAGTGACGTGCCAGCTTCTAATTGTCCACTAGCAATCAAGGCTTTAATTTGATGTTCAATCTGGTGATAGATTGGTTCTCTAGATTGCTCGGATAATTTAATAGGTAATTCCAAGTCGCCCACTCCTTCCTATAATTCAAAGTCTTCTAATTTCAATTTAGAATTGGCATATCTAATCCAAGCCCAATTCGAAACCGGTATGATTAGTACTGAGATAATTGATACAACTAGTGGCCACTGATTGGCTATATCAATTGTTAGATTAATTAACCCATCATCGTAAAAAATATAAGTCGGTATTATCAAAATGGATAATGTAATCCATATACCTATGAAAATAAAAATCAATTTACTGTTTGTGACATTGCGATCCCCTAAATCACTTGCAGGGTAGATGGCGCTAAGGCTTAATCCTAAACTAGCCCACATAAGTGCAAAAGCTAAGTACCCTTCAATTGTAAAGACATTCTTAAGAATAGGTAAAAAGTATAAACCTATAAAAAATAAAACCAAAATCGGTAAAGCGTTGATATAGAAAATGATAAATCTACTCTTAATTAACGTACTGTTTTGAATCGGTAATTTGTGTAACATAAAAAACACTGGTGATGCATAAGTGTGAGAGCTAACCTTTTGATACTGGAAATCCTTTGGAGTCAACCAACCAAATCCCCAAACGAAAAAAGCAAAGTAAATGACATCTAACCCCCAGCCACCATCATCTATTATGGATTCATAAGTGGCATAACTGAAAACAAGTAATGCGGCTAGTAATAAAATTTGGTGTAAGATTCGATTAAACCAGTCAATTTTCCACTCGAACAAAGCGAGATTAATAGCTTCCTTCCACATATTTAATCCTCCTTATTAAGATAAGTCATAGTCTTCTTTTGATATTTTCTTTTGAAGATATTTAACCCAAAAAACTAAAGTTAATGGAATAAGTGTGATTGAAAATAAGGCTAACCAAAATGGATCATGATTGGATAAATAGATAATTAAGTTTATAAAACTTCCTCCATAAACGAAATCTCCAAGTTGAGTAATCAATGAAATGAATACTATAAAACTAAAGATATAGAATAGAAGTTTTCCTTGGGTCATCTGCCGAGTTCTTATATCACTCGCAGGTAAAAAAGAGCCGAAACTTAGTGAAAAACTAATCCAAAATAAGGAAAATACAAAATAAGAATAAGGTGTCATAACGTTTCTAATCGCAGGTGAAATATAAAATAGTATGAACAATAATATAAGTAATGGTGCTAAGTTTAAATAAAATAATAAGAAGCGGCTTCTAATTAATGTACTTTTATTGATCGGTAAATTCTGTAACATAAATAACACCGGAGAGGCATAATGATTTTCGTTAATTCTTTGGAGTTGAAATTCCATCGGTGTAGACCAACCGTATCCCAAAAGTAGAAATGCTATGAACAACATTTCGAATATTAGTATTGGTTCTTCAAAGTGTGCATCATTAAATACGGTTATCATATAAACGAAAAGCGTGATTAATGTAATAAATTGTATTAATAACCTGTTGGTCAATTTGATTTTCCATTCAAATAATGCTAAATCTAGCGCCTTTTGCCACATAATTTCTTTCACATCCTCAGGCTGTTATACTGTTTATATCTATATACACAGTATATACACCTCGTTTTTAAAAGTAAACAGTAAACTTTAAATTTATTTTAAAATGTTATAGGATAAGCGTTATGACAATAAAAGAGAGGTGTAATTCATGGCATCAAGATCTTCTCACTTGAGACTAATTCTGTTATTAGGTGCATTTACGGCGCTTGTTCCGTTAACGATAGATTTATATTTACCTGCTTTTCCTAAATTAGCAGAAGGGTTAAAAACTGAACCGTCATTAGTTCAGTTAAGTTTAACCACAAGCTTGCTTGGAATTGCATTCGGACAGCTTGTCATTGGGGCACTTAGTGACATTTTTGGAAGGAAAAAGCCGCTCATCATTGCCATAGGAATATATGTCATAGCATCAGTTGTTTGTGCGATTGCACCTAACATTTGGGTGCTTGTTGCGGCCAGGTTTGTTCAAGGATTCTCAGGTGCTGGTGGGATTGTTATATCTCGTTCGATTATTCGTGATTTATATTCGGGATCTGAATTAACGAAAATGTTTTCTTTATTAGTTTTAGTAATGGGTTTGGCGCCTATCTTAGCACCCATGATTGGTGGACAAATTTTATTATTTACTAGTTGGAGAGGCTTATTTGCTATTCTATCAGTTGCTGGGATCATATTAACGGCACTCGCAATCATAAAATTAAAGGAATCATTGCCTGTAAAGGAACGTTCTGAAGGCGGCCTTAGGAGTACCGTTGAGGTTTTTGTGAAGTTAATGAAGCATCGCCGTTACATGGGTTTTGCGTTTATACAAGGCTTTGCGGCTGCAGCCATGTTCTCTTACATTTCAGGGTCATCATTTATTTTGCAGGACATTTTTGCGTTGTCCCCGCAAGCTTACTCTATGATTTTTGGATTAAATGCACTAGGGTTTATCACCATGAGTCAAGTTGTTGGTAGGCTATCAGACCGAGTGCATGAAGAAAAGCTTTTAGTTATTGGGTTTTTAGTGGCATTAACAGGTGGTACGACACTCGTTTCGGCCGCATTTTTTGACGGGGGACTTATATTTGTAATTATCGGTTTATTTTTCATTACATCAAGTACAGGTATGATGAACCCAACGAGCTTATCTTTAGCGATGCAGACGCAAGATCGGAACGCAGGAAGTGCATCGGCTCTACTTGGCTTATTCCAGTTCGTGTTCGGAGCCACTGTCGCACCAATTGTAGGTGTATTTGGAACAAGCACGATTTTACCACTAGCAACGATCATCCTCGTCAGTCAGCTGTTAATTGTGCTAAGTTATATATTATTAGTGAAAACAAGGGAGGGGCATGTTATTGGAGCTTAACTATGAGGTTCAAACTCAAAACGGAACAACGACACTTAACGAGTTAATCCGAAACGAAAAGACTATCTTAGTATTCACACGTCACCTTGGTTGACCAATTTGCCGCCAATTACTCGCGCAGTTGCGTGAGCAGTATGAAGAAATTGAAAGTGAAGGTTATCAGATTGTCGCCGTTGCACCATCAAAGGCATCGTTTATTAAACAGTTCCTAGATGCATTTGGTCCGTATCCATTTGAAATTGTAGGCGATCCCGACCGACAAGCATTTAAAGCGATTAAAGCGAAAAGACCAGCAAAGATTATATTACTATCAAAAGTAGCCTTAGGCGTGATTACTCGGAGGCTTAAAAACATCATTCCTAAAGATGAAAAACAGGCTAAGTTTGTGAAGAAATCTATGACCAGTCAAGATGTCTACATTCAAGGAGCAACTCTTATTTTTGATGAGAACGGAGATTTGTTGTGGAAACATCTAGATGAATCCCCGGAAAAACATGCAAAGATAAGTAAAATATTGAACGTAATCAAAAGCTGACGTGAGGTCAGCTTTTTTTATTACAAAGGACTATTATTCTAAATTCTAGGCCTAAAAAACTACCTTTAAAGACCATACTTTTCTAAAAAGGGACCATTGCATTCAATTAAAGGACCAAACATGAGAAACTAAGGCCCATTAATAGGAGGAAATGCCCTAAAACAATTTATTACTAATCTAGTAGACTTACCGATAAAAAGTCATAGTTCAAGAGTTGAAGCATAAGTATAATTAGTAGGACAAGCTTGTTCTATTATTAAACTAAAAATTTTGAATTTTTAGTTAAGTTTTGTTAAAATAGTGAGAAAGAAGTCTAACTCTGTCATAAAATACATAAATATTGAAAGCGCATACATTTGTGTTGAGGGTTAGTCTTTGATACTAAAAAGGGAGGAATAATGATGACGTATGCTTTTCCAAACACAGATGGAGCTGTTGTAAATTTTAAGGACCGTTATGAAAACTATATTGGTGGGAAGTGGACACCACCTGTTAATGGTCAGTACTTTGAAAATGTAACGCCTGTAACAGGTAAGACTTTTACTGAAATTCCTCGTTCGACAAAAGAGGACGTTGAGCTAGCATTAGATGCAGCACATGCAGCTAAGGAAGAATGGAGCAAGACATCTGTTGCAGAACGTGCGAATATGCTAAATAAAATTGCTGATCGTATCGAAGAGAATTTAGAAATGCTTGCGGTTGCAGAAACATGGGAGAACGGGAAATCAGTTCGTGAAACTCTCAATGCAGACTTGCCTCTTGCAGTGGACCACTTCAGATATTTTGCTGGCGCTATTCGAGCACAAGAAGGGTCTCTTGGTGAGATTAATAATGATACAGTGGCATACCACTTTCATGAGCCAATAGGAGTAGTAGGACAAATTATTCCATGGAACTTCCCGTTACTTATGGCAACGTGGAAATTAGCTCCAGCGTTGGCCACTGGCAACTGTGTCGTATTAAAGCCAGCTGAACAAACACCTTCATCTATTTTAGTCTTAATGGAATTAATAGAAGACTTAGTTCCTGCAGGTGTCCTTAATATCGTCAATGGTTTTGGCCTAGAAACGGGTAAACCTCTAGCCCAAAATCCTCGGGTTGATAAAGTTGCCTTTACAGGTGAAACGACCACAGGACGTTTAATTATGCAGTATGCGTCACAAAACTTAATCCCAGTAACACTTGAATTAGGTGGAAAATCACCAAACATTTTCTTTAAAGATGTGATGGATCAGGATGATGATTTCTTAGATAAAGCGATAGAAGGCCTGGTTATGTTTGCGCTTAACCAAGGTGAGGTTTGTACGTGTCCGTCTCGTGCACTAGTCCATGAGGATATTTACGATGAATTTATGGAGCGTGCATTAAAGCGTGTTGCAGAAATTAATACAGGAAACCCGTTAGATCCTAATACGATGATGGGAGCTCAAGCATCAAGCGAACAATTAGAGAAAATCTTATCTTACTTAGATATCGGTAAGCAAGAAGGTGCTGAGTGTTTAATCGGTGGTGAGCAAAACATACAAGAAGGTGACATGAAAGATGGTTACTACGTTAAGCCAACAGTATTTAAAGGACATAATAAAATGCGAATTTTCCAGGAAGAAATCTTTGGTCCAGTATTGTCTGTCACAACGTTTAAAGACGATGCCGAGGCTATGGAAATCGCCAATGACACACTTTATGGTTTAGGCGCTGGCGTATGGACACGTGACATTAATAAAGCTTATCGTTTTGGCCGTGGTATTCAGGCTGGCCGTGTTTGGACAAACTGCTACCATGACTATCCAGCACACGCAGCATTTGGTGGTTACAAGATGTCAGGTGTTGGCCGTGAAAACCATAAGATGATGTTAAGTCATTATCAGCAAACGAAGAACTTACTGGTTAGCTACAGCCCTCAGAAATTAGGATTTTTCTAAGGCTGAACGAATATAATAGTAAAGGGGAAGCCTCTTGAATGGGCTTCCTTTTTTCAAAAGAAAGGCGGGATAAAATGGTTCAACGAGTAACCGCAACGGATGCTGCCTTAGAACTAATAGAAAAATTGAAAGGAAAACATGGCCCGATCATGTTTCACCAGTCTGGCGGATGCTGTGATGGCAGCTCACCCATGTGCTACCCTGATGGCGACCTCATTGTTGGTGATCAAGATGTTTATTTGGGTGAAATAGGTGGAGCACCATTTTACATTCACCGAAACCAGTTTGAATATTGGAAGCATACGCAGCTCATAATAGATGTGGTTGATGGTAGAGGCGGCATGTTTTCATTAGAAGGTGTTGAAGGTAAACGGTTCCTTACCCGTTCAAGAGCATTTACAGAAGAAGAAAATAAAGAACTACAATCTGAGTCTTAACCTGATCCTTAATGAAGGGTCAGGTTTTTTATTTTCTACCAAGAGTCCTGGCAAATCATCTATGATTTCAAAAAAGGGGCTTATCCTCCCGAGTCAATAGTTTTGCAATTATAAGATTACATACGTACAATATTATGAATAAGGTACAAAAAGAGGTGATTTGCGGTGGAAATGATGATGTATGTTGTAACCTTAATGGTACTTATGGCAGCCGCATTCTTATTATATAAGGGGCTTAATCGATTGTTTGTTCATCGGAAAAAAGCATTAAACCTTAAGGAGAACGATTCGAGACATATTAATTCGAAATAAAGCACATTGATTGAAATTCAGATTGAAATATATAATAATGACCCTGATGCAAAATGTTGGAGGTCGTCATATGAAGATTGAAATTTGGTCAGACGTTGTATGCCCGTTTTGTTATATCGGCAAAAGACGTCTTGAAGAAGCCATGAAACAATTTGGACAGGAAAATATTCAAATTCATTTTAGAAGTTATCAATTAGACCCTAATGCTGAAAAAGGTGGTCATTCAGATATTCATGAAATGTTAGCAACTAAGTATGGTGTGCCATATGAAGAAGGAAAACGGATGAATGATCAAATGGCTGAACAAGCGAAAACAGTAGGTTTGGACTTTAACTTTGATCAGGTTATTCCTACTAACACTGAAGATGCTCATCGATTAAGCCATTTTGCTAATCAGCAAGGTAAAATGTATGACATGATGGAACGCTTAATGCGTGCTTATTTTACAGAAGGTAAAGATGTAGGAGATCATCAGGTGCTAGTGGATTTAGCCGAAGAGGTCGGTTTAAACCGAGTAGAGGCGCTTGAAATTGCAGAATCAGCTAAGTATAAACGAAAGGTTCAAGCAGATCAGCATGACGCATCTCAAATTGGAGTTCAAGGAGTTCCTTTCTTCGTATTCAATGAAAAATACGCAGTATCTGGGGCGCAGCCGACTGACGTATTTTTAGATGTATTATCAAAAGTACACGAAGAAGAGAAAAAACAGCCAAAAATTCAAGTTCTCAATAACCAAGCTAAAACTGAATACTGTGACGATGGTTCTTGTCAATCGTAAGAAAACTCCTCGGCTTAGTTCGGCCGTGGAGTTTTCATTTTTGATTAGATTCGATTTCCTGTTTAAGTGGTTCAAACCCACACGAGGCCGTTGCTTCTGCGATAACTTCATACCCGTACTTGTTCGGGTGAAGCCTGCCAAAATTAAATAAGTGCTCCCCGCCATATATGAAGTAAGAATAAATATCAACAAATTGCGTGCGTTCATCTCTGAAAGATAACAAAATGTTATTAAACCGTTGCACCCAGAAATCACTATATGAAAGGTGTGGAAAGGGATTATAAAGACCGATTAGTCGTATCATATAAGGAGTAGGATGCAGTGATTTTAAGTAATGTATTTCTGATAGGATCGATGCCATGTTTTGGTAAAACTCTACTGTTACTTCATCAAAAACGCTTGGGTCATAGGTATACATAAATGTTCTGTTAGCCTGAAGTAAATCGTTTCCTCCTGCAGTAATAGTTATGATGTTTGCCGTCATGAGTCGTGATTGAACTTTTTCGTCTTGTATTCTATATAATAAGTCTCCGCTTGTTATTTTATTTTTAGCAAAAACCTCTGTACGAACTGGAACTTGTAGTGTTTCAACAGCTCTTTGGGCATAGCGATTGACGAAGCCTTTTGAGAAGTAATTACCAATTCCAACTGTTAGTGAATCGCCAATTGCTTTATATACAATAAAATCATTCATAATCTCCCTCCTTAAGGGATCAATATAGGCAGACAACCTAGTGCTTGCCCAATTTTGGAATGGGGATTTCTCTTGTTAAATAAAAAAGCTGCCTCTTATCATTAAATGATAGAAGCAGCGGGCTTGCATGGGTTGTTACCATGTGTTTAGAAAAAGAATGGAAAGAAAATTCGGTTTAAGTTAAAAAATGGATAGCGGTAACGTCTGAACCTGCGGAATCTCCTAGGGTATCCGTACCCATAAGGTGAACCAAACCCAGGTCCATAACCATACCCCATACCATATCCTGGACCAGGCCCAAATCCAACATCATCAAAGCCATCTCCGCGTTCATTTTCCCCAGAAGGTACGAGCAAAGTCACGCCATCTTCGTCAAACTCATCAACAATCCCTTCAAAGGTTTGACCATCAACTGTTTCTACTTGTACGAGATATAAATGATGTTTTTGACATAGATCGAACATGTTTTTCTTATGGTGGTCTAATTGCTGGGACATAAGTTTAGAGTTAGTGTTTATATAGGGGTAATTCATCTTTGGTTGGTCTAAAAAGCTCTCATTCTTATAGTAAGAATGTTTTTTAGGGTTTTTTTGATAATTCATATTACTAATCCTCCTTTATTCCTCATAGCTAAAGTATTCAAAAAGTTGGGCTAATGTGCTTTACTCCTTTTACGAAATGTTTAGAAAAAATATTAATGGGGAACTGTTTAACAACACTCAAAAAGGAGGGTTAACATGGTTGATGAAAGAAGAGAAGAACAACGTATAAGGCATGAAGAACCGCATCGTACAGGAGCGACAGCTATAAAATGGATATCAATTCTAATCATCACCGTACTAATTCTATTTTTCTTAATTTATTATGTATTTCCGATGTTTAACACATCAAGTGATGACCAGCAGGAAAGCGAAAATGTTAATATAGAGCTAGACGTAGAGGGTGATTCTTCATCTGGTAGTGGTGACTCAGGTGGCCACGATTCATCTGGAGAATAAAATAGACGACTCATGAATGGGTCGTCTATTTTCTATTGTGGAAATTTCGTTTATAATTAAGTAATCATAGTTAAAGGTGGTACAAGAATGACTCAATCGGTTAAACAAGAGGTCCTCCAAGTTGGAGACATGTTAGAGGAGAATAAGTATAATATTGCCAGAAATATGAAATCTGAAGAAGAGGATACAGCAGAAGCACTAGAGCTTCGGGCCGAGTTAGTTGGTTTTTTTGCTAAAGCTTGTCATGCTTATGATGATAGCCTTAACGAAATGACTAGGTGGGGACAAAATACAGGTCACTGGGCTATTGAAAATGGAGCTGAATTATCCAGTGTGTTAGATAGAGTTGCTTTCTTAAGATTAACTATTTGGAACGAAGTCGAATCTTTTGTCATAGAGCAAAACTTCTCTGCATCAACAGTCTTTGCTTTAATACATAGGTTAGATCCGCTTATGGATGAAGGCATTCGCTCATTTACTTCAGCTTTTATTGATTCTTATAAATCAAAAATTCAAGAAGCTCATGACAATTTCTTAGTCTTATCAGCACCTGTCGTTCCATTAGGAAATGGAACCGCAGTGTTACCCGTTGTTGGTAATGTGGACACTGAGCGAGCAGAGATCTTACTTAATACTGCCCTTTCAGAAGCGAACCGCCAGGATTTATCTCAGCTTTTCATTGATTTATCAGCGGTACCAGTTATTGACACAATGGTAGCCAGTCACATTTTTAAAATAGTTGAATCGATGGAGCTAGTCGGAACGCACGCCGTATTAGTCGGAATTCGTCCTGAGGTTGCTCAAACAATGGTCAATCTAGGTGTTCGATTTGAAAAGATGGAATCGTATAGTACATTAAATCAAGCCTTAACTCGAAAGAAAGTTTATTAATAGAAAAAGTCCTAGAACGTGTTTGGTGGTCTAGGACTTTATTTCATATGAAACATTAATCATATTACGTTTGAATCCAATTTTTTCATAAAGTTTAATTGCATTTACGTGATCTAAATCAACGGCTAAAAATATATCCTCTTTTGATTGAGAAGATGCGTCTTGTATGACGTGTTCAATCAATTTTGTCGCAATACCTTGTCGTCTAGCTTCAGGCACAACGGCTACATCTTCTAATCTAACAAAGTTAGTCTCTTCAACAGCATCCCAAAGGATCGCGCCTTTAAGCTTCTCTCCTTCGAAAATGCAAGCCGCATCCATTCCAAACTCATTCAAATAATGCTTCAATTGATTTTGGGATTCGTGCCAATTAAATACGTTTTCAAAAAGTGTTGCCACATCAGGAATCAGTTGGTCTTCTATGGGTTTTACATCTAGATGGTGGTCTGAACTTTCATATTGGTTTAATTCATAGACCATTTCTAGTTGCTGACTAGTTTGCTTCCAACATAGCCCATCAATAGCAGCATTAGTTACGGTATTATTTGAAGGTGTTGTTATTCTTAATAGATTAAAAGGCGACTCCATCTGAAGTTTTGTTAGTATTTCTTTGACGTTTTTAATAGTATGGTAAGTTTCTAGAAATACGGGTCCGATGATATAAGCTTCGTCATCACCAACTTCATGTAAATAACCTGTAAACCCAATAGGTTTCAATTGATGTTCAATTACCTTAACGCAGTTATCAACCGTGTTGTTATATTCGCTAACCTCAGCCTTTAAAACATCCACGCTCTCAACCCTCGGATATCCAATCCATTGCGAAGGTTTATGGTAACTTAATTCACACAATTCATTAATAAATTCGTATTCTTGTTGTGTAACGGGTCTAATGTTCATATTTTCTCCTTAATTGAAACTTAAGTATATACCGAGGGTTGCAGCAGCAGTCACAATATTAGGTAAGGAAAACCATAAGGCATTGACCATCAAGTTATGACGATCTTGCTTGCTTTCATTGGTCGATGCATGATAATTGGCCCGGTTTCGGTCGCCACTCACAAATGCACCCGTTAGCATACCAGAAAATAATAAAGCCCCAACTCCGCATACTCCACTAACTAAAAACGTCAAATCTAAACTAGTTGTCACCAGTCCAGCAACTATAGCAATTAGTGACATAACTAAGCCATAAAATAATGCTTTATTCAATTTAATCCCTCCAAGATATGTATAAGACAATGGTATGTTATTTTCAGATAATGATTAACATTGTATATTGTTAACCATAGATTAGCAAATCGTGGAAAATGGGTGTCTGGATTAATATGAACGAATTGATTCATAAGTTTTTTATAAGTGAAGCCATAAAAGAAGCGAAAGCGTTTGGGAAAAGAGGGATCAGCCGATAGGAAGAGGAAAAAATGACCCTTAAACAGCGAAGGTCATTACAAGAGAACATGAATCATTTTACAATTCTATTATACCATAAATTTTAAAGAAAATTTAGACTACTATTTTTGCCTGTACCCCTTTACCATAGAGAGATACCATATGGGGAGGGATTTTGTGTTAGGTTTACAAAAAGATGAAGTGAAGTTAGTTCCACACAACCCAGAATGGAAGCAAAACTTTCAGCTAGAAAAAGCGCTATTAGAGTCGCTAGTTGGTAAACACATAGATGGTATTGAGCACATTGGAAGTACAGCGATTTATGGAATTAAGGCAAAACCGATGTAGACATCATGGTCAGTCTTAAACCATTAGACAACGCAAAGGATTTAGAGATGAGAACAATGCAAGAAGGTCAATATTTCAGGTTAAAAAAGCAAGAGGTGAAAGATAAAGTAGTCTTTGCCAAATTTCCTAAGATTGAAGAGGAGAATTATATAAAAACGCACTTCTTGCATGTTGTAGAGTATGACGGTAAGTGGTGGCACGAGCATTTACAGTTCAGAGACCGGTTAAATGACAACCCACAATTAGCTAAAGAATATGAACGGTTGAAAGTGAATTTAGCGGAGCAATACGTGAATGATGTTAAGTCGTACGCAGATCAAAAACTTAAATTTGTAAAATCCGTAATAGATTAATAAAAAGAGTCCTTCCAGATTTGAATCTGGAAGGACTTTAAATATTAGAGTTATAGAATTTATTAAATGAAGTTAAAACTAATTATTATAAACTCAGGCCTTTTGTTTTTATGCTGCAGCTTTTTCAGAAGGATTGATCAATCGGGATTGAACTAGCCTTTTTCTTACAGCTATACCAATCCAGCTTGCGAGGAAGGCTTTAATCAGACCTACCACAATGAACGGGTAGACTCCGGCATCAAGAGCTTCACCCCAGCCTAAACCAGTAACATATTTCAGTTGAATCATACCGAACAGTAAAATGACCACCATTCCAACGGTGTTAGCCACCATTGCCATCGTTAGCCGGAATGATGTGCGCTCAAGTATGTACCCCATTAAGAAGGCTGCAACTATGAAACCTATAATGTATCCTCCCGTTGGTCCAGTTAGAACCTCTGCTCCTGCATTAAACCCTGCAAATACTGGCAAACCAATAGCACCAAGTGTAGCATAACAAATCATAGCTAATGCACCTTGGCTGCTTCCTAGTATAGTTGCTGTTAACCCGACGGCAAGTGTTTGTCCGCTAATCGGGACTAACGGTAGAGGAACTTCAACTTGGGCTAAAACAGCAGTTATGACTGCAAAAACTACACAATTGATAAAAATTTTTAGATTTTTACTCTGATAATTCATAAGATCTCCTCCTATTGTTAACCTCTATTTAATTATAGGTTAACAAACATTGTGCGAAATTGAATAGTGATTTTTCGTATGATTAAATTTTAATTATATTGAACCAATACTATTTATCTAATAAAAAATATACTCCTATAGTTTCTAAGAGTTTTAAATAAACCATTATCGCTAACTAGAGGGACTAAATCTGGAAGGATTTTAAGTTTTAGGACTTATTTATTAGATATTGTATAAATGAAAGAGTTCTAGTGGAATAAACTCGCCTAGATGTTAAATAACTCAATTTTTTCATGAATTATCTGAATTTCGAATTATTTGTGAACATGAGAAAATATATTAATAGTAAGATTAAAAACTTCAGGGGGTAATTTTGGACATGAAAAAGTTTATGTTGTTATTAATAGCGGCTTTTATGATTAGTGTATTAGCCGCATGCGGTACATCAGAAAGTGAAGGAAGTAATGGAGATAGTGGTAATAGTGGTGACGGTGGTAGTGGCGAAGAAACGCCTACATACACAGTCGCAACTGATGCTAACTTCAAACCATTTGAGTATAAGAACCCAGATACAGGTGAAATGGTAGGGTTCGATATTGAATTATTGAGAGCTATTGCGGAAGATCAAGGGTTTAAAGTTGAATTCCAAACAATGCAATTTGATGGACTTCTAGCTTCAATGAGATCAGGTAAACACGACATAGGTATTGCTGGAATCTCAATCACAGAAGAACGTAAGGAATTCATTGATTTCTCAGACTCTTACTATGATTCTGGTTTAATTTTAGCTGTTCCACAAGATTCAGATATTGAATCAATTGAAGATGTATCAGGTAAAAACGTTGGGGCTCGTCAAGGGTCAACAAGTGAGAGTTATCTACAAGACAACACTGATGCAGAGATTACAGCTTATCCTGAAATCGTAACAGCTTATATGAATCTTGAGCGTGGTCGTTTAGACGCGGTGTTATATGACTTACCTAACGTTCAGTTTTATATTAAAGAACAAGCTTCAGACAGCCTGAAAACTGTTGGCGATGTATTAGAAGGTCAACCTTATGGTATTGCTATGCCAAAGGATTCAAACCCTGAATTACTTGAGTCTATTAACAAAGGCTTAGCTAATGTGAAAGAAAACGGAACTTATGCAGAAATTTACGAAAAATGGTTTGGTGAAGCACCGCCAAAAGAATAACCACTTAGACTAACAGAAATCAAGGCGTAACAAGTTTTACCTTGTTACGCTATTTTTCCTATTTAAGAAGAAAAATTTGTTAGACATAGTTTATAAAAAGGGAGAGATCTAACAACAATGATAGAAAGCTTTTTAGATTCAGCTTATTATAGATCACTTCCCTACTTATGGGAAGGTATTCAATTAACCTTATATATCACCGTAGTGGGTGTTTTCCTTGGTTTTATTTTGGGCTCCATTGCAGGGCTTGGAAGACTTTCTAAAATCAATATTTTTAGATGGATCAGTACCGTTTATGTAGAGGTAATTAGAGGTACTCCGATCTTAGCTCAGGTGTTATTCATTTACTATGGGTTAACAGCTGTTAATATTGGCGCATTAACATCTGCGATTATCGCCATTACGTTAAATGCCGGTGCTTATATTGCAGAAATTGTGCGTGGTGCCGTTCACTCAATAGACAAGGGACAACACGAAGCAGGCCGTGCCATTGGGTTAACAGAGAAACAGACAATGCGTTATATCGTTTGGCCACAAGCTTTTAAACGTATGATTCCACCTTTAGGAAACCAGTTCATTATCAGTTTAAAAGATACATCATTATTCTCGGTAATTGCTGTTGGTGAAGTACTTTATATGGCAAAACAGTATTATAATTCAACCTTTGAAATTTTTGAAACATTAATCATGGTTTGTATTTTTTACTTAATTATTACCATTCCAACATCAATTATTTTACGTAATGTAGAAAGGAAGCTTGATGTATAAATGATTACCGTTAAAGACTTACACAAATCGTTTGGTGACAATGAAGTACTAAAGGGGATCGATGCGGAAATAAAATCTCAAGAAGTATTATGCGTTATTGGACCTTCTGGCTCAGGTAAAAGTACGTTTTTACGTTGTTTAAATTTATTAGAAGATGTGACTTCTGGAGAAGTTGAAATTGACGGAGATGTATTAACGGATCCCAAAGTGGATATCAATAAAGTGCGTTCACAAGTCGGAATGGTGTTCCAGCACTTTAATTTATTCCCACATAAAACGGTTTTAGAAAACGTGACGCTTGGACCTGTTAAAGTTAAAGGCATGCCTGAAGCGGAAGCTAAACAATACGGAGCTAAGTTATTAGGAAAAGTGGGTCTTGGTGATAAAGCCGAGGCTTATCCAGAAAGCTTATCAGGTGGGCAAAAGCAACGTGTCGCGATTGCGAGATCACTCGCGATGGACCCAAAAGTCATGTTATTTGATGAGCCTACTTCTGCATTAGACCCGGAGTTAGTTGGTGATGTGCTAGAAGTTATGAAAGATTTAGCTAATGAAGGTATGACAATGGTTGTTGTAACACACGAAATGGGCTTCGCGAAAGAAGTTGGCGATCGCGTATTCTTTATGGACGAAGGTGTCATCATGGAAGAAGGCGATCCGAATCAAATCTTTGATAACCCACAAAACCCACGTACTCAATCATTCTTAAGTAAAATTCTTTAATTAAGCTAGCCGGTCAGCTTTACGTTGCTCGGTGAAATCATACCATTGTTTGGTGCTATCTGGGTGGTTGGCGTAGTAAACAACGCAACGAATCTGATCCTCAACGCATGGATCAATTTTCTCGTCTGCTCGTTGCTCCAGGCAATCAAACAATTCTTGGGGATCATGATCTTTAATTTCGTGTAGAGTGTAGATGTATAAATAGTAAACTAAGTTATAAGCCATTCGGTAACCAATGGAAGGGATTTGCTGGAACGTCGCTAGACCAGTCAAAAACCTAGCCCTTTCAGCAGTGCACTGAATGGCTTTAGCTAATTCATCAGGACGGAGCAAATGAAGATCCGCAATCTTAATCTTGGCACTTCTTAGTTTACGACGTTCTAAGTCTGTTAAATCAAGCTTAATGGACATGGAACCACCTCAGTTTTAGTTTCCTTAATCCTATATTATCCTTTTTTCCCAATTTAACACAATTGTAACAGAAAAATATGTATAATTATCTAAAAGTTTAATAATCGTCTGAAATTAGATTCAAATTGTTTTAAAAGAAAGATTAAAACTTGCAGGTAAACTCAAAAAAACCTGCAGGAAAAACATGTGAACCTGCAGGTAAGCTTTCTATAATGTTGGTCCTACGTACTTAGCTTTTGGTCTAAAAATGGTGTTATCTTGCCGTTGCTCTATTACGTGGGCAGTCCAACCAACTATTCGGCTAGCTGTAAAAGTAGCAGTGAACAACGATGAATCAATGTCTAGAGCTTTCATGACGGCGGCTGCATAATATTCTACATTCGTATAAAGGTTTCTTCCGGGTTTTAGTTCAGCTAGTACATCAATCGCAACTTGTTCTACTTTCAACGCTAACTCAAACCACTTGTCAGCTTTCTGATTTTCATGAACGATTTGTTTTAAAGCCATAGCGCGTGGATCCAATGTTTGATAGACCCTGTGACCAAAGCCCATGAGCTTTTCCCCACTTTTAACTTTATGCCGAATTAAATCTGAAATATCGTCAGATTGAGAAGCCTCATTCAAGAATTCTATAACCCCGCTCGGTGCACCGCCATGTAACGGACCTTTCATTGTGCCAATAGCTGATGCGATACTAGATGCTAAATCAGATTCGGTTGAAGTTGTGACTCTGGCTGAAAAGGTTGATGCGTTTAACCCGTGTTCCATGGTCAAAATCATATACGTTTCAAGTGGTTTAATATATTCTTGCTTAGGTTCCCTTCCTGTCACCATGTAATAGTAGTGAGCCACATGATTTAAATCACGTTGTATACTTGGAAATGATCTAACTCCTAATGCGTGCAAACGATAAGCGATTATACTTGGAATAAGAGAAGTAAGCTTAATCGAATCGTCAATAGAAGGCCTCTCATTAGATGTTACTTCTACAGCTGAAATGGCAGTTCTTAGTACATCAAGCATCTCTAGTGATGGTGGCAAGCTTTTGATGATGTTTTTTAAATGAAACGGTAATTCTCGATTGTCCTTAAATTGATCCTGAATCCATTTAAATTCTTTCTCATTTGGTAACTGACCGTACCAAAATAAGTATGCAACTTCTTCGAATGAACGAGATATGGCAAGGTCTTTAGCTGAGTAACCAGCATAGATGAGTTTCCCGCGCTCTCCATCAATTTTACTAAGTTTCGTTTCTGTGCACACAACTCCCTTTAGTCCTTTATAGATCATCTTCATACCTCCTTACATTGTCTACTTTTAGTATATGATGTAATATTAATTAATAAAATTAAATATATTTAATTAATTTAATTAAAAATATTAATGGTAGGTGCGAAATATGGAACTATCATGGATGAAGACGTTTGTCACGGTAGCGGAATTAGGGAATTTTCGAAAAGCATCTGAAGCTTTATATGTCTCCCAGCCAACAGTGACCGTTCATATCAAGTCTCTTGAAAAAGAACTCGGTGTGTCGCTTTTAGAACGTGGGAAACGATTTGTTCGGTTAACAGAAGAAGGAAGAATCTATTTAAAACAAGCACGTCAATTACTCGAATTACACCAAGAAGGGCTGAAGAAGATTCAGTCGTATGCGCAAGGCTATAGAAAAAGTCTAAAACTTGCCATCTCGCCACTCATAGCTGACACGATCATGCCTTTTGTTTTGAAGAAGTATTTAGAGAATCACTCTGAAGTTGAAATTTCTGTGGAAATTATGGAGTCTAATCAAATTGATGATGCTGTAATGAGTGAATAGGTTGATATCGGATTTACTTTACAAAAAACTAAAGATGATCAGCTGCATCAACATAAGCTCTACGATGATCCAGTTGTTCTTTGCGTACCACATGATGGGTTCGATGCTGAGGTGGCGCCTGGGCTAATGGCAGAGCACGTTCTACAGGATTATTACCTTCTAACGCACAATCATCCCGTTTATTGGGAGTCATTACTTTCTGATATTCAGACGCTTTTCCCACGCACCAAAACAATGAAAGTATCGCAGAACCATATTACGAAACGATTCATTGTTAGTGGACTTGGGGTGTCTTTTTTACCGAAGTCAACCATTAGAAGGGAAGTGCTGGAGGGCAGGATTGTGCAAGTAGATCTTCCTGAATTAAAATTACCAATTGTAAGTACATATGCTATCACGAAATACGATCATACGTTAGAAGCAGAATTTATAGATTTTGTGTCACAATTCCAGTTTCAATAAAAAGGGCTTTCGCGAAACCTCGCAAAAGCCTTTTTGTTAATCCATTTCAACTACATAGGATGTAAGCTCTTTAATTTTCCCGGATTTAAAGCTGTTGAGCTGATAAACGTCACAAAAGCCGTACTTTTTATCTTCGCCTTCATTGGTAGTGAAGGTGATCACACCATTCACAGAGGCAGCTGTTCCATGAGTGATCGTATGATGAATGTTTAATTTAAACGTGTCATTCGTGTTCATACCACCTAAAGCCTCTTTAAGTGCTTCTTTACCTACGATCATGTCATCGCCGACCATTTCCCATCGTACATCATCTGTTACACTGTTTAAAATAAACTCAAGATCACCCGTCATGAACGCTTCATTAAATTTTTCGAAGAATTGTTGGCGTTCTGTAGCCATACGATCACTCCTTTTACCAAAATTACTATTATTTTAGTTTAAGTTTTTAAACCAAACAGGTCAAATAATTAGGCATTTAGTATTCCTTCTAATTGAGCAAGGTATTTTTTTAAGATGTTGATAGACTCAGTGGGGTGCTTGTCTTGTAGTTCCAAACTATGATTAGCCCCACTCACTAGAGTCATATTTAAGTTAGGGTTATGCTCTAATTCAGAATAGCGTTCTTTTATATAACAAGGGTCTTGGTCTCCAATAACAACAAGGCCTGCAAATTCACTAATTTTAAGACAATGGAAAACATCGTCCCTTTGCAGAAGTGGGGTAAGCCAGATGCACAGTTGGGGTTTATAATCATCTACAATTTGAGATAAAGCTAGAGTTCCTAATGATTTAGAGCAAACCATCACTTCATCGTAAAATTGAACAACTTGATTAATGACTCGTTTGACATCTTGGCCCAACCCTTCAGCACCTATTTGTTTAAGCTGATTTTCCGAGTATGAATAATTCACATGAAGAACGTCAAACCCCTTACTCACAAACAAACCAGTAGAATAATAAAGTAATGGGGCCTGACTTGTATACCCAGCGCCAGGCAATACAATAGCAAGTTTGTGGCTTTTTTGTTTTAATAGCGTGTATGAGATTGATCGCTCCTCTGAGAATACATGATCTTTAATAAATTCCATATTTTTCAGTCCTTTTTATCGTTATTATACTACTATCTGAAATTAAAAAAAGAAGGTTTTTTCTATTATAAATCGAAGTAGGTTTAATAGAGAACTAAACAAACAGGAGGTTATTATGACACATCCAATTGATTTAGGTAATGATATGACGTTGATAGATTTATATGATTTAAGTATGCCAGAACGTACGGGGGCTTACGTCTTACACGCAGATGAACTGACGGTTGTAGAGACGAGTGCGAGCCCGTCTGTTCCTCACTTGTTAAAAGGGCTTGAAGATTTAAATCTTGACCCTAAAGATGTAAAGCACATTATTGTAACTCACATTCATTTAGATCATGCGGGCGGTGTAGGGCTCTTTTTAGAACATTGTCCAAATGCGACAGTTTACGTTCACCCAAAAGGTAAAAGGCACCTAGCAGACCCGGCGAAATTAATTGCAGGGGCTAAGGCAGTCTATGGTGATCAGTTTGATGAACTGTTTGATCCAATCGTACCTGTTCCTGAAGAACGTTTAGTGGAGAAGGGTGAGGGTGACACACTAGATATAGGAGGAAGAGTGCTTACGTTCTACGACTCTCCTGGTCATGCTAAGCATCACTTAAGTATCCATGATTCATTAAGTAACGGCATTTTTACTGGTGATACGATAGGGGTTCACTATCCTCAAGCAGAAGGGCTAAACTTTGTTTTACCATCGACATCACCAAATCAATTCGACCCTGACGCTATGCTAAAATCACTTAAGAAAATTGAAAACCTAAATGTGGATCAAATATATTTCGGTCACTTCGGTAGGTCTCGAGACCCGAAACATGTGTATGAACAAATCCGTTTTTGGTTACCGCGTTTTGTTGGGGTTGGGGAAAAGGTTTTTGAAGATCATCCTAATGCTTCTTTTGAAGAAAAAACTAAACTTGTAGAAGATGGTTTAAGCAATATTGTCACAACGCATCTAGTTGAACACAACATACCAAGCAGCCATACGGTTTATAAGTATTTAAGCTTAGATCTTCAAGTATGCGCCATGGGAATTGTAGATTATCTCTCTAAGAGTAAATAAATACTAGAAAAAACTTCGCACTGAGCGGAGTTTTTTATCTTTCGGTTAGTATCTCGCTATATAGGGTGGATTAAAAAGCGTTTTTTACTCCGTCGACAAATTTCACGGTAGATATATTTTTAAATGGGGTAGATCAACTGAAAAACGGGGTAGATATCCTTGTTGTTGGTATACCCCAAACGGAATAGCTTCGACATAATTTTTAAAAAAATATTGACAGTGATTAAAATTCAGATTATGATGGATAACATCACAAATTAAATAACGAAAACCGAAATATATATTCTTCTTATCCTGAGAGGTGGAGGGACTGGCCCTTTGAAACCTCGGCAGCGGGTCTGATGACGATCAGACACTGTGCCAATTCCAGCAAGTATGTCGTGAATGCTTGAAAGATAAGAAGAGCTGGGCTACATACACGATGGCAACCCTCTCTTCTTATTCCTATTGGATAAGGGGAGAGGGTTTTTTACTGTTTAGGAGGTACATAGATGATTCGATTTGATCAAGTCACCAAGTCATTTGACCACGAAGGAACATCATTTAAGGCGGTTAATCAGGTAGATTTAGAGGTTCAAAAAGGTGAAATCTTTGGCGTGATTGGCTTCAGTGGTGCAGGTAAAAGTACGTTAGTTAGGCTTGTGAACCAATTAGAACGACCGAGTTCTGGAAAAGTCTTAATTGATGGCCAAGATATGTCTCAAGTATCATCAGGAAAACTTCGTAGCATTAGGCGCGGAATCGGAATGATTTTTCAACATTTTAATTTACTCGAGACGAAAACGGTGTTTCACAATGTCGCATTTCCACTTACGCTTGCTGGGGCACCGAAAAGAAAAGTCAAAGAAAGGGTCAATGAAATACTCGAATTCGTTGGTTTAAGCGACCGCGCGAATCATTATCCTGACCAGTTATCTGGCGGGCAAAAGCAGCGCGTCGGAATTGCTAGAGCTTTAGCGACATCGCCAAGTATTTTACTTTGTGATGAAGCAACATCTGCTCTTGATCCTGAAACAACAAAATCCATTCTTAATTTATTAAAAAAAGTTCGTGATGAATACAACATAACTATTTTAATAATTACGCATGAGATGAATGTTATTAAGGAAATTTGTGACCGAGTAGCCGTGATGGAGGATGGAAAAGTGGTTGAAGCGGGATCGATTTTTAACCTATTTTCACAACCAAAACATCCGACAACACAAAAATTTGTTCAGACAGTGATGAATGACGAAATACCAAAATCTATTTTAGACCAAGTTGAAACACGCTATATCTACCGTGTGACGTTCACGGACGGATCAGCAAGTCAGCCGGTTTTATCCAATGTAGCGAAACAATTTGACTTAGAAGTGAACGTGCTTTACGGCCAAATTACGGAACTTCAGGACTCACCGTTCGGGAATTTAATCGTCGAATTCCAAGGTGATGATGATGAGATCCAAAGAGCATTAGAATATATCAAACAACAAGTGATCATCCAGGAGGTGAAGTCAGATGGACGTTAATATTATTGAAATGTGGCCAAGAATTGCTGAAGCAACAAATGAAACGTTACTAATGGTGTTTATATCTCTAGCTCTAGCATGTTTAATTGGAATACCACTCGGCATTGCGTTAGTCGTTACTCGAGAGGGTGGGCTTATAGAAAATGGACCTGTTTTTAATGTACTCAATGTCATTGTAAACATATTTCGGTCAGTCCCATTCATTATCTTACTCGTTGCCATTTTGCCAGTTACTAGATTCATAGTAGGAACATCTATTGGGACTGCGGCGGCTGTCGTTCCGCTTGTGTTTTTCTCAGCACCATTCGTCGCAAGACTAGTTGAAAGTAGTTTGCTTGAGGTGAATACAGGTGTGGTTGAAGCGGCTCAAGCGATGGGTGCGACCAACTGGCAAATTATTTATCGAGTTCTAATACCTGAAGCATTAAGCTCAATTACTTTAAATTTAACGATTGCAACAATCGGACTAGTTGGGGCTTCAGCTATGGCTGGCTTCGTTGGAGGCGGTGGCCTCGGTGACTTAGCGATTGCATACGGTTATCAGAGGTTTGAAACAGATATTATGATTGTGACGGTCGTACTACTCGTTGTCCTTGTGCAATTCGTTCAAATGATTGGAAACTTTTTATCAAAAAAACTACGAAGATTATAACTTTAGGGGGAAACATTCATGAAAAAATTAATTAACATCACACTAGCATTAATAATATCGGCAATTGTTTTAGCAGGGTGCGGTTCAGGGTCTGATTCAGATGATACAGTTAAAGTAGGGTTAAACGGTTCTGGTGTTCCTATATGGGAAAAAGTAAAAGAACTAGCTGCTGAAGAAGGCATAGAAATAGAGTTAGTAGAATTTGCGGATTATGTTAGACCAAATCTAGCATTAGCTGACGGAGATATTGACCTTAACGCTTTCCAAACGGTTTCTTACTTTGATGCATTTATTGAAGAGCGTAATTTAGACTTAGAGCCGATTGCGGCAACGCTCATTGCGCCAATGGGGATATACTCTGAAAAATACAAAAGTGTTGAAGAGATTCCAGAAGGAGCATCCGTAGCCCTTCCAAAAGAAGCGACGAATATGGGACGCGCCTTGCTATTACTAGAAAAGGCTGGTTTGATCGGACTTCCAGAAGGTTTTGACGGGAATGGATCCATAGATAAAATTCAAGAAAACCCGAAAAATCTCAAGTTTGAACCTGTCGTGGCAGCTCAAACACCAAGAGTATTACCGGATGTTGCAATCTCTGTCATTAATAATGGGGTAGCTGTTGAAGCGGGATTCAACCCTGTTAACGATTCAATCTTTGTCGAGGACGACACAGCGACACCTTACATTAATATCATTGCCGCGCAGTCGAGTGAAGCGGACAATGAAACGTACCAGAAAATCGTAGACATTTATCAAACAGAAGAAGTAGCGAACCATATTAGAGACGTTTATGATGACTCTTTAATTCCTACTTTTGTAGATTTAGATAAGATTGGTTGGTAGGTTTACGTCAACTTTTGCAGAATTTACGTCAACTTTTCGCAAGTTATCGTTAAGTTTTTTAATTGTATCGGCAACTTTTTAGAGATTTACGTCAAGTTTTTCAAAATAATCGTCAAGTTTTAATGATTTTACGTCAAGTTTAAGCCGCGCCCAAGGGTGAACGAATCCCTTGTGTGTGGTTATATTTTTATTTGAGCTGTATCCATTTCAAACATATCAATAAAACGCCTTGCACTTTTCGTTAAATAACGATCCTTTGACCAAATAATTGCTGATTTAGACGGGATTTCCTCATCTTCAATTTTTAACATGTTAATCCCGCTAACATTTTTATGGTGATAAGTCGATTCTGGAATTATGGTTCCACCAACTCCTGAGCGAACCAAATCTAGAATCATATCCACATCTGGACAATCCAATATAATGTTAGGATTTAGTCCTCGCCTTTTAAATTTATCTAAAATCACTTCGTATTGGCCTACCCCTTTAATGCGGTGCAATAACATCAATGGATGTTCTGATAATTGCTGCATCGTTATAGACGCATCATGGAGCTCATTCCATTCCTCTGGTAAAACAGCTACGTAATTTTCATCGGGTAAGTGCAGGTAGTCAAAAGGTTCAAGGTCTAATGGGAGTCTTATGATGGCGAAGTCAAGTTCATGATTCAATAGATGTTCAGCTAGAGTATAAGAATCGCCCTCTTTTAACCTGAACGAAATGTTTGGGAATTGTGACCTAAATAAATTAAGTTTGTCTGGAATATAAGAAAAGCAAGTTTTAACACAGCCGACCGCAAGCTGGCCAGCATAACCTTCTCCTACATCCCGAACTTCTGTTACAGCATCATCCATATGCGAAAAAATTGCTTCTACTTTTCTAAATAAAACTTCACCTGCTTCAGTTAAAACAAGTTTGCGAGATTGACGGTCAAACAAAGTCACTCCTAGTTCGTTTTCAAGGTCTTTGAGGCTTTTGCTTAGGGGAGGTTGTTGAATGTGAAGTTTTTTTGCGGCTTTCGTAATTTGACCCTCTATTGCAATCGTATGGAAGTACTTTAAACGTTTGAAATCCATCGATTAACTCAGCTCCCATATATTTTTTATATAGATATATAACATAATTGATATTTTTAATATACCAAAAGTCGTGCTAATATTCAAAATATAAAGTATTAAAAGCGCTTACAAAGTTTTGAGGAGGAGATCTTATGCCAGCAAAAACGGGTAAAGAGTATATCGAACGACTTAAAAAAGCTAAAAACAATGTTTATATCGGAGGAGAACGTGTAGAGGACGTGACGGAACATCCTGCCTTCAAAAACGTTGTCCAATCAATGGCTAAACTTTACGATATTCAACACGAAAAACCAGAAAAAATGTTGTATAAATCCCCGACGACAGGCGATTTAGTCAGTAAAACGTTTATGCTTCCAAAAACGATTGACGACTTAATCGAACGAAGGGAAGCGATTATGGAGTGGCAAGACTTCACAAAAGGTGTCATGGGACGATCTCCAGACTACTTAAATGCAGAAGTCATGACGATGGAAGCAGCCTATGAATTTTACGGTCAAAGTAATCCACTATTCGCTGAAAATGCTAGAAAGTATGCAGAGTACGCAAGAGAGAATGACATAAGCTTAACGCATACATTAATCCACCCGCAGGTTAACCGGGCAAAAATTCAGGCTGAACAAAAAGATGCCAATGTCGCCTTACATGTTGTTGAGAAAAACGATGACGGCGTAGTTGTGGATGGCATTAGACTACTTGCAACTCAAGGTGGTATTACGGATGAAATTATGGTGTTTCCTTCAACAGTAAAAAAAGCTGGAGAAAAAGATGATCCATATTCATTAGCTTTTGCGATTCCAAATAATACGCCAGGCTTAAAATTCTTAAGTCGTGAGACGTTTGATTATGGTAAAAACAGCTATGATCACCCGTTAGGCTCTAAATTTGAAGAAGGAGATACGATTGTTGCCTTTGACAATGTGCTAGTCCCTTGGGATCGTATTTTTATATTAGAAGATTCAACCATTTGTAACAGGGCTTTTGCTGAAACAAATGCAGTTGTACACATGACGCATCAGGTAGTAGCAAAAGACATTGCTAAAACAGAGTTCTTATTAGGTGTTGTATTAACATTAATGGACTCGATTGGAATTGATGGATTCCAGCATGTCAAAGACAAGGGTACTGAAATTATGCTGACGTTAGAGAACATGAAATCCCATTTATTCCGTGCTGAACACAACGCTAAACTGGACCAGTGGGGTGTGATGACTCCAGACTTTGAAGCGTTAAATGCAGCTCGTAACTGGTACCCAAGAGTGTACCCTCGATTAGCTGAAATTTTAAGAATCCTTGGTGCTTCAGGCATGATGGGTATTCCAAGCTACGATGACTTCAACTCAGAAGAAATTGGACCGATTTTACACCGCGCTATGCAAGGTAAAAATGTGGAAGGCTTTGAACGCGTTCAAATTTTCCGCTTAGCTTGGGATTTAACAATGAGTGCCTTTGGTAGCCGCCAAACTCATTACGAATATTACTTCTTCGGAGATCCGGTCAAAATGGGGATGGCTTATTTTGATCAGTATGATAAAGAAAAATACAAAGACATGGTTAAAGATTTCTTGAAGCGTGAAGATATCGCAAGACCAAGTGCCATTGGCAATAAACTGAACGTATAAAAACTGACTGAGGAGGATGACAATGGATGATCGTACATTTCGTAATGCGATGGGACGTTTTGCAACAGGTGTCACGATTGTAACAACACAAGTCGGTGATGATACTCATGGCATGACCGCTAATGCGTTTATGTCCGTATCATTAGATCCAAAGCTAGTTACTATTTCAATTGATCATAACGCCAGAATGTATGAGCGAATTAAGGCGTCAGGTCAGTTCGCTGTTAGCATCTTAACGGATGAACAGAAGGAAGTTTCCATGCATTTTGCTGGGCAAAAAGATGACCCAAGTGTTGTTGAATTTGATTATATTAGTGGGATTCCTGTTATTCGCGATGCCCTTGCAGCCGTTGTGTGTAATGTCGCAGAATCATTTGAAGTTGGTGACCACACGTTATTTATCGGTCAAGTGTTAGAAATTAAATTAACAGACGGGAACCCATTAGCCTTTTTTGAAGGTAAGTATGGGAGTTATCAACCTGTTTAAGTGAAAAGGAAATGCTCTAGCATTAAGCGGGATTCTAATCTAAACACCCGCTTGAGCTGGGCATTTCTTTATGTTAATTAGTTTTCCTTGCATATATTGTAATTCGCTTTCGGTGGCTGCTTTTAGCCGACCTGGAGTCGTCACCTGCGCTCAACTCTTATGCCCAACTTATTCGCACTACTTAATAACTAAACAAAAAGTTGAAATCATATATAATTTCATATATAATACACTTAAATAATAGTTAGAATTGTCAAACAATTAAAAGGAGAGGATCGTGTGACTCAATATCAAGCACCAGCACAACAGAAACTCGACGATATTTCGGTGTACATTAACGGTGAGTTTGTCGAAGCTAGCAGCAAGGAAACTTTCGAAAACTTAAGTCCTTACACAAATGAAAAAATTAATTTAGTAGCATCAGGGGATGCATCGGATATCGACCGAGCTGTAGCTGCTGCTAATGATGCCTTTCACGGTGAGTGGGGCCAGCTTAAACTAGATGAGCGTTTGGATTACGTTTACAAAATCGGTGATTTAATTGAACAACATAGTGAAGAGATCGCGATGCTAGAGTCGTATGATACAGGTTTACCAATTAGTCAGACGAGAAAAATGATAGCCCGTTCAGCTAAAAACTTTAGATTTTATGCGGATATGGTCAAAAGTCACCTGTACGGTGAAGCTTATCAAGTTGATGATGAATTTATTAATTACTCGGTGCGCAAGCCCGTTGGTGTGGCAGGTCTTATTACACCTTGGAATGCGCCATTTATGCTTGAAACTTGGAAAATCGCCCCGGCATTAGCAACAGGTAATACAGTCGTATTAAAACCAGCTGAGTGGTCGCCACTTTCGGCCAACCGCATTGCTGAAGTGATTGATCAAGCAGGTCTACCAAAAGGTGTATTTAACGTCGTTCACGGATATGGTGAAACGGCGGGTGCTGCTTTAGTTAGACACCCAGATGTTCCGTTAATTTCATTCACAGGTGAAACAACGACAGGTTCAGAAATTATGAAAAATGGTGCAGATGCACTAAAACAATTCTCGATGGAGTTAGGCGGGAAGTCGCCAATTGTTATTTTTGATGACGCTGACTTAGAGCGTGCACTAGACGCATGTACATGGGGAGTATTCTCCTTTAATGGTGAGCGTTGTACGGCTAACTCTAGAGTTTATCTTCATGAAGATATTGCCGATGATTTCATTAATAAACTTAAACAACGTGTTGATAACATTCGTGTCGGTGACCCAATGGACCCTGACACTCAAGTTGGCCCATTAGTGCATCGTAATCACTACGATAATGTTAAAGGTTACATTGACCTTGCTAAAGAAGAAGGCTGTGAGGTTTATAGTGGAAAGGTCCCTGAAGAGTTTAGTAGAGGAAATTACGTTGCGCCAACGTTACTTTTAAATGCTGATCAAAATATGCGAGTTGTCCAAGAGGAAATTTTTGGACCTGTCATTGCCGTTATGACGTTTAAAGATGAACAAGAAGTCATCGAAAAAGCCAACGATGTCCGTTATGGTCTTGCAGGGTACGTTTGGACTAAAGATATTCAGCGTGGTCACCGAGTTGCTCAAGCCATTGATGCAGGGATGTTGTGGGTGAACTCACAAAATGTTCGTGACTTACGTACGCCATTTGGTGGCTCTAAACATAGTGGGATTGGCCGTGAAGGTGGCTTTTACGCATTCGAATTTTATACTGAGACTCAGATTATTCATGTTTCAGTCAAAGACCATCATATTCCGCAGTTTGGTAAATAAAAACAGGGAAGGAGAAAGTGTTATGAATTCAAATATTATTCGTTGTGGCCGTGCCGTTTTACACGTAACTGACTTAGAGCGTTCAAAAGAATTTTATGAAGCATTAGGCTTTATCGTTACTGAACTTGATTCTGAAAGCGTTTTTTTAAGAGGACTTGAAGAACACAATCACCATAGTTTACTCCTAAAAAAGCGTGAAAAACCTGTGCTTGAAGTCATGAGCTATAAGGTTTATTCAGATGAGGATCTCGATAAACTAGCAAACTACTTCGAAAACGAAGGCACAAAAGTTAGATGGCTTGAAAAAGGAACTCAGCACGCTTTGGGTCGTTCTTTCCGCATTCAAGACCCTCAAGGTTTGCCTGTAGAGTTTTATGCTGAGATGGATTCAGTTGATCGGCTACTACAACGCTATGACTTATATAAAGGTGCCAAAGTACAACGCATTGATCACTTTAACTGTGCCGTAACAAACGTTCAAGAAAATTATGATTATTACATTAATAACTTAGGTTTTGCTTGTTCGGAATATACCGTTGATGATCAAGAACAAATTTGGGCAGCATGGCTTCATCGTAAGCCGAGTGTACATGATGTGGCGTTTATGAACGGAGTTGGCCCGCGTTTACACCACATTGGGTTCTGGTTGAAAGATCCAATGAGTTTAATCGATGGTTGCGACGTTTTAGCTTCAATGGGCTATGCGAAAAACATTGAACGTGGACCAGGTAGGCACGGTTTATCAAATGCCTTTTTCTTATACCTAAGAGACCCTGATGGTCACCGCATTGAACTCTACAATGGAGATTATTTAACCAGTGATCCTGATTTTAAACCAATTAAGTGGGACTTAAATGACCCATTACGTCAAACGTTCTGGGGACATGAAGCGCCTGATAGCTGGTTTGATGAAGCGTCGATTGTTTTAGATGTCCACACGGAAGAGCCGGTTGAAACAGGTGAGCCGAAGCTTAAAAAGACCAAACCTCAATTTATGATTTAACACTAGTTAGGAGGATTAAGTATGTCAAAGCAATATGAAGAGATTAAGCAGAAATTAAGAGGGTCTATTACGCCCGTTATTACCCCTTTTAAATCGAATTATGAAGTTGATTTTGAAAAACAATCAGAACTGATCGAGTACCAGTTAGAAAATGGGACGCATGCTATTTCAGTAACAGGAACCTCTGGGGAACCAAGTTCATTAACGATTGAAGAGCGCGTTCAAGTTATGGAAAATGCAGCTAAAACGATTAATGGTCGTGTGCCTTTTGCGCCTGGCACAGGGTCAACCAACCACGATGAGACGATGTACTTAACAAAGAAAGCGCAGGAAATGGGCGCAGATGCTGCGATGGTAATCGTTCCATATTACAATAAGCCAAATCAACAGGCGCTTTATAAGCATTTTAAAACCGTAGCGGATTCAGTAGACATTCCGATTATTGTCTATAACATACCGGGTCGTACCGCGAAAAACTTAGAGGTTGAAACGTTAGCTAAGCTTGCGAAGGATTGCCCAAATATTATAGGTGTTAAGGAATCGAATAAGGACTTTGAACATGTTAACCGAGTGCTCCTGAATTGCGGAAGAGATTTTCTATTATTCTCTGGAATCGAGCTACTTTGTTATCCAATGCTAGCAATAGGCGGAGCAGGTTCCATTAGTGCAACAGCGAACGTTGAGCCAAAGAAAGTGGCCGAAATGCACGATGCATGGTTTAATGGTGACGTAAAAAGAGCGCAAGAATTACATTATGAATTGATGCGATTAAATGACGTGTTATTTAAAGATACCAACCCTGCGCCAGTTAAAGCGGCATTAGGTATGATGGGTAAAATTGAACCTGTCTTAAGATTGCCGATGGATCTACCATCTGAAAGTATTCAAGATGATATTCGTCAGACGCTAAAGGATTATAAATTAATTTAAACTATTAGGTAAGCTGGCTAAGGTTAGCCTGCTTACCTCAAATGTTTTTACATAATGTGAAAGAGGTGATCATTCAATGACACGCATAAAATTCAAGCTTCAAGGCTTTCCTCAAATAAAAGAAGGCAAATTAGATTTAGATAACTCACAAGTGATACTAAATGGCCAAAACTATTCTATAAATCAATTAACATTTGATAATCCCATATCAGGTACATTATACGGAACGGTCCTCAACTATAAAGGGGAATATGAGCTATTAAAACCCGAAATGGATGAAAAGCCATACCAAAAACCGCCTGAGGCACCGGTTCTTTATATTAAACCTGTTAATACATTTTCGTCGCATCAGAAGCCCATTCCATTACCTGAGGGAGAAGAGCAAGTTCAAATTGGAGCTGCATTAGGGTTAGTCATTGGACAAACGGCGACAAAGGTTAAAGCTGAAGACGCACTTGATTACATTGAGGGCTACACGGTCGTTAATGATGTCAGTTTGCCTTTTGCAAGTGTTTACAGGCCAGCTATTAAGCAAAAAGCAAGAGATGGATTTTGCCCAATTGGGCCGTGGATTGTTAAACGGGATGAAATAAAAGATCCGCACCAATTAACCACTAAAGTGTGGGTAAACGGTGAGTTAAAACAAGAAAACAATACAAATAATCTAATTCGAACTATTCCTGAATTATTAGAAGACGTGACTGAGTTTATGACGTTATATGAAGGAGATGTTCTGCTTGTAGGGGTTCCCGAACATCAGCCGTATGCGAGGCTAGGAGACCGAGTAAAAATTGAAGTTGAACACGTAGGTTTTTTAGAACATGACGTCGTAAAAGAGAGCGATGTTTATACACGTGAGGTGAGTGCAGATGAAGTACGGTAGGGTAATGTATGAATCAAGAGTGCACGATGTCGTTGAAGTTGATGGGAAAGTACAATTACGGGATGGTAGATTACTTGATGAACAGGAAGTCGAATGGTTAGCACCCGTAGAACCGCAAACGATTTTTACGCTTGGATTAAATTATGCTGATCACGCCAAGGAACTTTCATTTACGAGTCCCTTACCAGAACCGCTTGTATTCTTTAAAGGTAAAAATACGGTAAACGGTCACCTTGGAAAAACTGTTAGACCGAATGATGTCGAGTTTATGCACTACGAGTGTGAACTCGCAGTTGTGATTGGGAAAAGTGCTAAGAATGTCAACAAAGAAGATGCATTAGACTACGTCAAAGGTTACACCATCGCTAATGACTATGCGATTCGTGATTATCTAGAAAACTATTTTCGCCCGAACTTAAGAGTGAAGAACCGTGATGGCTGCACGCCGGTTGGTCCATGGATGGTTGAGAAGGATGATATTGACGACCCTATGAACCTGCAGCTTAGAACGTTTGTGAATGGTCAAAAAACTCAAGAAGGCTCCACAAAAGACATGATTTTAGGTGTGGCCGAGTTAATCGAATACTTAAGTAGTTTTATGACATTAAATGAAGGTGACCTAATTTTAACAGGGACACCAAAAGGTTCGGTAGACACGAAAGTAGGAGACGAAGTCGTAACGGAAGTAGAAGGAATCGGAAGACTGGTCAATACGATTGTAGGCGAATAAGGCAGAAGGAGGGTGATCCCATGCCGCATTTCACTTTAGAATATACGAATAACCTAAAAGAAGAGATCGACGTATCAAGCCTTTTATTAAAAATCAATCAAGCACTTCTTAAACATGACCATATCGTTCCAATCGGAGGCCTAAGATCAAGAGCTATTGAACTGTCTCATTATGTTGTTGCAGATGGGGAAGAGAATGATGCCTTTATTCACGGTACGCTTAAGCTCGGCACGGGGCGAACTGATGATGAGAAGAAATTACTCTGTGATGAGATTTATAATGTTGTTACCAAAGAACTCGGTCATTTATTTGATGAACGGTACTTAGCTTTTTCACTAGAACTCTATGAATTTACGTTTCCGACCTATAAGAAAAATAATATTCATGAACGTTATAAAAAGAAAGGGTGAGAGAATTGACGAAGTTATATGAGCTTTATGTTGATGGAAAGTGGTTTGGTCAGGACCTAGACAAAATAGATGTCGTGAGCCCTGCAACCCAGGAAGTGATTGCTCAGGTACCTAAAGCGGGAAAGGATGATGCCGTTAAAGCTGTTGATGCTGCAGAAGCGGCTTTAGAAAGTTGGTCAAAGTTAACAGCGGAAGAACGAGGACAATACTTAGAAACTTGGCATCAATTAATAGACGATGAGAGGGAAACGTTAGGTAAGCTCATGACGGAAGAACAAGGTAAGCCTCTTAAAGAAGCCATCGGTGAAGTAAAGTATGCGAATGGTTTTATTAAATGGTATGCCGAAGAAGGTAAGCGAATTTATGGTGACATTATCCCTGCCTCACATCCAAACAAAAGAATCTTGGTTCAAAAGCAGCCAGTCGGCGTGGTGTCTGCGATTACACCGTGGAATTTTCCGGCTGCCATGATCACAAGAAAAGTGGCACCAGCATTAGCAGCAGGTTGTACCGTTGTGTTTAAACCAGCTACTCAAACACCGCTAACGGCTATAAAACTAGTAGAACTTGCTGAAAAAGCAGGCATTCCTAAAGGCGTCATCAATATAGTTGTAGGTAGTTCGAGTCAAATCGGAAAAGCCTGGTCAGATGACTCCAGAGTTCGCAAACTGACATTTACAGGATCAACGGAAGTAGGGAAGTTACTTATGCGTGATGCGGCTAACACGATGAAAAAAGTGTCGCTAGAACTTGGTGGTCACGCTCCAGTAATTGTCATGGAAGATGCTGATTTAAAGAAAGCCGTTAAGGGTGTTATTCAGTCGAAATTCAGAAATGCAGGTCAGACATGTATTTGCGCTAACCGTGTATATGTACATGAATCAGTCGAACAAGACTTTTTAGAACTATTAAAAGAAGAAGTGAGACAGCTAAAAGTAGGCAACGGCTTAGACGACGGAACCGACATTGGCCCATTAATTGATGAAGATGCAATGAAGAAAGTAGATGAACATGTTCAGGATGCCGTCAATCAAGGTGCGAAACTTGAAATAGGTGGATCCAAAATCGAGGATAACAAAGGGTTCTACTTTGAGCCAACTGTTCTATCAAATGTAAATGACGACATGGTGTGCATGAATGATGAAACCTTCGGGCCACTAGTACCAGTCACTACTTTTCAAGCTGAAGATGAAGTGATCAAGCGTGCGAATCAGACTCCGTTCGGTTTAGCATCATATGTATTTACTGAAAACATTAGCCGCGCTTTCCGAATTAGCGAAGCCCTACACTTTGGAATCGTCGGATTAAATGATGGTGCACCATCGACACCACAAGCTCCTTTTGGTGGCTTCAAAGAAAGTGGATTAGGTCGTGAAGGTGGGTATTACGGCATAGAAGAATACTTGGAGACGAAATATATTTCGTTAGGGTTATAGGGAAGTGGATGAAAATCCGCTTCTTTTTATACATATAAAGAATGTTTGAGAGTAGGTTATGATCATGACTAACAGTAAGCTCTGGACACCACAATATATCGTTATCATTTCTATCACACTTCTATTTTTTCTTTCGATACATGTTATTAATTCAGTGTTTCCTATTTATGTCATGAGCTTTTCAAATAATCCTACCATTGCAGGATTAATGTTAACTGCATTTATGTCCGCCGCGATCGTAACTAGATTTGTTTTATCCTTGTATATTTTGAATATTAATTTTAGAAAAACAATCATATTGAATCTCATTCTATTATTTATATGCCTTATGTTGAGCTATGATCGGGAGTCTATTTATTTTTTACTCTTAATTAGATTCATCGAAGGAGTCAATTTTGGTATCATTTCCACGATCTTAGCCACACAAGTTTCATATATAATCCCAACCAAACAAACAGGGAAGGGATTTAACTATTTTGCATTAGCTACGACTTTAGGTGCTAGTTTAAGTCCGGCGCTTGCCATAATGTTATTCCATTCTAGTTCGTTCAATACAGTAATCATCGTGACTACAATATTGGTAGTATTAATGCTTGTGTTCTTAATTTTCGTAAAGTCTTTTCAGACCCCAGCAACTCAAAAGTCCTTAAATAATAAATTAACAATGTTGTTTGATAAGCGGGCTATACTGCCTTGCGCGCTTATGTTTTTGTTATGTATAACGTTTAGTAGTGTTTTCAATTTTATAGAAGGTTTAGGTAGAGAAATAAACTTAGAGGACCAAATCACTTGGTTTTTTGTTTCATTTGTTGCACTAATAATCGGAGCTAGGCTTTTCGCTGGTTCATTATTCGATCGTGGTTATGGAATTAAACTTATTTACATCTCGAGTCTAACAGGGTTTTTAGGCTTAGCTATATTAATGTCCGTAGACTCGATTGGTTTTTTAGTTGTTGCGGGAGCATTTTACGGATTCGCATACGGAGTTATGCACCCTACTCTGCAAGCGTTCGCGGTTAGTACAGTTTCAGCAGAGAAGAGGGGTACTGCAAATGTAATGTTCTTAACAGGCATGGATTTAGGGATGGCGATAGGTTCAGTGATGCTAGGTTTTATCGTAAAGAGCTTAGGTTTTGCCGAGATGTATGGAGTATCATCACTGTTTTTAATTATAATACCGATTATTTTATTTTTATTTATAAAGTTGAAAGTTCACAATTTCTTGCCAGCCAATTAAGAATAGGGGGAGTTTGAGTTTGGGTAATAATAAACTTGAGATGACATCTAATAAACGTGGAGAGATTATGGTTGATGGTGAACGTATGATCTTGACTTCTCCTTCAGTATTTGGAACTTTGGTTAAAGATTTATCAGAAAACATTTCAGAGTCGAGAATGAAAGGGTTTATGATTCGATATGGATGGAACTTAGGAGTCAATGACGCTAAAAAAATGAAGAAAAATCACAAGCTATCACTAGAGAATCATTTAAAAAAAGGCCCCACTTTGCATATGATGCGTGGTTATACAGAGGTAGTTAGAACTCATTTTAGTATTGACTATAATTCAGATCAATCTGTTCAATGTATACATGTCGAAGGTAAATGGCTAAATTCATATGAGGCTGAAGAATACATTAAACAGTTTGGCTGCTCGAATTCTCCGGTATGTCACACACTAGTTGGTTATGCAAGTGGGTATTACTCTGAAATCTGTCAAAAGTCCGTTTACTTTAAAGAAGTAAGCTGTAAAGGAATGGGAGACTCCCATTGTTCTTATGTAGGAAAAACCCTGCAAGAGTGGGGGGAAGATATTAAGGAGGAGCTAAGATACTACCAAGATCAAGCTATCGTAAAAGAGTTAGAAAAAACGTATAAACAACTAATTGAAGAACAAAACATTATATCTCGTAGTTTTCATATTCATAAACTGCTAACAGATGAACTTGCTAACGGTAGTGACCTCCAAGACATGGCGAGTGTCGTACATAATGAAACGAAAGTGCCATTATTAATAGAAGATGTCCATTTTAATCCGATAGCTTACTCAGGAATTCAGGAAGACAGACTTATAGAAATTTATGAACATGAGATAGTAGAAAAATACGATCAAACAGAGATCATAGAAACAAGAAGTCATTGCAGGATGGTCACTCCTATTTATTTAAAAGAACAACTTTTAGGTTACTGTTCATTCATTCAGGAAGATCAAGTGCAATTATCAAAGGCCGACCAAATGATATTAGAAAGGGTAGCAACTGTTTGTTCTTTATATTTATTAAATGAGAAAAATGCGTTTGAAGCAACAGAACGCGTAAAAGGTCAATTTTTAGAACAGATTATTTCGGGTCAAGCATTAACTAAACAAGAAATATTAAAACGTGGGTCCTTTATAAGCATTGACTTAAGCAAACCATTTCAAATCGCCATTCTAAAATATTCAAACATCCAGACTGCTGAGGATCACGATTTACTATTAAATGATCGTTTAATTAGTTGGGTCAGAGACTATTTTAAAAAATCTAAAGATATACTGATTGGTCAAAAAGGAAGTGAAATCATTGTTCTGGTTCAATCTGAACCTTATGAAAAGTTCTCCTCACTTATTAGTTACTTAAAGCAAGCTGAACCCGAATTAAGTTATTCAATAGGAATTAGCACAATAGATAACCAAATTGAACAAGCCAGCCATCTATACCATGAAGCTAAGGTGGCTTTGCAAATGACAAAAGGTCATAACAAAGTAACAGAGTTTGACGAACTAGGTGTCATTGGACTGTTACTAGATTCTTCAAATAAAGATGCGGTTAGATTTAAGGCTAAACAACTCCTAGACCCTATATATCATGCAGAACATCATTCAAGTGAACTCCTTAAAACATTATATGTGTTCTTATCTAATGGAGGGAACTTAGAGCAGACCATGAGAGACTTATCATTATCACTGAGTGGACTTCGTTATAGAGTTAAACGAATTGAACAACTTACTGGACATAACTTACGCAACCCAGAAATCACTCATCAACTTTACATCACTTTGCAATTTTTAATAAGTGAGGGTGAACTCGAATTATAGGTTAGACAATTTCTGTTTGATTAAATGACCTAACTTGAACATTTTATGTCGTAGAATGAAGGGTGTTTATTTGATAACCTTTAATTAGAATTTTCTAAATATTTAGGAGGTTATCGGATGTACACAGGTAAAGAATATCTAGAAAGTCTTAAAGACGGCCGTGAAGTATATTTAAACGGTGAAAAAGTTGAAGATGTAACGACGCACCCTGCTTATCGAAATGCAGCTAAATCAGTTTCTTTATTATATGATGCTTTACATGCTCCTGATAAGAAAGACATTTTAACAACAGATTCAGACTATGGTACGAAAACACATAAATTTTTCAAAGCGGCAAGAAATTCAAAAGAATTATTGGAAGCACGCGACGCGATGGCAGAATGGTCTAAGCTTAGTTATGGTTTTATGGGCAGAACTCCTGATTATAAAGCCGCATTTTTAGGGTCACTCGGCCCTTTTGCAGATTTCTATGAAGGTTTTGAGGACAATGCAAGACGTTGGTATAAGAAAGGCCAAATTGAAGTTCCGTTTTGTAATCATACCATTGTGAATCCTCAATTGGATCGAAGTGAACCTCTTGAAAAAAATAAAGACGTTTTTGTTCGTGCAGTTGAGGAGCGTGATGATGGCATAATTGTAAGCGGTGCCAAAATGGTAGGTACATCAGCTGCATTAACGCATTATAACTTTGTAGCTAATTTTGCGCCGTTAATGCCAGGTGACGATAGTCACGCTTTAATATTCTTTGTTCCAATGAATGCACAAGGTCTTAAAGTCATCAGCAGGCAATCATATGAAGAAATTGCCGTTAAAGCTGGATCACCTTTTGATTATCCACTTTCAAGTCGATTTGACGAAAATGACGCAGTTATCGTTTTAGACAATGTTTTTATTCCTTGGGAAGACGTTTTAACCTATAAAAATATTGAGATTACAAATGGTTTTAGACCTCAAACAGGTTGGTTAAACCGCTATACCTTCCAAGGCTGCACACGTTTTGCAGTAAAACTGGATTTCATGGTCGGATTGTTAATGAAAGCGACTGAATCTGCAGGCTCAAATAACTTTAGAGGAGTTCAGGCCGCAATTGGTGAAGTCATTGCCTGGAGAAATATGTTCTGGTCTATTTCAACTGCAATGGCAACTGATCCTGAAGAGGCCCCAGGAGGCTACGTCTTACCTAATAAAACGTATGCTACAGCTTATCGTACATTTGCCCCGATGGTTTGGCCTAAAGTTAAAGAAGTTTTTGAACAAGTTGTCGCAGGAGGTTTAATACAATTGCCATCAAGTTCTAAAGACTTTTTAAACCCTGAACTACGCCCATATCTTGACCAGTATTATAAAGGGTCTGGAGGTATTTCAGCTGAAGAGAGAGTGAAATTACTAAAAATGGTTTGGGATGCAATAGGAACTGAATTTGGTGGAAGAAATGAACTTTATGAGATTAATTATGCTGGTAATCAGGATGCGATACGTTTAGATAACTTGAAGATCGCAGAATCTAATGGTCAAATGAACCTGTTTAAACAATTTGTAGATGATGCTTTAAGTGACTATGATTTGAATGGTTGGACATCTAACACATGGTTTAACCCAGAACAGCAAGAGCTAAAAGTTTAGTTCGACTGGAGGTATTCCAAGATGGAAATGGTGTATTTACAGTATAAAGAGGATTTTTTAGAGATGTCACCTCAGTCAATGGCCATTGGTTTTTTCGATGGTGTTCATTTAGGCCATCAAGAGCTTTTAAATGAAGCGAATAAACAAGCTAAGAGAAACAATCTAACATTTTCTGCGATGACCTTTACCCCTCACCCAAATGAAGTCATTAAAGGTAGAGGTTCCATCAAATATATTATGACACTTGAGGAAAAGATCGATAAGTTGAAATCACTCGGAGTTGAACGATTATATATAGTACCGTTTAATATGGATTTCGCTTCTCTTTCACCTCAGGACTTTATAGAGAACTATATATGTAAACTAACTGTTAAACATGTCGTTGTGGGATTTGATTTTACATTCGGTTTTAAAGCATCAGGTAATGCCAAGTTACTAGGAGAATTAAAAGATCAGTATGACTATCAATTATCAGTGATCGATAAGAAAAAAGTTAATAATGAAAAAATAAGTTCAACTAGAATAAGAGAATTGATTAGTAGTGGTGCGGTTGAGATGATTCCGTATTATTTAGGGAATCAATATTCTATTAAACCAGTTGTTCAATCAACAGAGAAAGAAGGTGTCTATAAGCTAGAGGTACCTGATTATTTAAACTGTCTAAAAGATACCTACTACGACGTAATGATTATACAAGGGAAAAATAAAATACCAGCTATCTATAAGAAAACAAGTCATTCATCAGATGGCCATTTTTTAGAAACGTTTGGTAAGAAGTTACTTTGTGAACAGTATGCTGAAATTAAGTTTTATAGAGCCATAAACGAAAAGTTTGATATGAAGGAGGCAAACAGATGAAGAACCGTACATTTCGAGATGCAATGGGAAAATTTGCAACGGGGGTAACGATCGTTACAACTAAAGTAAATGATCAAACACATGGGATGACAGCAAATGCATTTATGTCAGTATCATTAGATCCTCAGCTCATTACAATATCAATCGACAATAATGCAAAAATGCTAGATTATATCAAAGAATCTGGGAAGTTTGCTGTTAGCATTTTAAAAGACGAACAAAAAGAAGTCTCGATGCATTTTGCAGGACAAAAAGACAATCCAGATGTCGTAAGCTTTGATGAGGTATATGGGATTCCTATTATCCAAGACTCATTAGCATCAGTCATATGTGAAGTAGATAAAAGTGTCGAAGCTGGTGATCACACTTTATTTATTGGGGAAGTACTAGAGTTGAAACTAACAGATGGTAGTCCTTTAGCTTTTTTTAGTGGTAAATATGGGAGTTACCAAGTGGTATAAAGAGGTGTTTTAGAGCACCTCTTTATTTATCAGTTTTTGAAATAACTAAATTATTTTAATATTTAAATATATTATTGAAATTATATATTATTTTATATATAATTACAGTAAGTAAGAATATGAAAGCGTTAACAATACGAATTGGGGGAGAAAATATGAAGCGTCTATTGGTTGTGATTACGAGTTTATTGTTGATGACATTGCTTTCAGCTTGTGTTGAAAGTGCAGATGGATCCTCAGGAGAGGGAGGGGAACAGAACCTAGTTATTTCTCACTTCTTACCAGGACAACACCCTATTCAAACGCAAGTATTTGAAGATATCGGTAGCACAATGAATGAAGAAACAGATGGAAGAATTACATACGAATTATATCCGGCTAATGCCTTAGGTGATGCTGGATCACAATACGATATGGCTGTTACAGGTGAAGCCGATATTGCATTAAGTGTTTATGGTTATACACCAGGTCGTTTTCCTTCGGTTTCAGTTTTAGAATTACCATTCTTAGCCGAAACAGCCGAGCATGGCTCTAAAATTCTATGGAATCTATACAAAGAATTCCCTGAAATACAAGAAGAACATAACGAAACAGAGCCATTATTTTTATTTACAGCTGAACCAGCCCAACTAATTAGTATTGATCATAAAATTGAGTCACCAGAAGACTTAGAAGGATTGAGAGTAAGATCGCCATCTCCACTAGGTAATAAAATTTTAGAATCGCTTGGAGCTGCACCTGTGTCAATGCCTATGGGTGATGTATACGAAGCTTTAGAAAGAGGCACAGTTGATGTAGCAATGGTTCCTTTAGAAACCTTATATAATTACAGTTTTCATGAGATTGCAAAATATATAACCGTTGGTAACTTTTCAGCTACCCCATTCTTCTCGGTTATGAATAAGGATACGTACAACAATTTAAGCGAAAGCGATCAAGAGTTATTGAAGGGCTTAGTTGGCGAAGAACGTTCAGCTGAAGCAGGTAGAGTATTTGATGTTGACGGTCAAAAAGGTAAAGAATTAGCAAAAGAAAACGGTGCAGAATTCATTGAGCTAACAGATGAACAACTTAAGCCGTGGAAGGACGCCTTAAAAGATGTAACACAAGGCTGGATTCAAGATATGGAAAAAGAAGGGCTTCCAGGTCAAGAGATATATGAACGGGCGAAAGAGCTAAAAGAAGAAGTTAAAGAGTAATACAATTAAAAGGTTGTGTTCACTGTGGAAAAAATAGTGAGACTCGTTTGCAAAGGGCTACAATATGTGGCCCAATTTGTTTTATTTATAATGGCGTTAATGGTGACGCTCGATGTCATAGGTCGTAAATTCTTTAAAGCACCTATCACAGGAACGGTAGATGTAGTAGAAGTAGGGTTAATCGTTGTTATTTTCGCAAGTATTGCTTACACACATCTAAATGAAGAACATATAACAGTTGATTTTGTTGTTGAGAAATTTCCTGAAAAATTGCAGTATGTCGTTGAAATAATTATTAATGTGGTTATTGCAATATTAATGATCTTGATTTCATGGAGTATGTGGAACAATGCACAAAGACTATTAGACTCAAACACTGTAACTGGTGATATAGAGTTACCGATGTTTATATTTGCAGTATTTAGTGTGATTGGAACTGTTATGTTTGCGTTAGTGGCAGTCGTTTTAGCTCTTAGGTATAGACAGAAGGTGATAAGAAAATGATTACAGCTGAGATGTTAGGTGTTATAGGTATTGTTGTTTTACTTATATTGTTTATGTTGAAAATCCCAGTAGGTATATCTCTAATTATAGTCGGGTTTATTGGGACCAGTATGATTAGAGGATGGGATGTGGCCTTTTCTCAATTGGGCCGTACACCTTTTGATACAGCTTCGTCATATTCCTTGAGTGTAATTCCATTATTTATTTTAATGGGGATGGTCTTATCAAACACTGGTATTGGAAGTGATTTATACAAAGCTGTCGACCATTGGGTTGGTCACCTTCGTGGTGGTCTAGCTATGGCAACAATCGGAACTTCAAGTATTTTCTCTGCTATATCAGGTTCACTTAATGCGACCACGGCAACTGTTTCAAAAATAGCTCTTCCCGAAATGGAAAAGTATAACTATAAATCTAGTCTTTCGACTGCTTGTGTTGCTGCAGGAGGAACGTTAGGAATATTAATCCCACCTAGTGTCATTTTAATATTATATGGAATTCTGACTAGAGAACCAATTGGTGCATTGCTAATAGCAGGTATTATTCCGGGGATCTTACAAGTCATCTTGTTTATGATAACTATTGCTATTCTAGTTTCGAGAAAGCCAAACTTGGCACCTGCTCGAACAGAAAAAGTATCCTTTAGTGAAAAATTTAAATCAGTAGCCAAAATTTGGCCATTCCTACTTCTTTTCTTAATTACAATAGGAGGAATCTATGCTGGTTTCTTCACCCCGACCGAGGCCGCAGGTGTAGGTGCTTTCTGTTCCATTTTAGTTGCACTGATCAGTAAAAAACTTAACTGGAAAAGGTTCTTGGATTCGTTTAATGAATCAGTAAGGTTAACAGCGTACATATTCCTTATACTAATCGGCGCGACCTTGTTCGGGCAGTTTATAACGATCAGTAGAATACCGCAAGAACTAACATCATTTGTAGGTAGCCTTGAGTTAAACAATTATATTATTCTAGTTTTTATCTTACTAGCCTTATTCTTACTTGGTTGCTTTGTAGAAGGATTATCATTAATTGTTTTAACTCTTCCAATTGTATATCCGATCATTACTGAACTAGGGTTTAATGGCATTTGGTTTGGAATTATCATGGTTATGGCTATTAACATTGGTTCGTTAACGCCACCAATTGGTATCAGTGTCTATGTAATTAAAGGGGCTGCACCTCACATTCCAATACAGACCATATTCAAAGGTGTCATGCCGATGATTGTGGCAATGGTTATTTGCGTTGCAGTTCTTATTGTAATACCTGATTTAGTAACCGTTCTACCAGATATGATGAATAAATAGAACTCACCATTCACTTTTTGGTATATTAGGAGTAGACTATTTAACAAAATCTAGCTAATCAATGGAGAAGTGCAGTATGAACAAGAAACAAAAAGCGTATAATTATATGAAATCAAGAATATTAGAAGGAACTTATGTAGCAGGTCAGCGCATTGTCATCAATCAATTAGTTAAAGAATTAGAAACAAGCGCAATTCCGATACGTGAAGCGGTTCGCCAACTTGAAGCAGAAGGGCTGATTGAATATCAAAATAACATCGGCCCTGTCGTAACACCTATTGATGACAGTCAGTATATTGAAACGTTATCAGTCTTAGCTGTTTTGGAAGGCTACGCAACAGCTTTAAGCAAGGACTTCATGGATAAAGACAAACTGATTCAATTAGAAAAAATTAACCACCAAATGGAACAAGCACTTGAAGAGTTTGATTTTGCCGAATTTGGGGATGCGAACCGTCAGTTTCATGATGAAATTTACAAAAGCTGCCCCAATTTATATTTAGTTAAATCCATAAGAGATACATGGCGGAAAATAGATTCGATCAGGGTGACGGGCTCAACGTTTCATCCGAAAAGAGCGAAGAAGTCAATTGAAGAACATGAATCTATTATACAGATGTTAAGAAACAAAGAAGATTTTAGTGTAATTGAGCTTGAAGTTCGTAACCATAAAATGAATACCGTAATGGCCTATAAGGAACAGACAGAGAAAACCAATTAATATATAGCTCCAATTGTGTTGTTTATAAACAATCAGTTGGGGCTTTTTTTATATAAACTTACATAAAGTAACTAAACATTTATTAAAATTAACAGAAAAACAATACTATTTAACTATAAAATTTGAAAAGAAAAGGAAAAATAGTCCAAAAGACCCGTTTATAGTTATGAGTAATTGGGGAATTAGATTTATAGAAAAATATTCCTACTTTGGTAACATGATAGTTAAAGAAATTGTCAATCCCTTGTTACTCTAAGGTTATCTTGAATTCAAGGTATTTTTATTTGGAAAAAACATAATAGTCTAAAAGAGGCAAAGCAGAAAGAAGGTCAAAAGTCATGCTGGAATCGAAACGAAAAGCACTCATATTTCTATTATTAGCTATTATCCTAGCAGCTACATCAGGCTACTTGATACTCCAGAAGGTCCAATCTTTAAACGAAGATTTAGGGACGTTTGTAACGGTTTATAAAGCAAACGGAGACATTGCATCAAGAAAGATTATCACAGCCTCAGATGTTACTACAGAACAAATCCCGCAAAGATATTTAAGAGATGATTACATAACCTCAGAGTCTCAACTAACAAACATGGTATCTTTAGTCCCATTAACAGAAGGCGATATTATAACCGACACGATGTTAAAAGAAGCATCAGCTATAACTAGTGAGAATACACGTTTAATCACACTCATACAATCTGAACGAATCTTTTTCGATGAAGCACTCGCTCCAGGAGATCGAGTCGATATCGTTGTATCACATGAATTTAATAATGAACCTGTCACAGAAGTATTTATGGAAAATGTTAATGTGATCCAAACGTCAAAAGATGATGAGACTAATAACTTCTTAGCAGCACGTGTTGAAATCCCATTTGATAGAGTTACCGAACTAATTCATTTACAGAATTATGCTGATAGCCTAAGGATTGTTAGGGCAAGTGTTGGTAAAAACATACAAGATTCACTACCTCAGCAACAATCTGAAGGTGAAGAGTCAAGTGAGGAAAATGAATCAAGCGAACAAAGTGAACAAACGAACAATGAACAGAATAATAACGAATCGAACCAAGAAAAAAGCCAAGAAGAAACCAATCAAAATGATTCAAGTGAAGAATAGAATAATAGTCGTTGGAGGAGCCTTATGAGTAAAGTTAACGATCTCTACGTAATTGGAAATCATACAGAACTTAAAGATACACTGCGTCAACAAATCAGTGAATCTTTTAACCTATTAGAAGTATCGATAAATGATTTTAAGAAGATCCATGCTCAAATTATCATAGTCGCTAATCAAGATGATTCAACAGTTGACTTAGTTCAGTCAGCATTAGCAGAGTTTCCAAGTGCCTCAGTTGTTTGCGTCAATGGAGTTGAAGACTTTGATTTGCTTAGAAGTTTAAACCGTCTAGGTGTCACAGATTTTTATGTGATACCTGGTGAAGAACTCATTCTCAAGGAAAGGCTCGAAGAACTAGCGCAAGATTATGCTAGAAGAGATTTATCTATAAACGAGTCAGAAGGTTTTAAACGAGGTGGCGGGAAGGTTTTTGCATTTTATAGTGGTTCTGGAGGAACAGGCAAATCGTTAATCAGTGCAACTTACGCACAAACACTAAAGCTTGAGTCAACTGGTAAAGTATTGTTTATTGACCTCAATCTTCAATACGGCGGGGCTGAAACTTATCTTGGTATCGAAAGTAACCGTACCATCATCGACTTACTTCCAGTTATTAATGAACTAGGGGAACACCACATCAGAAATGTATCAGAACGAGAATCACATTCTGAATTAAATGTTCTAATTAGTCCTAAAGATGCTGAGATGGCAGAAAAAATTACTGAAGATTTTGTTTTAAGGCTAATTAGAGCAAGTAAGCGAAATTTTGATTTCATCGTTATCGATTTACCAAACTGGATGGATGAAAAGACGTTAATGGCATTGGAAGAATCGGATCGAATCTATTATGTAATGGATGTTAATACCGTATCAATGCGCGTGTTAAAGAGTGTGGAAAGCCTATTTACACGACTAGGCATTAATACTAAAGAAAAACTGGAAGTCGTGATTAATATGAAAAGCAAGGATACAGAGTTAACAAAGAAAGACTTGGAACGATTCGTATCTTACCCAGTAGCAGCAGAAATTAGAAGAGATTATAAAAACATTCAAGCCAAAATTAATCATGGTGAACCGTTACGTAAAGAACCTAAAGAAAAGAAGTTAACGCCATTTTCTAAAGACATACATAAATGGGTTAACTCTATGCTGAAATAGTGTGAAAGGGGTGAAAGTATGTCGCTTTTTCAAAGGGAATCAAAAGAAAAGTTAGAGAACGAACTGGAGTCCAACGTCCGATCAAATTTCGGCTATATTGAAGAATTGGTCGAACACTATAAATCTCGTTTACTAACTGAGGTGAACCTTGAACAAATTACAAGTTTAAGTGATTCTGATAAACGTTTAAAAATTGAGCGACTGGTTAACCAGTTTATGTCTGAAGAAAAAGTAGTCATCCCTAAGCAAGATAAAAAACGAATGCTTTCAATGTTAATTGATGAAAGTGTTGGTTTTGGACCACTGGAACCTTTACTAAAAGATGAGGATATAACAGAAATACTAGTCAATGCCCCTAATGAAGTATACGTGGAAAGACGGGGTCAACTTGAACGAGTAAATGTCTCCTTTAAGGATGAAGATCACGTTCGTCACATTGTTGACCGGGTCGTAGCGCCACTTGGTAGACGTATTGATGAGAGTTCACCAATGGTCGATGCTAGATTACCAGATGGTAGTCGTGTGAATGCAGTTATTAATCCCATTAGCTTAGGCGGAACACTATTGTCAGTAAGAAAATTCCGTAAAACTCCGTTTACAATGGATGATCTACAGGAATTTGGGACATTTACTGATGAGATGTCTAAATTCATGCAAGCCATAACCAAAACAAAACTAAGCGTCCTAATCTCTGGAGGAACGGGTAGTGGTAAGACGACACTCCTCAATGCCTTAGCAAAATCCATCCCGAAAAAAGAACGTGTCATTACCATTGAGGATTCAGCAGAGTTAAGGTTAGAAAGGCCGAATGCAGTTGGAATGGAAGCTCGCCCGCCAAACGTTGAAGGTGAAGGCGAAATCACCATTAGACAATTGGTTAAAAACTCTCTAAGAATGAGACCAGACCGAATCATCGTGGGTGAGGTCCGTGGCCCTGAAGCATTTGATATGCTGCAAGCCATGAATACAGGTCACGAAGGTTCACTCACAACCGTTCACGCTAATACGCCAATTGATGCTATTAATCGTGTGGAAGGCATGGTTATTATGGCAGGAATGGATTTAACAACAGGAGTTATTCGAGATTACATTACGGGAGCTCTAGATTATATCGTTCAAGTTCAAAGGTTAACAGATGGTACACGTAAAATCATGAATATATCAGAAGTTGAAAAAACAGCTAGTGGGAAAATCGAAGTAAGAGACATATTTAAATTCCAACGTACTGGTATGGATGAAGAAGGCAACGTTATTGGCCAATTTACACCAACTGGTATTATACCTAAATGTCTACCACATTTAAGAGTTCATGGAATTGAAATCAGCCCATCTTTCTTTGAGACGAGGGAGGTTTATAGCGATGAACATAGCAGTGTCTATACTTTATAGCTTAGCTATTTTATCCTTGCTTATGGCTGGCTACTATTTCCTAGGGTTTAGGTCTCAAAAGAAAGAATGGAATATGAAAGTAAAAGAATGGTTTCCAGAAGAAGAACGTAAAAGTTTTATCAGTAAATGGGGAGATCGCTTTGATGAAAGAGAGTCCTCCCAAGCCCTCAAAGATAAACTACATAATGCGAATTTGAAACTTTTACCTTCTGAATATCTCGGAATCTTAATTGTTGGTTACATGGCACTCTTTGTCATGATGTCTTCTATATTTGGCATGTCGCTTAAAGTCAGCTTGCTTCTTCCAATATTACTCTTATTTATTGCTAACTATCTATTATTCTATTTTAGAAAAAACAGTTACGAAGCAAGGTTTAATGAGCAACTGAGTGAAGTATGTAGGTTACTCGGTAACGCAGCGAGGTCAGGCTTAACGGTCAACCAGGGAATCGACATAGTCGCAAGAGAATTAAGCGGACCAGCAGGAGCAGAATTCAAAAGAATTTCTAATGAACTCAAAATGGGAGTCACATTAGACAGAGCACTTAGAGAAGTTCAGAAAAGAAATAAATCACGAGACTTTAATCTCTTTATAGCAACTCTATTAATTCAGAAGAAAACAGGCGGAAATCTCGCTCTCACACTTGAAACAATGGCCAATACATTCGAAGATCGCAAAGTATTAAACCAAATTATCAAAACCATGACATCTGAACAAAAATATATTTCATTTATCGTTCCAGCTCTTCCAGTATTTTTGTTACTCGTTATGAACAACGTCATCGAGGGATTCATTGATCCACTTTGGTCGGGGTTCGGACTCGTCATGCTCTTCCTATTCGTTGGATCAATTGTTCTATCGTTTGTTCTCATACGAAAAATTACGGATATAAAGGTGTAGCCTATGGATGCATTAATCATACTCTCAATAATAGCGTTTTGGTTTTGTACATTGCTCTTTTTAAAGCATTATTGGTCGTTTCTGAATAATAAACGAGACGTGCTAGATCATGTATCGGATGTAACAGATACAGACCCGTTCGAGAAAAGAGAGAAAAAGAAAAATAGAAGAGCTGAACTCTTTCAATTCATGACAAAGTATGCAGATGAATTTTCTGATCTAGGACAGCGCATTAACTTCTTTAGTGAAAATTTCATGGTAGAAGAATGGCTCAGAAAATCAGGGAACCCTTTAAAACTGACAGTTGCTAGATTTCAAGGTTTAAAGATTTTTCTATTAATAATCGGTTTTATTTCAGGGGTTCTTGCCGTTCTAATAGGGCTACCATTTTCTCAATATATGTTGGTGTTTAACCCAGTGCTTGGTTATTTTTTACCAATTATTTTGATTAGAAGAGAAGTAAAAAAACGCCAGCAAGCGATTAGACGTGACTTACCAGACTTTATGGATACGATTAGCACAAGTTTGCAAGCTGGTGTGAGTCTGGACCAGGCATTAAGAGAAGTCATCCTTCACTTTGATGGGCCAATCAGAGAAGAATTCTCAAGGTTCAACCAAGAAATTGATTTAGGTGTTCCAAGAGAGAAAGCTTACAGAGAATTACTTAAACGGAATGATAATGATGAATTCCAATCTTTAATTAAGGGGTTAATTCAAGGTTTGCAACTAGGAATTCCGATAGCCCAAACCTTCAAAGTGCAAGCCGATGACCTTAGACAAATTAGGCAAGAACAGGTAAAAGAACTTGCTGCTAAGGCATCGCCAAAAGTAACCTTAGTGACAACTTTTTTAATAGCACCCGTTTCCATACTGATCATTGCAGGGCTAATGATCATGAATATGTTGATGGGTGATAATAGCATATTTAATTTATTTTAAAAAATATAAGGAGGAATTTTAAATGAACTTTTTAGTAGGTATGTACACTAGAATGATGAACAAGGTGGAAGGTTTTAAGCAGGATGAAAGAGGTTCACAGACATTAGAGTGGATTGGTATTGCGGCAGTAATTGTGATTTTAGTAGGAGTGATTTCGCAAGCGTTTAGTGAGGGGAAATTTGGTGATACTTTGGTAACTAAGTTTGGGAATTTAATTGAAAAAATAGGGTCAGGAAATTAATAGTATTCAATATGCTTACTGGATACTAAATTTGCACTAGAACAGGGGATTTTTAAAATATGACAAAAAAAATGCGTTGGTTAACATTAATTCTGATTATTTTAATAGTATTTACAGGTTGTAATAAAGAAGATGATACTCCTAAAAATTCAGATAGTGATAATGACCAGACGAAAACTGAAAACAGTGAAAGCGAACCCCAAAATGATGAGAATCAAACAGAAGAAAAAGCAGCTGATAAACAAGCAGCAGAAGCAGAAGAAGGCTTGACTTTAAATGACTTTAAACCCATACCAACAGATGTTGAAGGTTTAGCTAAACAAACCAGCGGAAAGTTTGCTGACCCAAAAAGTGTATATGATTTAGAAGATGAACTTAAGAAGGAAATGAATCAGTTAGGTCCAATGAGTGAAAACCCTACTGATGAAGAATATGAGAAGTACTTGCGTTTTATTTATAGTCTAGTAAAAGAAAATTATCCTAACCCTGAGAATGTTATTAAAAAGTGGGAGTTTGCATCTTTCGGAAGTCCGGATTTACCAGATTCTAAGTTTCATTTTAAAGAGAATTATAATGTTGAAATTATTTTAGATTCGAGTGGATCCATGGCTAACCCAGCAGGTAATGGAACTAGGATGGATGTAGCTAAGAAATCTATTAAAGAATTTTTATCCGAAGTTCCTGAAGAAGCAAACGTATCTCTTAGAGTTTATGGGCACAAAGGAACAGGAGCAGACAGTGACAAGGAGATGTCGTGTAATGCGATTGAACAGGTATATGGGTTTAATACTTACCATGAAGACAAATTCCAAAAATCCTTAAATCAATTCAAACCAATGGGATGGACTCCTTTAGCGGATGCCTTGAAACAGTCGCAAGAAGCCTTGAGTCAATTTGACTCAAAAAAGAATACGAATTTAATTTATGTTGTGAGTGATGGAATCGAAACGTGTGATGGGGACCCTGTAGCCGTAGCAAAAGAGTTATCTAAGTCTAATGCTCAGCCGATTATCAATATCATTGGTTTCCAAACGGATGCCGAAGCACAAAAACAACTCGAAAAGATGGCCGAAGTTTCTGGCGGTATTTTTGCTTCAGCAAGCAATGAAGAAGAACTACAAGAGGAGTTCGAGCGTGCAGAAGAAGTATTAGACGCATGGAAAGACTGGAAAGATGATGCTATGCAAGATCTAGAGGCAAAAAGAGTCAATAGTAGCTTCGACATTATGGGGCTTCATAATGAGTGGTCATTTACAACGATGTCGACAAGTAATCAAATGAAAGCGGTAGTAAATGTATCCCAAGATTTAGGTTTTTTCACAATTGATCAACTTTCTGAAATGAAAAGCAGAATAGATACTGTAATAAGTGAGATAGATTCTACAGTTGATCAACTTGAAAAAGATCTCGAAGAGTTAAGAGATAAAAATTTAGAAGAAGCAAGAAAAATTGTTGAAGAGAAATATAATAAACAAACCACACAGGATGATTAGTTTTTAATAAAGAGGTAGTAATGATGAAACTTAAACCATTGTATGTTCTATTAATAGTGTTATTCATTTCAGGTTGTAGTAACAGTGATAGCACCAAGCCTCATCCTGAAGATTCTGACCCTGAAATTGAGAATGAAACTGTAACTACTTCTGATCAAGACCAAGAAGAGAGTAATGAGACAGAGGATGTTAAAGAAAGTCAAGATGAAGAGCCTGAAATAACACTAGAAGAACTTGACCCAATTCCAACGAATGTGGAAGGGCTGGCTAGTCAATCACCAGGTAGATTTGCAAACGCAGATAGTATTTATGATCTAGATCAAGAGATAAAAGAAGCTATGCAAGACGTTGGCCCGATGAGTAAAAACCCAACTGATGAAGAATATGAGAGGTTTTTAAGAAAAATGTACTGGTTAGTGGCTCAGGATTATCCAAATCCTGAGGATGTAATAAAAAAGTGGGAGTTTGCTTCCTTTGGTAACCCTGACTTACCAGATACTAAGTTTCATTTTAAAGAGAATTATAATGTTGAAGTTATATTAGATTCGAGTGGATCAATGGCGAATCCAGCTGGTAATGGAACTAGGATGGATGTAGCTAAGAAATCTATTAAAGAATTCTTGTCCGAAGTTCCTGAAGAAGCCAACGTGTCTCTTAGAGTTTATGGGCACAAAGGGACAGGAGCAGATAGTGATAAAGAAATGTCATGTAATGCGATTGAACAGGTATATGGATTTAATATTTACAATGAAGATAAATTCAAAAAATCTTTAAATCAATTCAAACCAATGGGATGGACCCCTTTAGCGGACGCTCTAAAACAATCGCAAGAAGCACTAAGTCAATTTGATGCTAAAAAGAATACCAATTTAATTTATGTAGTAAGTGATGGGATCGAAACATGTGATGGAGACCCTATAGCTGTAGCAAAAGAACTATCTAAGTCTAATGCTCAGCCTATTATCAACATCATTGGTTTCCAAACGGATGCCGAAGCACAAAAACAACTCGAGATGATGGCCGAAGTTTCTGGTGGAATCTTCGCTTCTGCAAGTAATGAGGAAGAACTACAAAAAGAGTTCGATAGAGCTGAGAAGGTGTTAGAGTCATGGAATCAATGGAAAGATGATGCTATGTATGACATAGAAGTTCAGGAAACCGATAATTACTTTGACATCCTTGGTATAAGTAACGATTGGTATTTCACTACATTAGGCGTAGATAATAATTTGCATAGCTTTGCTGATGTATTAGAGGAAATTGAATTCATAACTTATGAACAAAGCAAGGAACTTAAAAACAGAATTAGTACAGTTATGGAAAAAATCGAAGAAACAGGAAACCAACTTGAAAAAGATATGGAAGAAATCAGTGAAAAATCGTTACAGGAAGCTAAAAAAATGGTTGAACAAAAATATAAATCCCAAACATCAGAAGAGTGATATCAAACACTTATAAAGATAGCGTTAAATACCCCGAAAATTAAATTTACGGGGTGGTTAGATGAAAAAGTGGTTCAAAAAGAGTGTTATTTTATCAATTGTATATAACGTTATCTCCATTATTAATTCCGGCTCTCCACGCTGTTAGTCCATGGTCTGGTAATACATGGGAAGGAAATCCATGGGAAGGTAAACCTTGGGATGGATCTAATCTTCAGTGGGAAGGCGAAGAAACTGATACGAAAATCAATGGAACAGAGTTTGGTGTGCCGCCTAGTTCTCCCTGGAACCCATATGGGAATCAATTAATGACTAGAAGTTTTTCTAGTTTAAGTATTAGTGATAGTGAATTAAACCATTGGAACAGCAGGGCTGGTTACTCGATAGCTTTCTATGAAGGTAGTGCTTTTAAATCAGCAGACTTTATATTAAACGGTCTAATATACAGCAGTATAAATTTATCAGATAACCCATTTGGATTATCTGATGGCAAACTTAGTTTAGGAAGGTTTGCTAATAATATTGCCCTTAATGGCTCCAAGTTATTATTAGATGATAATAATACAGCTGTCAACATTTATGATACTGCATCTAATAGTTATGAAGCTTTTAATTCTGTAAAAGAAATTAAAGCACTAGCTGTAGATAGTACAGATGTAAGTATGTCCGATGAATTAAATAGAAAAGGTTTAAATAAATACAGCTCATTAGTGAAGCAATCTGCTAAGGACTTATTACAAAATGCGGACTTTCAAAACGTTAAAAAGACTTGGGCCAGTATGGGGGCGCTATCTAAGTTTAATGCTGGTATAGCAGGGTTGAATTCTTTTGTGTCTGCTTATAAAACTGGTGAGAGTATAAAAGCATTTTTACAATTAAGTGAAGGTGCAAAAAGCACAGTTAAAACTACTGCTGGAGCAGAGATAGGTGCTAATGTAGGTGAAACAATTGCTAGTACAGGAGCCTTAGTGATGGCTATCCCTGGGGGCCAGGCGTTAGGCCTTGGAATAGCTGCTATTGGTACGGGAATTTATGGTATATCTAAAGGGGTACAATTATTTTCACGCAATTGGAAAGGTGATATCTTAAGTACCTCAAAAAGTATTGGCAAAAAAGTTGTTGATTCTACTAAGAGCTCAATTACCAAAGCCTTTAGTAAAGTTAAAGGGTTATTTTCTTAAATATAAACATTCGTGTGAAACTAGAATAACTGTGGTGATTTCTATTGGATATGTATAACAGAGTAAATAAATTAAGCAAGAATTATAAAAAAGGTTTAGAGAAGATAAAAATTAACCCGTGTGCATTCTGTAATGGCGAAGAAACATTTTACTATGTTTTATACAAAAATATATTAATAGGAAATGTTAAAGGTTATGCGCTAATTAATCCAAACGGACATACTAGTAAAGATGAAGCTAAAAATGTGTTTACTGCTCATATGATGTTTGCAGTGACTGTTAACAACATCAAAAATTTAAGTGAAAGAACACAGGTTGAGCTAAACTCACACTCGACCGTAAAAAACTATTTAAATAAGGTTCTTAGTCTAGATATATTGGATCCAAATCAAAGGGAAATTTTCCAAAATGCATATGAAGTTTTAAATGACATGTTTCAACTACAGGAAGAATTCGAAGAAAGATGGAAAGAAGCTAATAGTTTGCTAGAAGAAATAAATAATAAAGGTTTTTTCAGTAATAATGATCTTGAAATACTCATTAAATATCTGCCTTTGTTTAACTTAATACAATACAAACAGTTGCATACTCGTTTTAAAAATAGTAAAGATTTCGATTTTGTTTATAAGCATCGAGAAGTGTTCGATGAAGCTGAAATAAGTTTTGATAATAAAATTTTAAAAAGTATGATTACTGATGTTATTTATGATGAATTGAATAATTCAATAAATAAAATTACAAAGAACATTAACATAACAAGTGTAGATACTTATGAAACTATTTATGAAAAATGGAACACTTATTATAGAGAGGGATTGAATCAAAGGGTAAATGATAGTTTAAACTTATTACGTTATCCGCAAATATGGTAAAAAGTTTAAGGTATCCAGATATAAATGGTTCATAACTTTGGGAGATGAGTTCAATGAGTTTGTTTAAGAGTTGGGTAAGCTTTTCAATTATCTTACTTATATTGATAACTGGTTGTTCTAATGAATCGCATGATGCATCTTCAAATGAGGAAAATCAAGAAGACGTTGCAGGAGAATCTATTGATGTACCAGTGGCAGCAACTGATGCAGAAGGGATGATTAAAGAAGGACCTGGAGAATTGTTTTTAATGGAAGAGGTTAAAGAAGCAGAGTTAAAACAGAAGGTTGAAAAACTCCCAGATGAAGCCACACCGGATGAGATATACGCTTTCTTAACACAGTTAACAGCAGCCGACTACAGTTCGCCATTAAATAAATATGAAAACTTTGATCCGACGTTCTCGATTGAAGGAGCACCTGAGGGGGCTAGCGCTGAAGAAAGTGAAGAGTCAGAAGAAAAAAGAAAACATATAGCATTATTGATGGATGCAAGTGGCAGTATGGGTGCTTATGTTGGTAGTGAGACTAAGATGCAATCTGCCAAAAAAGCTTTGAAAGAGTTTGTCTCCGAGTTACCTAAAGACGCGCAAATAATGCTTAGAGTATATGGACACAAGGGAAGTAGTAGAGATGCAGATCAAGAGCTGTCATGTTCTAGTACGGAAGTTGTTTACCCATTAAATCACTATGACAGTAAAAAATTTGATAAGGCTTTATCCAAGTTTAAACCTGTTGGTTGGACTCCTTTAGCAGCATCCATAGAGGCTGCAGAAAAGGATTTATTAGAAAATTCTAATGATGATGTGGAAAATACAGTCTATATCATAAGTGATGGGGAAGAGACCTGTGGAGGAGACCCTGTCAAAGCCGCAAGGAACTTACATGATTCAGGAATTGCAACAGCTGTGAATATCATTGGCTTTGATGTTGGGAATGAGGCCCAACAACAATTAAAGGCAGTAGCTGAAGCGGGCGGTGGTGAATTCACTAATGTTAAATCCGGTGAAGGTTTAGTCGATGCTGCCCTTAAAAATATAAATGAAGCCGTTCGTGAAGCGGGTAATAATATTTGGAGTGCATTAGAGAAAACAGACATTAACTGGGACAAAATCGATAAAAACAATGAGCTAAATGATATTTCCTCAGAGTTTCGTGACCTTGTTAATCGTGAAAGTAGATTATATAACCGCGCCATACAACTCTTGGTTCAAACTGAACAAATTGATGAAGAAACTGAGAACGAGCTAAAACAGCTTATAGATGATAGGTCAAATAAACTATCGGAGTTTAATGATAATAAATTTGAAGAGCTTAAAAGCCTAATGGAAGAAGAATATGAAAAAACGATAAATCGTCTAGATGAACTGATGGAAGAAAGCAAACAGTAGGAAGTCTATTAAGCTAAAAGTCTAGCGAAAAGTTGGAGAGGTTAAAATGGATCACCCTTTAAAAAATACATGGGAATTATATACTGGTAAGTTTGAACAAATATTAGTACTCATGCTCACTACAACATTGCCTTTACTTCTCATACACTCGTTTGCAACGAACTACATATATGCTATAACACCAAGCTTTTCAATTTATTCAGTTGCAGATATCTATAATGGTTTTTTGACGTTGTTGTTATTTTTATATGCGCAAACTCCATATATACGATTTGTTTACAACGAACATATGGGTAAAGACCACAGTTTAAGAAATTCAATCTTCATTTTTTTAGCGAACGGGTTCACGGTTTTCATATTTGCCTGCATCACCGCATTTCTGACGACCATTGGCTTTATGTTATTTTTACTTCCGGGATTAATCTTACTAGCATTAGTCTTCCCGGTGCCTTATTTAAGCATTTTTGATGAGAAGTCTACTTGGAAATCATTTAAGGAAGGTTTTCGTATTGGTAAAAAGCGCTTTCTTAAAATATCCTTAATGCTGTTTCTCTTAGGGATGGTTGAGTTATTATTTGGTATTTTTGTTACTTACCAATTATTTAATATAACATCATCATTTGCAGCACAGATGATCACCCAGATGACAATCAATCTATTGTTTTTTCCATTTTTAATTATGTGGATGACATCGCTAATCATTAAATGGCGTGAGCAACTGGAGACCTTTGACGTTAGCGGTGAAAAAAGTGAGATAGGGGTGTAGATGTGTTTAGACAATTAAAGAGAGTTTTTGTTTCTTTAATCGTTGCGATTATTGCGTTTTACCCATTATTTACTCCTGTTGCTTTTGCGGTAGACTCTTGGTCTGGTAACCCGTGGACAGGAGATACATGGGAAGGCGATCCATGGGAAGGTAAGACTTGGGATGGGTCGAACTTACAGTGGGAAGGTGATCCATGGGAAGGCAACGGGACAGAAGGCGAAACTTGGAATGGTGAAGGAACACAAGGTGAAGGCTGGAATAGTAATCCCATGCAGAGTTTCAATCCTGGTAACCAGTGGCAAACCCTGCCATGGCATTTACAAGGTTGGACAGCAAACGGATACTTAGCTAATCCATGGTCTCAGAATGGCTTTAATGGCTCCGGAACAACGGGAAGCCCATGGTTGCAGAATGGATTTAATGGCTCTGTAACAACCGGAAATCCATGGTTACAGAGTGGGTTTAACGGAACTGGGACTCAAGGTAATCCGTGGGTGTTAAATGGAATAACGGGTGCTCCATTCAGTGGTATTGAAACTACAGGTAAATTAACAACTGGTGACTCGTGGAACTTAAATGATTTTTTACAGAGTGATGGTTATAAAGTTGGAAAGTATGTAGCTAAAGATGTGGTCTTAGGTCAAGTCGAGCTTGCTGGTGATTTTCTAAAACATCAAGCCATAGTAGAAGCTGGCGGAACTTCGAAGTTTGGCCTAAGTTCAGTTACAGGATTTCGTACCAATCTTTTAATAAACGGATTAAAACTTAAGTATGATGGTCATGCATTCTTTGATGCTTATGAAACTGGAGAAAAAGTAGCATTAGGTGTAGAGGGAATAAAGAAATTTAGAGATATTCAAAATGTTACACAAACCACTAGTGGAATCGGTGATCTGAGATCGGCTGCAAGTATTACCGCCTCCTCACCTACTTTTGGTGCTCTAACTAAATTGAATATTGCAGGGGCTGCAGTGGGGACAGGATTTTCAATATTGGATACTGCAGGGAGTATTGCCAATTTTAACGACTTAAGTGGTTCAGGTGCTACTGGATCTGAACTCACAGCTGCAGGTGCTAAAGTTGGTGAAGGTGTAGGTAGTACCTTGATGAATGCTGGTGTTATAGCCTCTGCAGTTCCTGGAGGGCAGTTAGTAGGTGCTGGAATGGTAGCAACTGGAGCCGTAGTGTGGCTTGGATCAAAGGCAACTGGAGCTATAGCGAGACGTTGGAAAGGTAGCGTTAAAGAAACTGCAAAATCTATGTGGAATGGTGCTAAAGATAAGGCTAGTAATGCCATCAGTAAAGTGAAAGGTTGGTTTTCTTAAATGGCGCGGATGATTTCCTATGTATGATGATTCTCTTTTAATAGTAGAACAAAAAGCTAAACAGTTTAAAAAACTCTTTGAGACATATTGGCTTGACGATAAAAAGCTTTCTTATAAAGGTAACATTTACCATAAAGTGTTTTATAAGAAGTATAACACTGTCAACGGTGGAATCATTTTCACACCAAACGATGAAAATATTACTAAGGAAGAGTACTTAGAAGCATTTGAGTTATTCGTGCTTCTAATAACTAGAACAAACTCTACCAAGGAACACGGAAATTATAAAAACAAAGCAAGTATGATTGGTTTTGAAAATACAGAAGCTCACTTAAAAGCATTATTAAAACGTGAAAGTCTTATTGAAGATGAAAAGAAACTTATGGACATATTGATTAATATGTTAAGGGAAATGATTAATTTGCAAGACCAGCTATCAGATTTAATGAATCGATTTAATAGTTTCCTTAAGTCAAAAGAACCCAATAACATTTATCACCCCGAAGACGTAGATGTTTTATTAAAGATGAATGCGGAGCTAGATTATATACAAAATCAACAAGGTAATTTATCTATCGATTCGGTTGACTACTTTAAACAACTTGAAGAGGTTATTAAGAATAAACCAAGCATGTTTACAACTGCAGTTAGACGATATGTTTCTGAGTTTACTAAGGATAAGGAAAAAATGATAAAAAACCTAAAAGAGGTTACACAAATAGACACATCAAATATTAATGGTAAAGAAGATTATATTAATGCTTATATAATAGAGCATGTTGATCGACAAAGAGAACTAAATAAAGGCTTACTAAAAGACTTAAGGTATCCAAAAGGGTTATTAGAGGTCATGTAAAAACAAAACAATTAAGTATTAGCTGGTTATAAATGCTGTAGTTAATGGAGTGATAGGAGAAGTATAATGTTTCCGTTAAAGGTATTACAAGAAGCAAAAAAACATAAAAAGCTATTTGAAAAATACTGGGTTCACCCTTTTTATCTTCACTTAAATAGTACCGATTTTTATTTAGTATTTTTTACTCGTTTTTATAGCAAAAAAAGCGAATTAATTGTATCTGCGACAACAAATGAAGCCGATCAAGCAGATTATAATAGAGCACTCGAATACTTAGTATTCCTCTTAAATAATGGTGCTAGTATAGTTGATAACGGCAACTCAAGGAAAAAAAATTAATATGGTAGGATTTGAAAAAACAAAGGCTTTTCTAAAGGAAGTATTAGACAGAAATGTTTTGAACGAAGATATAAAACCGTATTATGAGAATACCTACAATATCTTAACAATAAATTTGAATTTACAAAAGGAAGTAATTAATTTAGTGGATCAATATGATTCATTCATTAATAAAAAGCGTGGTGAGGATAATAATAGATTCTTTCCTGATGATGTAGATTTTGTACAATCTATTTTAGCTCAATTAGATTATATACAGTATAAACAATTGGGTAATTCTATAAAAGGTTTTGATGATTTCTCCTATATCAATGAAGATTTAAACACTAATAGTAGAGTGCAAGAATATGTAACACCAGAAGTTAAAGGGTATATAAAAGAATTTTCAAAGGATAAAGAGGTACTGCATCAAGAAATTCAAAAAATTACTTATTTTAAAGAACAAGATAAGTTAACAAAGGAAGAACATATAGATAAAGTCAAAGAAAGATATAATGAAATGCAACGAACTTATCTTCAAGGCTTGAAGGAAGACATAAGAAACCTTGACTAATCACTCACAACTTGTAGGAGTGAAAAGATGTTTCCTCAAAAGATAATTAAAGAAGCAGAAAAGTATAAAAAAGTTTTTGAAAAGTACACGATTAACCCTAACTTTCTTCAATTGAATGGGAAAGATTTTTACTTTGTTTTTTATAGAAGATTCAAAAAAGACACAGAAATGATACTAACATCACCTGATAACGCTTTTAAAGAGGAATACCATAGAGCCTTTGAGCTACTAGTTTATTTTCTAACTAACGCTTCAAGTATTAAAAGAAATGGCACAGAAAGAAAAAATATAAATATGATCGCTTACGAAAAGACAAAATCTTTCTTGAAAGACATTGCTAGGGATACCGGCACGATTAATAAACCAGTTTTTGATAAGTGTTTAAATACAATTACTAGTACTTTGAATTTACAGACAGAGTGTATTGAACTTGTAGAAGAGTATGAATCATTTATGAAGAAAAAACGTGAAGTAGATGGGAATCGGTTTTTCCCAGAAGATGTTGATCACATACAAACTATTTTGGCAGAGTTAGATTATATACAATTCCAACAGCTAAACAATGAACTTAATACTTGTGATGAATTTACAATAATTTATGATGAGTTACATTCTAATAACCTATTAAGAGGTTATGTTACTGCTGAAGTTAGAAGGTATATTAAGGAGTTTTCAAAAAGCAAAGATAGACTTGAGCGAGAAATACGTAAGATTACTTACTTTGATGATCAAGAAGACTTCATGAGAGAAGAGCATATCCGAGCATTTAAAGATAGCTATAAAGAGATGCAACAAAGGTATTTAAGTAAATTAAAATGTAAGGCTAGGAATTTTGATTGTTATTAAGGGCTTAGTTTTATAAATTGAGAAAGGGTGATCTTTTGTATTCGCAACCAGCAGTAAAAAAAATAGTAAAACAGCATAAAAAGCTTTTTGAAACTTCATGGGTCGATGATAAAAAATTATCTTATAATGGAAACTTATATCATATGGCCTTTTATAGTAGATTTGGGAAAGATACGGGCGGAGTGTTTTTTTCGGTGGATGATCAACACATAGATAAAGATGAGTACTTAAAGGCTTTTGAATCTTATGTGCTTTTAGTCTCGAGAATTTCTTCTACCAAAAGGCATGGCACGTACAGAAAAAATATAAATATGATAGGGTTTCAAAAAACGAGAACACACTTGGAAACATTACTAGAAGGAAACCTAACAGAAAAAGAGCAGGGTATTATTAATGCTTTAATTAATATGTTGAAAGAAATGCTCAATTTGCAAGATCAATTGTCTAACTTAATGAAGCGATTTAATGACTTTATCCAATCAAAAGAACCTAATAATATCTATGAAGCGGAAGATGTAGATGCAGTGTTAGAGATGAATGCAGAGTTAGATTATATACAGAATCAACAAATCAACTTATCCATTGATTCTGTAGACTATTTTAAAGACCTAGAACAAGTAATTAAAGATAAGCCAGAATTGTTTACAGATGAGGTTAGACGATATGTCTCTGAATTTACTAAAGATAAGGAAAAAATGATAAGTGAATTAAATGAAGTTACTCAAATAGATACAACAAACATAAGTAACAGAGATGAATATATAGCAGCTTATATTGAAGAACACATTGAAAGGCAAAGGAAATCGAATATAGAAACAATAAAAGAATTAAGGTACCCTACAGGCCTATTACAATATTTTAATTAGCAGAAATGAAGACACTTGAAATCTATAACCAATTAAGGAGGATAATAGCTAATGAATAAAATTAAATCTGAAGAAGGTTCGGCGACAATTGAATTTTTAGGGATTGTTCCATTAGCTTTTATCCTACTAGCAATCATGATTCAGTTCATCGTGAGTGTTCATGGTGTGATTGTAGCGCAATCAGCAGCAAATGAGTATGCAAAGGTGTATTCTGTTACAGAAAATAACAGTGAAGCGAAAATCGCAGCTGAATCAATCCTAGACTCTACTAATTATCTAGGAGGAATAATTAGTAGAACTGACACTACAAGTAGAGAGTTCTCGACGACGGTTAATGCAAGTATTCGTTTGATTTTCTTACCGGAACAAATTTTTGGAACACAAACGCCTACGATTAATTTTACAGCTGAAGCTCATAGTAGGGTGATTGAGTGATGAAGAAGATATTGAATAATGAACGTGGAAACATTGCGATATTTGTATTAGGCCTTCTTATAATAAATATGGTGTTGTTCGTCTTTGTTCTAAATTTAGGAAGTGTGTTTGCGACGAAGGAAAAATCTGCTTCCATTGCACAACAAGCGAGTATGGTCGCGACTAGTGTTTTTTACGAAGAGGTAAGAAACGCTATCGACGAGTATGAAGAGGAAACATTAGAAGGAGCTTTACATGCTTTTTTCGAAGACTTTGAAGAAAAAGTCTCTAACCGTAAAGAACATCTAGAAACCTCAGGTGGATATGTTGGATGGTCTTTAAGAGAGATAGAAATAGAAGCATTTGATCAGGTCTTAAATGAAGAATTAAATAGCTCAGACTATCGAGTTGAACTTGAGGGATTCTTGGAAAGTAGAGTGGATAAACAAAAAGTCATTAGAAGTATTAAACGTACTATTCAAAAGAACGATGGACTATTAGAAGATGCTCAACTGGAAATTAAGAATAATAGATTTCATGTAAAGGCTTCTAAAGAGTTTACGGCCACAACATATAGCAATATTATTGAGAATTTTCAAGATAATGTGTATCAAAACTCCTCAGGACCTAAAATTGATTTTTTAGAGGATATATGGGGAAATCCAAAAACAATTAATTTAGAAGAATAGGAGACGAATTTGAATGAAGAATTTAATGAAGGGTTCAGTGTTAGTTCTGTTATTATCATTAGTATTAGCTGCATGTAGCGGTTCTGAGGAGCAGGAAGAGATTATTAGTTACCATAATGATTTAACTGAGTTTAACGATGAAGTACTGAATGAAATTGAAGAAGTCCTACAACAAACAGAAACAGCTGCAACTGTAGAAGAGAGTTATGAGATTCAGAAAGAGTTACCCGACCTTGTTGGGAAAATGCTAACTAACCTTGAATCTAAGGACCCGGAATCAGAAAGTGTAAAAGAGTATCATGATTTACGAAAGAAACAAATAACTGCTTGGCATGAAGCTATGAAACTTGAAGTGGATATATTAGGTCAGTTGGCTAATGGTGAAATGACTGAGGAAGAAGCTAACGAAGCTTCAAAAGAAATCGATAAATTAATGGTAGAGTTTGATGAATTAACTCAAGAAGTAGAAAACAAGATTGTAGAGTTTGAAGAAGAATATGATATTGAGTTTGAAGAAGAAGAAATTTAGTTAGTAGGAGAATATATAAGTTTTAAAAAATCTAATTGAGGTGTAAATATGTTTAAATCCGAAAAAAGTATTAGACGACTTTATCTGTTTTTAATGATTTTCACATACGGTATCTATATACCTGTTACGCTTGTTGAATTAATTAATGGTACAGCTTCAAATGCTTCTTTAATTACAGCTGTTGTATTAGCGACAGGAGTACCTACTATGAGAAAAAGGCATCTAGAATCAATTAAGAATAAAGAATATAATTCAAATGTTTAGTTTGAGTTTAGGGGTAAATAAATATGTTAATGGTTTTACTTGTTATTTTAATTACAACCGTACCACTAATTTGGTTATTATTCTCGGTTGTAGACTATAAAAGAGGTAAAATAGCCAAAGTTAAGTGGAAAGGGCCATTAAAGCTCTTTTTAACTCTTGCATTATTAGTTTTAATCCATGCAATATATTTAAACATTAGATATAACATCCCAATCTTCATCAACCTTCATTCTGCAAGTATAGCTTTAATAACGGTTTTAATTATTGGAGGAGTTTTCTCCTTAGCCAATATCATAACTACTTTAAAAGTAGGAAGAACACACTACCATAATCCTACCCTAATGTGGAAATTCATAGGGGTATTCATGTTAGTCATGCTGACCATTATAATTTGGTTTCTACCTGCTGGAGAGAAAATGAAATACGTTAGAGATCTCAATTTTGCCTATGAAAAGTTGAATGAGAAAGATGAGGATATTGCTGTTATTTTAGCTTCTTCAGAAAGCAATTGTTTGCGAGCAGAAAGCACTCGACCAAGGTATACTTGTGATAGCTATGCAAATGTATTTTATGTTAAAAATAATTTCGATCAATCAAAAGAAGTGCAATTAAGTTTTAGAGTTTTTAATAGGCAAGAAGAGGAACTAGAGGTTATAGAGTCTCATATTATGAAATTAGAACCAGAAGAAATTAAGTTGGTTATTACAGATGAAACTCAAGAATTGAATAATTCTTGGAGTCAATATTCTTTTGAAACTGAAGAGACAGTTCATTATTATCAATATAAAAAAAGGTATAGAGATATTGATTCAGATAATAAGAATTAATGGTTGTAACAAATAGTTTAATTGGCAGTATCATTATGAATAAAGCCTCCGCACACCTGCGAAGGCTTCATTTTATTTATTCTTCATTAATCCCAACTTGATCAAAGCCACTTGCTGTCGCTTGGGCTTCTTCGCTTCCTTCACCGTATAAGTCAATTGCCGACTGAACAATGACTTGGCGAGCCTCTTGGAAGTTAGAGTTTGGTGTTAGGTAATGAACAAGAGCACGATAATAAATGTTACCTAACGCTTCTCGTCCGATTTCCTGTGCGGTTAAATACGCGGCATGGTTAATAATGGATGAGTTAATGTGTACGCCTCCATTATCAAGGTACCAAGGTAAATCATAAAATTCATCCATATGTGATGGATACATACCGTCACCATTTCCATATGGCACATAGGCCTCGTTAACTGGGAATTTACTTGGGTCACTTAGGCTACGAAGTGCAGTTCGTCCGTCTTCAACAGCACCAGGTCCCATAATATCTTCACCTAACTCCCAGTTTTCATCATCAATAATAGCTCCGAAAATATCTGCGAACGACTCGTTTAACGCACCTGATTGACCTCTATAAACCAGGTTAGCCGTATTCGAAATAACGCCATGAGTCATCTCGTGTGCGGCGACATCAAGTCCAGCAGATAGCGGAACCATAAAGTCACCATCTCCATTACCGTAAGTCATGTTACGCCCGTTCCAAAAGGCATTGTTGTAGTTGTTTCCAAAGTTAACGTAAGAGACGATGGCCATTCCTTCATCATCTAAAGAGTTTCGGTCGTGTTCTTCTTTATAGTAATCATATACTTGTTCGGAGTTATAATGCGCATCAACTCCTGGTGCATCTTCCTCACTGTTGAAAGCTGCACTGTTATTGGTGACGAGCTCACCTGTTTTATAATCATATGTTAGAATGCCTTCTAGGCCCTCATGGGAGTGGTCGGCAAGCATGAAATGAGTGCTGTCTCCATCTGCTTTAACTCGAGACATGTGTAAATCTCCTCGAAGTTCACCGTGAACACCTGTTCCAACTCCTGTGTGATCTTCCATTTTATATTCTTCTAGTGGGTGTAATGCATTAAATTGATCGATGACTTCTCCTGTATGTGCATCGACATACACAAACCAGTTACCTGGCTCGTCCGATAAGAACGTCACGTTTACTTTATGAGCTAGATATTGCTCCCCTTCAAATGGATAAATGACTAGTTCAGATCTTGGTTCATATTTTAATTGGTCTGGTGCTTCGACACTTGTTTTCGCAATATCAATAGCTTTTCCTTCAGATAGTTTTGGGTTCGTATTTAATTGATTAACGTCCGTATCTTGGCTGACATGACCATTCGCAGCGACAACTTCGTTTTGTTTGTTAAAGTGAACGATGACTTCGGTGCCTTCAATTGGTATTCCATTTTTCTCCTGATTAAATCGGATATGCGTCATGCCTAGTTCGTCTTTTTCAACGTTTTTAGCCTGGAGCTCCTGCTGAGCGCTCTCTATATTAAGTTTATCTTTATGCTTGTTTAAATAGGCTTTGGCATTTTTAACGCTACTCTTTGAAAAGCGTTCTTTCTGCATTTCCTTAACAAAGATAGGAACATGATCCTTAAAGTCTTTCGTTTGTTGTTGTGCCATAACATTCGGAGCTTGTACATCTCCTTGGATGAGTGCGTGGCTTGTTTGAAAACCACCCAAAATTAACGTTGATGCTAAGACAACGGATGTTGCTTTACGCATTTTCATAAAATAACCCCTCCCAATCTATAGTTAATAGATATTATAGATTGGAAGAATTAGGTTGTCATGATGATTTATTATTATATTTAGAAAATTAAAATAATAGCACTTTAGTGTTAGAAATAAAGCAATCACAACTGGGAAAAGTGATTATACTAAGCTGTTAAGAGGGAGTATTACTATAGTATGATAGTTCGTTAATCGAAATAATATGGTTAATGAGTACTAGAGAAAGTCATTTTGATAGTTTGTAAGTTTTTCCTTTGACAAAGCGTTCAATCCTTAATATGATAATGTATGTCATTAATTCCGACAAAATTTATCAGAAAAAGGAGAATTAATATGGCGACAACAACAAGAGTACAGCCTGTCAACGAAGTTAAAGATCCTGTGAAAGCTAAAGACACAGGTTTAAATAAACCGCAAACTAAATTAATCATAGGTGGGTTAGCTGTTACAGCTATACTTATGGTGTATTTGATGATGACCCAATCATCCATGCAGCCCGTACTATTAATACTTGGTTTATTACTAGGCTACACGCTATTCCATGCTAGATTTGGTTTTACGTCAGCCTTTCGCCGCCTTGCATCGGTTGGAAACGGTCAGGCACTTCGGGCACATATGTTGATGCTTGGAGTGGCCGTAACGTTGTTTGCTCCAATCTTGGCATTTGGCCTTTCGTTCTTTGGAACAGGTGCAGCCGGCTATGTCGCACCTGTAGGGATTAGCGTATTAGTTGGTGCGTTCATGTTCGGAATCGGCATGCAGCTAGGTGGCGGTTGTGCATCTGGTACGCTATACGCTGTTGGTGGCGGGCGTACGGTGATGCTCATCACGTTACTATTTTTCATCGTAGGTGCAACGGTAGGAGCTGCGCATTTACCATTTTGGACAGAGGAGCTGCCTTCGATGGAAGCTTTCTCAATTGCGACATCAACTGGTCTAGGGTACGGAGGTGCCTGGGCTGTGTCGATTGCGTTATTTGGATTAATTGCCTGGATTACGCTTGTCGTAGAACGTAAGAAAAAGGCTCCGAAAATGGCGCCACTACCAACAACATCAGGTTGGAAACGTATTTTCCGTGGTTCTTGGCCTCTATTTGCAGCTGCGATCGCGCTTGCTGTGTTAAACGCGTTAACACTTATGACGCGAGGCAATCCATGGGGCATTACGTCGGCATTTGCCTTATGGGGATCTAAAGCAGCAAGCTTCTTTGGGGTTGACGTCGCTAGCTGGAGCTACTGGCAAGGTGCTAATGCTCAGGCATTAGAAGCATCTATATTTGCGGATTCAACAACTGTGTTAAACTTTGGTGTTATTTTAGGTGCTTTCTTAGCGTCAGCTGCAGGAGGTTTATTTAAGTTTTCTAACCTTACTAAAGGAAATGTGACGGCAGCAATCATTGGTGGTCTACTAATGGGTTACGGCGCACGCTTAGCCTTTGGTTGTAATATTGGTGCTTACTTCGGCGGTATTGCTTCATTTAGTTTACACGGTTATGTATGGGGAATCATGGCTTTAGCCGGTACTTTTATCGCATTATATCTAAGACCACTATTCGGATTATCCGTACCAAAACCAAAAGATTCATTCTGTTAAAAAAGACCTCTTATTGCACATAGCAATAAGAGGTTTTTCCATATCTTTGTAGAATTAAAACATAACAAATATTTTAGGAGGTATGGGAATGTCTGATGCGGGTACTTTAGAACAGAGGATTAATAGTCTTCACGAAGAGTTGGCTGCTAAAAAGAAGGAATTATTTGAGCTGATGAAGCAAGAGGGAAAAGTGGTCATTGATAATTATGAGTTACTGGACAGGGAAGGTAACAAAGTGACGGTCGATAAGCTATTTGGTGATGCTGACACGTTATATGTTATTCAGAATATGGGTAAGTCTTGTAATTATTGTATGCTTTGGGCGGATGAAATCAATGGAATCCTTCACCATTTAGAAAGCGTGGCGCCGGTTGTTTTGGCTTCATCCGACGAACCTGATGTCATGGCTGAATTTGCGGATCAGCGTAAGTGGCGATTTAAACTAGTTTCTACTGCACAATCTAAATTCAAACAAGCATTAGGTTTTGAAACTTCAGATGGTGCACCTCAGCCTGGCGTATCCATTCTGAAAAAAGACGAAGATGGTCAGATTTATCAATACTCATCAGCTCCATTCGGCCCAGGAGATTCATTCTGTGGTATGTGGTCATTCATAGATTTACTACCAGAAGAGGAAAGTCAGTGGGCGCCGAAAAAGGCATATTAATTTCTGTGAGCTTTTGCGCCTATGTTGGGTGCAAAAGCTTTTTCTAATGCAATGTCTCATATATTTGCCGAAATGTCCTATAAATCGGCTTTAATGTCTTATAAATTAAGTCTAATGCCCCTTTTCGACAAAAATCGATTCCGCATTTCGTTTACAAATGTCTCATAAAAGGTTTCTGATGTCCCATAAATTTTATTTTTATTGAAGTTGTAGCTAAAATCATAAAATCTTTAGGGTCTAATGATAAAACCTTGGAACATATAATCCTTTCTCGTTTTTAAGAGAAATGTGAAGTTCTAAATCATAGTTAATAGCGGCATAAAAAACTTCCTGTACATCTAAAATACCACGCTTAGCCAGTTCTTCTTTTAACCACGTTTCATTCAAACTAAATGATTTTAAAATACTTGTGTAAATTTCCCCTTCCATAACGACAGGTAATGATATGCTAGGCTGGCCTCCATCAAGCTGCATATCTTCAATTGTAATGGGCCTTTTTGATGGTTTTAATAACACACTTAAACTTCCATCAGATTCGATGATGGCTGTTTGGACATCATTTAGGTCAAACACGTTTTTTTCTCTTAGCAGCTGAAGGATGTTATCAATTGAGTAGCGAATGCGTTTTAGATTTTGATTTAACAGCTTGCCGTCTTGGACTACTACGGTAGGTTCAAAAGTTAGGTAGCGGCCAATTTTTCGGTTCATTATTTTGAGTTTAGCTACTAACCTTTGCAACATAGCAATTGCGATTAGTGCAACGACTGTGTATAAATGTTCAATGGATGGGTCAGCTATATCCGCACCTACTAAAGAGCCGAGTGAAATGACAATTAAAAAATCAAATATAGGGAGCTCACCTATTGCTCTTTTCCCCATAAAAATCGTGACCAATAATAAAAGTGGCAAGATCGTTATAATTCTTCCAAGTACAATCAATGTTTCTTTTAAAGTTTCATCCATAAATAAGGCTCCTTAAGCTGTCTTAATTGTATTTTGACCTAATCTCAAGACCTCATGCACAGCTATACGATGTATGATAATCTAAAATTATAGAAAAATTTAAAAAACAGAGGTGGATTCAGGTGACACATATTAAACATGCGATTCAAGATGATTACCCGAACAGTTTTGCTCATTGCTACGGGTGTGGACGGCTAAATGAAGAAGGGCATCAATTTAGAACTGGCTGGGAAGGAGATCAGACCGTTACATATTATGAGCCTGATAAGAAATACACGGCTATTCCTGGGTTTGTCTATGGAGGGTTTCTTGCATCTCTCATGGACTGCCACGGGACAGGTTCAGCTTCATTAGCACTTCATCGCAAAAAGGGGAATGAACCAGGTGACGGAGTGGATGCTCCAAGGTTTGTGACAGCTTCTTTAGAAATTAAATTCACAAAACCAACACCTCAAGGAAAGGTCTTAAAAGCTGTGGGAAAAGTTGAAGAAGTTCGGGAACATAAATTTAAAACGGATATTGATGTTTTTGCTGGGGAAGAAAAAGTCGCTTCAGGATCAGTTGTGGCAGTAGTTATGCCAGAAAACTTTACTCAGTAACATAATCTAGAGTGACGTAGCGCATGCTAATAAAAAAAGGAGAAGTTCAGAGTGGATCGTATGAAAACCCTGATCTATATCGGCTTAATTTTATTGATTTTAGTAGCGCTTGTCACACGTTTTACTTAAGGAAGAATATTTCTACTCATTTAGTAAAAAATAATTTTAACTAAATTTGAGTAGAGGTGAACGTAGGTGGGAAATAATTTTCCGAAATGGATTGAAGCCTCCTTACACACGTTAAAGAGTTTAACAGATGGTGAAAAAGAAGATATACATGTAGGCGAAGCAATGGCATGCTGGACTTACCTTGCGTTCGTTGAAAGTATTATTGTTTATGAAGAAATTAGTTTAAACATGACAAAAAATAAAGAAGTTGTTGACTTTGTGAATGAAGCTTTGAAAGTAGCTAACTCTCATAAAAAAGAACTGCGAAGCTTTATGATTGATGAGGGAGTTACACTTCCTGCAGCTCCTGAACATAAACCGAAATCAGAACCAGAAGCTGTGCCAGAGGGTGCTAGAATGACGGAGAATGAAATTATGAATACCCTCAGTATTAATTTTGTATATGCGAGTAATTTATGTAGTGGCTCTGCAAGTCAAAGTGTGAGGACGGATGTTGGCCTTATGTTTTTAAAGTTTCATATTGATAAATTATCGTTAGGTATGAAGGCAAAAAGTTTAATGCGAAAACGTGGCTGGTTAAAGGTTCCGCCTTTTTACCATCCACCAGGTGCGCCTTCTAAAAATCGATAAATATAAAAACTCCTCTTTCCGTTTCGTAAAAAGAGGAGTTTTTAATATAGAAACTACTTAATTATTCCGCAGGTTCAAAGTCTTTAAGAGACTTGACATCCATATAAGCTGGAACGGCTAAACCAATTTTTGCACCTTCATAAGCTGGTCCTAGGTCGACAAATTCACCTTCGTGTTTTTTATAAAGCTCACCATGAGTTGTTGGCATCCATGGTGATAGTCCAATCAATCATCTAAATCCTCGCGATATTTGAAATATTGTTTTTTAATCTCTGGGTGATCCTCGAAAAAGCGAATGAGCGATGAAATGCAGAAGGTCGTTTCTTTTCCGATATGATGCTCAATCCCTTCTACTTCTTCGTAAATATTTTCAGAATCTATTTCAAACACACGGAAAAAATCTTCAAGAGTCTGGTGTTTATCCACGATGTCTTTAGCTATTTTTTTGCCTTTTGACGTTAAGACAAATCCGCGATATTTTTCATAAACGCCAAGACCTTGACGATCCAATCGTTTCATCATTTTAGTCACAGAGGAAGGTAGGACATCTAGGTGTTCTGCTATATCGGTTGCGCGTGCGTAGCCTTTTTCTTCAAACATCAAATAGATAATCTCTAAGTAATCCTCCATGTTGGGTGTTGTAGCCAAACAGCTTCCTCCTTTAACGATCTCTTTATCTTTATTTTAGATTAAACGGACAAGTTTTTAAATAAATAATAAAATACTTAAGGCCATAATAGCCATTCCACTAATGACTCCGTAAATTGATACATGAGTTTCGTCATACTTTTTAGCGGCTGGAAGTAGTTCATCAAGAGAAATAAACACCATAATCCCTGCGACTCCAGCAAAAATAATCCCGAACATAATGTCATTTAAATACGGCATCAAAATTAAAAACGCAACTAATGCTCCGATTGGTTCTGATAAGCCAGATAAAAACGATAATTTAAAGGCTTTTTTACGACTGCCAGTTGCGTAATAAACGGGAACGGAGACAGCGATTCCCTCGGGAATATTATGAATCGCAATTGCTACAGCAATCGCAAGTCCTAGCGCAGGGTCTTGCAAAGCAGAAGTGAATGTCGCAATCCCCTCAGGAAAGTTGTGAATTGCAATCGCAATAGCTGTGAAAGTCCCCATTTTAAGTAAGGCAGGGTCTTTTGGTTCTTTATTCATATCTTCAACTTTCTTCAATTCATGTGGATTTCCTTGTTTCGGGATAGAATGGTCAATTAGAGCAATCAGTAAGATTCCTCCGAAAAATCCTGCAACTGTTAGCCAGTTACCCTGGACTTCTCCCATCGCAGCTACTAGTGATTCTTGAGCCTTAAAAAATATTTCAATCATCGATACGTAAATCATCACCCCGGCAGAAAATCCAAGTGTGAATGATAAAAACTTCGTGTTTGTGGTGGTGGTTAAGAATGCAAGCAGGCTGCCGATACCTGTTGCAAGCCCCGCCATCAATGTTAGCCCAAAAGCAAGTAATAAGTTCTCTGTCATAGTTGGTTCCTCCTGTTCTAATTACACTTTCATGGTGGACAATATGTTTCCTTTAGGAAACTTTTTGACTAAAAAAAAGTAACTGCAAAATCTAATTTAATGATATGCCTATTATTTAAAAAGCGTGCTTATATTTACATAAAAGTTTCATTTGAGACCGAATGTTTCCTTTAGGAAACTATAACATAAAATTTTAGATATGCAATAAGGTAGGGCTAATTTTCTTTAGTGCAGTTACATTGGATTGTTTTAATGGGACTTCTTATGTAATGTTGATTCATATCTATATAATTACTCTCCATAAGCAACCAGGTAGTAATGTTGCACTCCATTTTGTTCTACTATTAAAAGATCACGCCTCTCTTTGGGGGCGAAAATTTTAGTACCAATTGGTAAATGATTTGACATACCCTTTTCGATTTCTCCAATTTGTTCACATTTAGTTAACTGAAGATCCTTAGCCCAGTTCACCTTTGTGTATACTCGGTTATTAAATTCAAAATATTTAGCATCGGGGTTTAACTCAAGGACTTGATTTACGGTTAAGGCACCTTCATAACCCTCACCAGGGTACTGGTGGCAGGCCATCAAGAAGGTGGTTGCGATTATAAGCCATAATCGTTTCATTGGAATCCCTCCAGTAGTTTAGTCGATTGATGGGTTTAAAGGTTACAGATATTATGCTTTTAAAACGCATTATTTAATTTATGTTATATTAAAAATAGAAACTAAACGGGAGGGGTAAAATGATTTATCGTTACAAAGACCAGTCCCCACGAATTCACAACTCAGTGTTTATCGCAGATGATGCTAAGATTATTGGAGATGTTGAAATAGGCGAAGGTTCCAGTGTGTGGTTCAACGTTACCATCCGCGGTGATGAGGGCCCCATTCGAATTGGCAAGCGTTGTAATATTCAGGAGAACTCGATGTGCCATTTATACGAACAGTTTCCATTAACCATGGAGGATGAGGTTTCCATTGGTCACACGCCATTGTGCATGGCTGTACACTTAAAAAAGGTGTACTTGTAGGTATGGGAGCAACTGTTTTAGATGGAGCTGAGATAGGTGAGTATTCTATTATCGGTGCGAACAGTTTGGTTCCATCTGGCAAGGTTATTCCACCACGATCACTCGTGCTCGGTTCACCAGGTAAAGTTGTGCGTGATCTAACCGATCAGGATCTAGAAATGATTGAAGAGACGATTAATACTTATGCCAATAAGGGTCGTGAGTTTCAAGACCCAGAAGTATTTGAAAGAATTAAGTAAGGTAAAAGCCCAACCTTGAGTGGTTGGGCTTTATGGTTATTATCTAAATTTTGTTTTTATTATCCAGAATCGGTAGTTTATTATCTGATTTTAATATTTATTATCTAAAATCGAAGTTTTATTATCTATTTTTTCATTTTATTATCTAATTACGAGACGAGATTTATTAAACTATATTCTTGGTTCCCGAAACGATAATCGAGCACCGCTAAACGACAGTTCTATTCAAACACACTTTCAAAAAACTGAGTCGCACGAGGCTGAAGCAAATCATGATAGTCATTAAACAATGTCGCGGCTGAATTTCCTAACCATTGATTAGGAAGTAATTCCTCAGGCAAATCTGGGTCAATGAATAAGAATTTCCGGTATTGGTGAACGAGAGAAGCGCACTTTACGAAGCATGCCCCGTCACTGATCGCACCTTTTTCGATTAAGTTTTTATCAATATAATACTTCTCGCTATATTCCTTAATGAAATCAGAATACTTTTGATTGACATCCTCTAGGTCCCAACATTTATCGACTAAGCTCTGCGGTGTGCTCATACCTTCATACGTCGATTTGAAATAGGTAATGTAATCCGCAATCTCATACTTATCAACTAACCTATGTATTTGTTCATCAAGTGGGTTAGGGGTAATCCAGCAGCTATTTGATAGATTTCCAAATCCACTCCAAACAAGCTCTTTACGAAGTTCGTCTCTCAAACTGCGTTTATTTTCTGGGATATTATAGACTAGCATACGCCAGTATCCATCCCACTTTTGGGACTCGAATTTATAGATGCGTTTTGAGGCCTCTTCCATGCGTGCTTTTCCTTGTTCAGTTAAAGAATAGTAGCTTCGATTACCACGTTTCTCAGATTTTACCCACCCCTGCTTACTCATACGAGAGATAGCTGCGCGCACGGCCTGTTCATTGTGCCCGAATTCTTTTAATAATTTTATTAAACTACCGATCCAGATCACGCTCCCGTAATGGCGGACATAGTCTCCATATAACGTAAAAATCATAGACCGTGTGTTAAACTGTTTGTCCATTTCTGATGATCCTTTCCGTTCTTCATTTGTATCAATTTGAGACTAGTTTACTATAAACAAATAAATTATTCACGCATTTATTTTAAAGAAATGCACGAATGACACATGTTATGACAACATAAACTTTAGTGACTAAAGAATTAAATGTTTGAAAATTAAAAAATCTTATTGAATAATGTATAACGATTTGATACGATTACGTTAAATAAACGTATGATATGAGGTGACTATATGTATCATTACATTGAGTATGGTCCAACAGATGGTCCGCGTGATGATCAAGAGAAGTATGATCGCTTTATGGAACGAATTGAAGCGGGGGAGAAGATTGAAGCGGATGACTGGATGCCAGAGGAATACCGTGTTGCTTTAATTAAACTGATATCCATGCATGGCATTAGCGAAATTATGGGAGCGCTTCCAGAGAAAGAGTGGACACCTAAAGCTCCTACGATGAAGCGGAAGCTAGGCATTATGGCAAAGGTGCAGGATGAAATGGGACACGGACAGTTACTGCTTCGTGTCGCAGAGGATCTCATGAAGCCTTATGGCAAGACACGTAAAGACCTTATGGAAGATCTATTATCAGGAGATTTAAAGTTTCATAATGTCTTTCACATGCCAACGAAAACATGGGCAGATGCCGGCATGGTTGGCTGGTTAGTGGATGGAGCAGCGATTATATCTCAAACGAATATGCTAGATGCTTCATACGGCCCGTACCAACGAGCACTTCAGCGGATTTGCCAAGAGGAAGTTTTTCACGCGCAGCATGGTGAGGCGATTATTATGGCTTTAGCAGAAGGAACAGAGCATCAGCGTGCTATTTTACAAGAGTCACTCAATCGCTGGTGGCCTTCACTACTCATGTTTTTCGGCCCGGCATCAGCTGATACAACAGGATCATCAAAGCAGGACATTATGATTAAATACAAGATTCGTAAAAGTAATAATGAGGAGCTGCGCCAGGCTTTCTTAGATAAGTATTTACCACGGGTCTTTTCACTAGGATTAACGGTGCCAGATGAGACGGTACACTACGATGAAAAAGAAGAGCGCTGGGTTTATCAGCAGCCTGATTGGGATGAGTTTAAACGAATAATTAAAAATAAAGGTCCAAGATCAAAAGAACGCTTACGCCTAAGAGAAGTAGCTTACGAGAATAACCGCTGGGTGCGTCAGGCGTTATCAAAAGAAGCGATCGGTTCTTAGGAAGGAGCGAGGGGATTGGAAGAGACAAACGAGACGAGTTTTTATCAAGAATACGAAGTGTTTAGTAAAAAAAGTGTGAAAGCACCGATCCAGCATCAATTTAGCCTTCTTGCGCCAAATGAAGAAATGGCTCTATCTATGGCCATGGAGAACTTTATGCGCCGAGAAGATGTATTAGATGTTTGGGTGGTAAAACGCGATAACATCCGGGCGATGACGAGTGAAGAGCGCATGAACTGGACAAAGCGCTTAGACAATAAAGATTACCGTAGAACAAAAGGTTACGGTTATTTAAGACAAAAGTGGAAGGAAAAAGAACAAGGCATGTTAGATGAGAAGGAAATTATGTCTTGGAAAGAGGTGAAGAAGAAATGATGGAATCAGCAGAAGCAGCAAAGCAAGATCAAACTTACTTGAACGCATTAAAAGACTTGTTATACCAACTCGCTGATGATGATTTTCTGATCTCTTTCCGCGGGTCTGAATGGCTCGGGTTAGCACCTCACATTGAAGAAGATGTCGCGTTCTCCTCAATTACGCAAAACACGATGGGCCACGCGCTGATGTTTTATAATCTACTAGAAGAGTTAGGGGATCAAGAAGCGGATTTCCTTGCCCATGAGCGTAAGCCTGAAGAACGAAAGAATGCCATTTACTTTGAGAAGAAAAATGGTGAAGGCCACTATACAGAAGAGCCTTATTACGACTGGGCCTTGACGGTTGTTCGTAACTTCTTCTATGAATCTTTTAAAAAGGTTAAGTTGGAAGCGATTACAAAAGGTTCGTATAAACCGCTTGCGAATGTCGCTGGAAAAGTATTAATGGAACAGCCATATCATTTAGCTCACTGGAGAATTTGGTTTAAACAACTCTATCAATCGACTGATGATGCCCGAAATAGATTGCAAGAAAGACTTGAAGAAGCGTGGGAACAGTGCGGCGATGTGTTTGAACTAGGAGCACATGCAGCGGAGCTTGAGCACTTAGGAATTGTGGTGAGTGAAGACACCTTAAGAGAGCGCTGGTTAGAAGAGTTATCCAAAACCATACCAGAACTGCCAGCGAAAAACTTTGGCAAGAAGTATGGAAGCGGGAGGGATGGTGATCACACGCCAGACTTAAACCAAGCTTTAGAGATTTTAGCTGAAGTGTATGAAAGTGACAAAGATGCTGTTTGGTAGGAGGTGAGATGGAGTGAATCAACATCTTAAGGAAATCGAAGCTGTGTTAAAAACAGTAGACGACCCAGAATTGCCGTCTGTTAGCGTGTTTGACCTTGGAATGGTGCACGACGTGAAGGTGATTGGAAGCCAAGTGTTAATCACGATGGTTCCGACTTTTGCAGGATGCCCAGCTTTAGATTTTATTAAGCGAGATGTTCAAAAGGCAGTTGGTGATTTGCCTTGGGTATCGGACTGTGAGGTTCACTTTTCATTTGAAGAAAAGTGGTCTACTGACGCCATTACAGATGAAGGCAAAACGCAGCTCAAAAAACACGGAGTCGCTCCGCCACCAGAGAACTACCAACCTGGTGAAGAATGGACGGTTGACTGTCCGTATTGCGGCTCGGACTATACATCAATGGAAAACGTATTCGGTCCAACCGCATGCCGCAGCATTCTCTACTGCACAAGTTGCCGCAACCCATTCGAAGCCATGAAACCAGTTGTGGATTATGTGTATTGATTAATGTAGGAAGTTAAGGAGAACGGTTTTTGTTTAAAAAGGTGAGAAATCCACGACACTCCTGTGGGAACAGCGAACCAGGTGAGACCCCGCAGGGCATGAGCCCGAGGAGGCTCGCGGTTCGCCCACGGAAAGGGAGTGGATTTCTCAAATAAGACTATAATAAAGGAGTTTTTCAAATGGTTAAATTAATCGCGATTTACAAACAACCGGAAGATCCGGAGAAGTTCGATGAGCACTACTTCAACACACACACACCACTCACACAAAAAATCCCGGGCCTACGCGACATGAAAGTTACTAAAATCGTCGGCTCGCCAATGGGTAAAACCGATTACTACTTGCTATGCGAGATGTTCTACGACGACCACGAATCCCTACAAACTGCCATGAAAACAGACGAAGGAAAAGCATCAGGAAAAGACGTTATGCAATTTGCCGGTGATCTCGTCACACTTGTCATAGGTGAAGAAGTCAATGTCGAAAAAGTACATTAATGCGTACATTGAAGACTCAGTTGGGGTGGTTCAACTCAACCGCCCTGACGTGTTAAACGCACTGAACCGGCAAATGGTAGATGAGATCGTTGAAACACTTGAGATGTACGACCGTGATGAAAAAGTAAAAGTCATTGTGGTGAAAGGAAATCAAAAAGTCTTTGCGGCAGGCGCTGATATTGAAGAGATGATGAACGAATCCCCTCTATCATTAGAACTTGCAGATCCTTTTGCCGTCTGGGACCGAATACAGCTCATTAACAAACCAATTTTAGCTTCAGTTAACGGGTTTGCCTTAGGTGGCGGGTTTGAGCTTGTACTTCACTGTGACATGATAATCGCGGGTGAAGAAGCAAAGTTTGGGTTCCCTGAAGTGAAGTTAGGCGTTATGCCTGGTGCTGGTGGCACACAACTTTTAACCAAAGCAATCGGGTCAAGAAGGGCTCTTGAGTGGATTTGGTTAGGTGAGTCAATGACCGCGAAGCAAGCGAACGAAATGGGCATTGTTAACCGGGTGATTGCACCTGAGCTCGTTGAGGAAGAAACGATGCGGGTCGCTCATCAACTAACAAAACAGGCGCCTATATCGCTCCGCCTCATTAAAGAATCGGTTAAAGCAGCCGAAGACTTACCTTTAATAGAGGGGATGAAGCTAGAACGGAAGAATTTTTACTTAACGTTTGATTCACAAGATCAAACTGAAGGCATGAAAGCTTTTGCTGAAAAACGACCTCCACACTTTAAGGGGGTGTAGCGGTTGGAATTTGAAACGATTAAGTACAGTGAAAATCAAGGTGTGGCAACGATTACACTGAACAGGCCAAAAGCGTACAACGCTATTACTGAAGTCATGAATAAAGAGATTACGAAAGCACTGAAGGTTGCAAATAAAAGCAATGACATAAGGTGCATTGTGATTACGGGGGAAGGAAAGGCCTTTTGTTCGGGTCAGGACTTACAAGACGTTGGTGACGATACGAACCATGCTGAGTTTTTGCGTTCTCGTTATCATCCCATGATGAAGGCGATCAAGGCTACGCCGAAACCGATTGTAGCTGCGGTTAACGGAACAGCAGCAGGTGCTGGTATGAGCCTTGCTTTAGCAGCAGATTTCAGGTTGGTTCAGCCAAACGTTAAGTTTGTTAGCGCTTTTGTAGGAATTGGCCTGGTTCCAGATTCTGGATTTTTATATTTACTTCCAAGGTTGATTGGTTACGCGAAAGCGATGGAAGTCACGATTTTAGGTAAACCAATTACAGGGGAAGAAGCTTATGACTTTGGTTTAGCGACGGAACTAATCGAGCCTGATGAGTGGGATGAAAAGGTAGACGCTTTCTCGCAACATTTAGCGAGTATGCCGACAAAGTCAATTGAACTCGTTAAACGGTACATGATCGATAGCATGAATGAGTCGTTCGATGAATTCTTAGAAAAAGAAGCATTTGCACAGAGGATCGCGGGCCTTTCAGAGGATCATCACGAAGGCGTTCAGGCGTTTAAGGAGAAGCGAAAACCAACATTTATCGGAAAATAGTAAAGGAGTGAATCAATCATGGAAATGACTAAAGAAGCGATTAAACAAGTAGGAGACATGAAGCGTGATCATTACTCGATGATTATTAATGGAGAGCGAGTTGAGAGCAGTTCAGGTGAGACTTTCGATACTTTTGATCCAGCTAAGGGCGAGGCAATTGCAACTATTGCTAAAGCAAATGAAGAGGATGCGGAAAAAGCGGTTCAAGCAGCACGTAACGCATTCGATAATGGAAAGTGGCGCAAATATCCAGTCGGCAAACGTGCTCGTGTGTTAAATAAGATTGCTGAAATTATGCGTTCACGTTTCAACGAATTAGTAGAAATGGAAGTTTTAAATAGTGGTAAATCAATTGGAGCAGCGCAGGTTCAAGTCAACCAATCCATTGAAGACTTTGAGTTTTATGCAGGTGCGATTGTTGGTCACCGCGGCGAAGTGAACAACATGCCATATGGATTTTTTAACTATACGCATAAAGAGCCTGTTGGTGTTTGTGCGCAGATTATTCCTTGGAACTACCCGATGATGATGGCGGCGTGGAAGATAGCTCCAGCGATCGCAGCTGGGTGTTCAGTGGTGATTAAACCAGCATCCCTTACGCCAATTACAGCGATTATCTTAAATGAAATCTGTCATGAAGCGGGCGTTCCTGAAGGGGTTGTGAATACCGTTCCAGGTTCTGGTGCTGTTGTTGGTGATTACTTAGTGAAGCACGAAGACATTAACAAAGTCGCGTTTACCGGCTCAACACCGACTGGTAAAGATATTATGGAAAAAGCATCTCAAACGTTAAAACGCATTACACTAGAGCTTGGTGGAAAGTCGCCAAACATTGTTTTTGAAGATGCGGATATGGAAGCAGCGGTTGCAGGTTCATTATTCGGTATTTTCTTCAACACAGGCCAGTCGTGTGAAGCACGTTCTCGAATGTTCGTACATGAAGATATTTACGATGAGTTTATGGAGAAGTTTATTGAAAAGACGAAGAAGCTCCAAACTGGCGACCCATTAAATAAAGGAACTCATCTCGGTTCAATTATTAGCCGAGAGCAGTTAGAAGTCATTGATGGCTATGTTCAGTCTGCGATTGACGAGGGAGCAACGATTGCGACAGGCGGAAAGCCGATGTATCCTGAAGGCTTTGAAAATGGTCATTGGTATGAGCCAACCGTCATTACGGATGTCACACCTGATATGAAGGCAGTAAAAGAAGAAATTTTCGGACCGGTAGTGGTCGTTGAAAAATTCTCTGATGAAAAAGATGTCATCAAACGCGCGAATGACACGAAATACGGTTTAGGTTCGGCGATTTGGACGACAAACCAAGGTCGTGCAACCCGAGTCGCGCACCAAATTCAAGCCGGAATTGTTATGGTGAATAGCCCATTCTCAGCATTCCCAGGCACACCATTCGGTGGTTATAAGCAATCAGGCTTTGGCCGTGAGCTTACTGTTGAAACACTTGATTTATACATGGAAGATAAGAGCGTATTATCTTACTACGGTCCAAAACCACTCAATCCTTTCGGGGTTTAAAGTAATGAAATGGTCGAGGCATATTATGTCTCGACCATGTTTTGATAAAAAAGTGGGTTAACGCCTATTGGGTGGAGGTTACGCCAATAGGATTGGGAAACACACCCGTAGGAAGGTGAAACACACCCATAGAAAATTTACATTCAATAACTTAAGAAGGTTGCGTGATTACGATGAAAGACGTTGTCATTGTAGATGCGGTCAGAACACCGATTGGCCGCTATAAAGGCGGGCTAAAACATGTTCGTCCTGATGATCTTGGGGCGATTGTCATAAAGGCATTATTAGAAAGGCAGCCCGGTGTGCCTGTAAGTGAAATCGAAGAAGTGGTTTTAGGCAATGCGAACCAGGCTGGTGAGGATAACCGTAATGTCGCTAGAATGTCTGCTTTATTAGCGGAGCTTCCGGTTGAAGTCGGAGGTGTAACCGTTAACCGGCTTTGTGGATCAGGCATGGATGCTGTTATGCAGGCTGCACGTGCGATTGTGGTTGGTGATGGTGATATATACATAGCGGGTGGTACTGAGAGTATGACGAGGGCTCCTTTAGTCATGGCTAAACCAGACCAAGAGTTTCCGCGTGGTAATAGAGAGCTTTTTGATACGACGATTGGCTGGCGCTTTACGAACAAAAAGTTAGAAAACATGTATGGTTCAGACTCTATGCCTCAGACGGCAGAGAACGTCGCCAAACGGTACGGGATAAGCAGAGAAGAACAGGATGAATTTGCTTTTGAAAGTCAAATGAAGGCAAAGCAAGCGATGGAATCTGGTAGGTTAAAAGACGAAATCGTTCCAGTTGTTTACCACGACCGAAAAGGGAATGAAATTGTGGTCAATCAAGATGAACACCCTAGGCCAACGACAACATTAGAAAAGCTTTCAAATTTAAGACCTATATTCGGCGAAGGTACAATTACAGCCGGAAATGCTTCAGGAGTTAATGACGGAGCATCTGCGCTATTGCTTATGAGCGCTGAAAAAGCGAAAGAACTCAACCTCAAGCCTTTAGCAAAATTCAACTCAGGAGCAACGATTGGGTTAGAACCTGCCGTAATGGGACTTGGACCAATTGGTGCGACGGCTAAAGCGTTAAAACGAGCGAATTTAACTGTAAATGACTTAGGATTAGTCGAATTGAACGAAGCGTTTGCCTCACAATCATTAGAGTGTATTAAACAAATTGGCATGAACCGAGAGATTGTAAACGTTAACGGAGGAGCAATTGCTTACGGGCATCCTCTAGGAGCAAGTGGGGCTCGTATTTTAACCACTCTTATTCACGAAATGCGAAAACGCGGAACGAAGTATGGATTAGCAACCATGTGCGTAGGTGTCGGACAGGGGATTGCGACCATCATTGAGAATGTAAGTGATTGATCAGAACCGAGGAGGACTAACTATGAACCCAGTTTGTGACTTAATTAACATTAAATATCCAATTGTCCAAGGCGGAATGGGGAATATCAGTAATGCCCCGCTAACAGCAGCTGTTTCTAATACGGGGGGGCTCGGAACACTTGGCTGCGGCACGATGACGCCTGAGGAAGTCGAGCTCAAAATTTTAGAGACGAAAAAGCTAACCGATCAGCCGTTTGCGATTAACATTGCCCTTGGTGTCACACCTCATGTGAAGGAGCTCGTCAAATTAGTGATTGACCATGACATTCCAGTTGTGTCGCTGTCTGCGGGTAACCCTGCTCCGTTTATCCCAGTTTTTCACGAGCATGGTATCAAAGTCATGACGTTAGTTGCGTCTGTTAAACATGCGAAGAAAGCTGAAGAAGCAGGAGCTGACATTCTAGTAGCTGAAGGGTATGAAGCGGCTGGGATCAATTCGAACCTCGAACTCACGACGTTCACACTCGTTCCGCAAATTGCAGAAAACGTCAGTGTTCCTGTTATCGCAGCTGGAGGTATTGGTGATGGAAAAGGGTTATCTGCTGCACTTATGTTAGGAGCAAACGGCGTTCAGATGGGCACTAGACTCATTGCGACTCAGGAGGCACCTTTTCATATCCATTATAAGCAAAAGCTACTTGATGATAATGGAACAGGCACTGTGATTGTCGGGCGTTCAGTTGGGCAGGTTCGCCGAATTTTAAAAACACCTTATGCAGAGAGGTTACATGATCTTGAAAGAGTCGGCATGAGTCAGGATGATTACCGCACCTTGACTTCAGAAGATCACCACTGCAAAGGAGCGCTTGAAGGTGATTTAGAAAATGGATTCTTAAATGGTGGTCAAGTATGCGGCCTCATTCAAGATGTACCAACCGTTCAGCAGCTTTTAACAGGCATGATGAATGAAGCGACTCAGCAGGTTGCAAAAGCTAAAGAGCTTCTGAATATTAACTTAACGAGTTAATATTCTAAAAATTCTAAAATCAAATTGACTGTTTTATGACGCAATGATAAAATAGCGTTGTAATAACGTTATATAAAAATTTTTTATTGAATCATGTAAGCGCTTTAATTAGAGCTGATATTTTTAATAAAAAGAGGCGATGGCATGAAGCAAGGAATGGATCTTGGTAGACAAGAAACAATTGAAATCGATGTAACTGATGATATGTTTGCGAGCTTTGAAGGGCAAGTAGTTCATCCTGTGTATTCAACTGTTGCCATGGTTTATCACATGGAATGGGTCTCGCGAAAAATCATTTTGCCATTTTTAGAAGAACATGAAGAAGGTATGGGAGCAGCCGTTGAAGTCAAGCACGTCGACGCAGCTCCAGCTAACTCAAAAGTTACGTTAACAGCAACACTTACGAAATATGAACACCCACAAGTAACCACATCCGTTGAAGCCTACAATAATGAGCAATTAATCGGTAAAGGCGAAGTCAAGCAAGTCATTTTACCGAAAGAATTAATTGAACAAAAAATCTCACCGCAAACTAGTTAAGTCACCCTGAAGTTTAGTTTTATAAAAATTAAATCCGATTGAGGAGGATGGTTATGAGTTTTTTAAAAACATCGTCAAAGAACGATCGAAACGAAAGCTACGACCTCATGAGTAAGATGATGGAGCATGAACAAGTCATTTTCTGTAATGATCCGGAAACAGGACTCAGAGCAATCATCGCCATACATAGCACTAAACTTGGTCCGGCGATTGGTGGTTGCCGCATGCATCCTTATGAAACGTTTGATGATGCATTAGAAGACGTGCTTAGACTATCTAAAGGTATGAGCTACAAATGTGCCGCGGCTGATTTAGATTTTGGTGGAGGAAAATCCGTTATTATTGGCGATCCTAAAACAGATAAATCACCTGAATTATTCCGCGCATTTGGCCAGTTCGTTGATTCTCTTAACGGGCGATTTTACACGGGAACTGATATGGGGACGACGTTAGAAGATTTCGTCCATGCGTATAAAGAAACGAAAAACATTGCAGGAATTCCTGAAGCATACGGAGGTGGTGGAGACTCGTCAATCCCGACATCACAAGGTGTAATCTATGGTTTAAAAGCAACATGTCACATGCTTTTTGACCATGAAGATCTAAGCGCCGTATCGTATGCGATTCAAGGACTCGGAAAAGTTGGCTTTAAAGTAGCGAAGCGTTTATTAGAAGAAGGCGCAACGGTCTACGCATCAGACATTAGCACTGAAAACATCGAAACGATTCAATTAGAAGCAAAAGGTTTACCAGGTAAACTGCACATCGTTGAACCGAATGACATCTACTTAGCTGATGCTGATATTTTTGTGCCTTGTGCTTTTGGAGGAATTATTAACGAGACAACAATAGAGCAATTTAAGTTTAAAGCAATTGCAGGAGCTGCGAATAATCAGTTACTTGAAGAAAAACACGGACACGAACTTGCTGATCGAGGCATTTTATATGCACCTGATTACATTATTAATGCTGGTGGTTTGATACAAGTAACCGATGAGCTATATGGACCTAATAAAGAGCGTGTTTTACTTAAAACAAAAGAGATTTATAACACGATGATGGAAGTTTATAAAACAGCCAAAACGCAAAACATTTCAACTGTTGAAGCAGCTAATCAGTATTGCGATAACTTAATGGCTAAACGCGAGAAGCGAAATAGCTTCTTTACACGCTCAGATAAACCGAAGTGGAATATACGCTAAGGGGGAAGCAGGATGGAAGAGCAATTTCCCATCATCAAAGTGATGGATGATCAAGGCAACGTTGTCGATCAAGCGAGCATGGAGAACATTAACGAAGATCTGGTTAAACAGGTTTATCGTCATATGTTAAGGATAAGAATATTTGACCGAAAAGCGATTAGCCTTCAGCGTCAAGGCCGCATTGGAACGTACCCACCGTTTGAAGGGCAGGAAGCTTCACAAGTCGGAAGCGTGATGGCACTAGGTGAACATGACTGGGTATTCCCGACTTACCGTGATCATGGCGCGACCTTAACTTTTGGCGCTGACATGGTTCGCACGTTTTTGTATTGGAATGGCCGTGCGGAAGGGTGTGTCCCGCCAGAAGGAAAAAATATTTTTCCAGCAGCGGTACCAATCGCAACGCAAATCCCGCACGCAGTTGGCTCAGCCTGGGCAGAAAAGCGTAAAGGAACCGATAATATTGCGCTCTGCTTCTTCGGTGATGGGGCGACATCAGAAGGTGATTTCCATGAAGGATTAAACTTCGCAAGTGTGTTCCAAACGCCAACGGTCTTTTTTAACCAAAATAACCGTTACGCGATTTCGGTTCCGTTTGAAAAACAGATGAACTCGAAGACGATTGCGCAAAAAGGCTTAGCTTACGATATTCCAAGTGTAAGAGTTGATGGAAATGATGTCTTCGCAGTTTATTTTGAAACAAAAAAAGCAGCTCAGCGTGCGCGAAATGGCGAAGGGCCAACCTTAATAGAAGCGGTCACGTGGAGAACGGGTGCCCATACAACAGCGGATGATCCAACGAAGTATCGTCCAGATGGTCAAGGTGAAGATGTGGTGAACCCGGTTGAGCGTTTAGAGCATTTTATGAAAAATAACGATTTCTGGGATGAAGCTTGGGTTGAGCAAATTGAACGTGAATTAACTGATGAAGTCGAATCAGCCGTTGAAGCGATGGAGCAGTATCCGAAGCCGAATCCAGAAGACTTGTTCGATCATGTTTTTGAAAACATGCCAAAGCAGCTATCAGAACAGAAACAATCCTATCTAGCGCTTCTAGGGAGGGATTCTTAATGGATGTAAAAATGGAACAAAAGGTTGATCAAACGAGTAAAACAAATCAGCTAACATTAGTTCAAGCAGTTAACGACGCGCTTAAAACGATGCTTGAAGAAGACGAGCGAACGATTTTACTCGGTGAAGATATTGGGAAAAACGGCGGTGTGTTCCGCGCAACTGAAGGACTACAAGAGGTTTTCGGTGAAGACCGTGTCGTAGATACACCGCTTTCAGAATCTGGAATTGTCGGAACGTCAGTAGGTCTTGCCGTTAATGGGTTCAAACCTGTTGCTGAGATGCAGTTCATGGGATTTATTTACCCAGCCTACGATCAAATTATGACGCACGTTTCGAGAATCCGTATGAAAACGATGGGGCATTTTTCAGTGCCAATGGTGATTCGTGCGCCATATGGAGCGGGCATTCGCGCGCCAGAGGTTCATTCGGATAGTGCAGAGGCATTATTTACCCATATGCCTGGAGTTAAAGTCGTTTGTCCAGCGACACCATATGATGCGAAGGGACTGCTAATTGCTGCGATTGAAGACCCGGATCCAGTTATATTCATGGAGCCGATGAGAAGTTACCGGGCTAAGCGCGAGGATGTCCCTGAAGGAAAATATACGGTTGAAATTGGCAAAGGTGAAAAAATTGGGGAAGGTGACGACATTACGATCATTGCATGGGGAGCGATGGTCCCAGTTGCTAAGCAGGCTGCTGAACAAGCCGGGCAAAAGGGCATCACATGTGATGTATTAGACCTTAAAACGTTATACCCACTTGATCGAGATCTAATTGCGGAGTCGGTTCAAAAAACAGGTCGCTGCGTGATTGTTCATGAAGCACAATCGACAGGCGGGCTCGGAAATGATCTTTTATCCGTCATTAACGATACATCCTTTTTATACTTACGCGCACCAATCGAGCGAGTAACAGGCTTTGATGTGCCAGTGCCATTTTTTGCGCTGGAAGACCATCAGCTGCCAACACCAAAACGAGTGCTGCAAAGTATCGAGAAAGCAGTCCATTTCTAAAGGGGGGATGCTAGCATGCTAGAAGTCAAATTACACGATATCGGCGAAGGGATGACGGAAGGTGAAATCGTTCATTACCTCGTCAAAGAAGGCGATACCGTTAAAACGGACCAGCCACTTGTTGAAGTTCAAACCGATAAAATGGTTGCCGAGCTCCCGTCACCTGGAAACGGAACCATTAAAGAAATCGTTGTACCCGTTGGCGAAACCGTACAAGTAGGAACAACACTTTTAATGATTGAAGGTGAAGGAACTCAGGCTGAGGAAGCTCAAACTAAGAAACAAGATGAAACGCCAGCACCATCTCAAACAAAAGAGTTAACTAATAGACGAATGATAACTACGGTTAATCGAGTATTAGCGACTCCATATACGAGGAAAATTGCTCGTGAAAATGGCATCGATATTGAACAAGTGCCAGCGTCGGACCCGTCAGGACGTGTGACGGAGGAAGATGTCTATCAATTTATGAATCAGGAACCAGAAGCGGAAGAGCCACCGAAAGCAAAGCCGGTAAGAGAATCGCAGCCAGATGAAATTCCGTTTAGAGGCGTGCGCAAACAGATCGCAACCAAAATGACGAAATCAATATACACGATTCCGCACGTCACTCATTTTGACGAAGTGGATTTGACGCGACTAATGGAACTTCGTGAAGAACTGAAAGCAGACGGTATCTCAGTATCTGTCCCAGCCTTTTTTGTTAAAGCTTTAGTCTTTGCATTAAAAGATTACCCAATCTTTAATGCGGAACTGGATGAAGAAAACGAAACGATTAAACTAAAGAAAGATTACAATATAGGTCTTGCGACAGATGTTGAAGAAGGATTGATTGTACCCGTACTGCACGGGGCAGGTCAGTTATCAATTCAGGAGATTCATAAGGAAATTAAAGGTCTTACTAAAAAAGCTCAGGAAGGTAAGCTTGAAGCGAAGCATTACAAGGGCGGCACGTTTACGATGAGTAACGTAGGGCCACTCGGCAGCACAGGGGCAACACCAATCATTAATTATCCAGAAACAGCACTGATTGCGTTCCATAAAACGAAAAAACGCCCAGTTGTTAACGAACACGATGAAATCGTCATCCGCCAAATGATGAATCTATCATTATCATTTGACCACAGGGTAGCAGACGGGGCAACGGGAGTCGCCTTCTCAAACCGCTTTATAAGTTTAATAGAAAATCCGAGTAAACTCATGCTGGAGATGATATAAATGGTTGTCGGAGAAATGATCGAAGAACGTGACCTTGTCATTATTGGCGGAGGTCCAGGAGGTTACACGGCTGCGATTCGTGCAGCGCAGTTAGGGCAAAAGGTCACACTGATCGAAAAAGACGTATTAGGCGGAGTTTGTTTAAACAAAGGGTGCATTCCTTCTAAAGTTTGGGCGTATGCTGCACGGAAAAAATCAGAGATTCCTCATATGGAAAGCTTAGGTTTTGACTTAGTAGAATCCGGACTCGACCTCGGGAAGCTTTTAGCATACAAAGATCAAGTGACGACTCAGCTTCGAAAAGGTGTTGAAGCACTGTGCTCAGCCAACCAAGTTGAGGTGATTCAAGGTGCTGCAACATTTACGAGTGACAATAAAATTGGGGTTGAGAACGGCCATCAGTTTGATATCTATCAATTTAAAAAGGCCATTATCGCAACCGGAAGCACGCCTGTATTGCCGGGGGAATTATCTGATGTGCGAGAAAACGTGATTCTATCAGACGCATTGTACGAATTTGAAGAAATCCCTGAGAGCTTGATCGTATATGGGAGCGACGAACTTGCACTCGAAGTAGCATCTGTTTATTCAGAGTTCGGCAGTAAAGTGACGTTGATTTTACCAGACTCACTAGGCCTTGATGCCTCAATTGAAAAAGAGCTGATGAGAGTATTTAAGAAGAAAAAGGTCAAAGTCATTAAAGGAGCAGAAGAATTTTCAGCAGAACAGACCGACCAAGGAATACTAGTTTCATTGGTGGATGATAAAGGAAAATCTCAATCTATTGAAGCGGTTTACTTATATACGAGTGGTGAGCGCCAGCCTAATGTTCAAGATTTAGGCCTTAATCGATTCGGAGTTGACCAGGCAGATGACGGACGTGTTGTGGTTAATCATATGGCGCAAAGTTCAAACCCTGATATATACGCAGTCGGGGATGTCACAGCAGAAGGCCCAAACCTTGCAGTCAAAGCGATTAAGCATGGGAAGGTCGCAGCTGAGGCAATCGCAGAAGGCTATCCAGAAGTGGACCTAACCTTTTTACCAACCATTATTCATACAACGCCACCTGTAGCATCAGTTGGCATGACCGAATCTGATGCAAAAGAAAGCGGCATTGAATACCGAACAGGTGAGTTCTCACTGAAAGCGAACGGCTATGCGATGTTATCAGGGCAGAAAGAAGGATTGGTTAAAGTCATTAGCGATGCTAACACCGAAATTGTTCTCGGCATTCATATGATCGGTGCAGGCGCCATAGAATTATCTAGTAACTTCGTACAGTTACTTGAAATGGCAGCAAAGGAAGAAGACGTCACGTTCCCGAACTTCGCCCATCCAAGTATGGACGAAGGTTTGCTCGAAGCAGTTGAAGCCCTAACAGGTCAAGCTATTCATCAACCACCAAGCCGAAAAAAGGTGAACGTCTAGAGGGCTAAAATAGGGAAGCATTCAATGTAAAATAAATCTAAATAGAGCAGCATACAAAGAAAATAAAAGACATACCAGACGCATTTTGCAGTTAAAAGTAACCTAGAAGTAAAACAAGAGCAAGTTGCTCTTAAATATAAAAACTCACATTTCTAAAAGGAGTTTGGGATAGGTATATAGAATCATCTTATATTAAACAACTTGAGTGACGAGCCAGAGAATCATTTTATATCAAAAAATGAGGGGGAACATTTTATGAGAAAGATGTTTCAGTTGATGAGTGTGGCAGTCATAGGTTTAGGGCTATTAGCCGCATGTGGTGAAGAGAGTGGATCTCAGTCTGGTGGGTCTGGAGGAGATGGTGAAACTTATTTAGTAGGTGCGACTCAAATTGTTGAGCACCCGTCTTTAGACCGAGCATATGAAGGGTTCCAAGAGGCGTTAAAAGATGCAGGTCTTGATGTAGAATATGATTTCAGCAGTGCCCAAGGGGATCAGAACAACGTTAAAACAATTTCAGATGGCTTCGTCGCAGATAATGTGGATTTAATTTTTGCGAACTCTACGCCGAGTGCGCTTGGCGCTTTAAATGCAACAAGTGACATTCCAATTGTTTACACATCTGTTACAGATCCAGTCGATGCGGGCTTAGTTCCATCAATGGATGAAGCGGGGGAGAACATTACTGGTGTATCTGATTTACACCCTGATGCGATTAGCAAAACGGTCGAGTTTATCGATGCAAATTTTGAAGGTGCAACAGTTGGTATGATCTATAACGCAGGTGAGCCTAACTCGGTTTCACAAATTGAAGATGTGAAAAAAGCCGTTGAAGGCACGAGCCTATCCATCGTTGAGCGTACCGTTGCGAACGCAGCAGAAGTTCAGCAAGCATCTCAATCACTAGTAAGTGAAATTGACGTATTTTACATTATTACCGATAACACAGTTGTTGAAGCGTTAGACAGTGTCGTCGGTGTTGCCAATGAGCAGGATATCCCGCTTATTGTCGGCGAGCCTGACTCACTTAAAAAAGGTGGATTTGCAACATTTGGAATTGATTATCACACAATTGGATACCGCACAGGTGAAATGGCAGCTCAAATTCTAAAAGGTGAAAAATCACCTAGTGACATTAAGCCAGAATATCCGCCTGAAATTCAGCTGTTTATCAACAAAGGCGCTGCGGAAGAGCAAGCCGTTGAATGGAAGAGCGAATGGGATGAAGAAGCGCAGTTAGTAGAAGCGGCAGAATAAAAAAGTAAAGCAGGCCTCGGCCTGCTTTACAACCATACATAAGCCGAGAAGGAGGACGCTATGTTAATCGCATTATTCGGTGCAATCGAATCAGGAGTGATCTATGCCATCATGGCCCTAGGTGTCTACCTATCTTTTCGGGTGTTGGACTTTCCGGACCTGACTGTTGATGGCAGCTTCGTAACAGGCGCAGGTATTTCTGCCATGTTAATCGTAAATGGAGTATCACCCGTATTCGCAACATTAATCGGAGCTTTAGCTGGATTCATAGCTGGCTGCATTACTGGACTTTTACATACAGCAGGTAAAATTAATGCCTTGCTAGCAGGTATTCTAATGATGATCGCACTTTACTCGATTAATTTACGGTTCATGGGGCAACCGACTGTTTCGCTATTAAACGAATCTACTTTAATTAGTCAAATCCATTCGTTTTTAGGTGGAACAGGGATGGATTCAGCCTTAAACGGCATGCTTCAACTTTTTGGTGCAGATCGTGTTCCAACCACATGGTCCATTTTAATTGTTATGACTGTTGTAACAGTGGTAATCAAATTCTTATTAGATTATTTCCTCAAAACAGAAGTTGGCCTAGCCATTCGCGCTACAGGTGATAACCAAAAAATGATTCGCAGTTTATCAGCGAATACGAACTTCCTGATTATTGTTGGAATTGGATTATCAAACGCTCTTGTTGCTTTATCAGGTGCACTTGTCGCACAGCTTGGAGGTTTTGCGAACTTAAACATGGGAATTGGGATGATCGTGATTGGACTGGCATCCGTCATTATCGGTGAGGCTCTATTTGGTAAAAAGACAATCGCTAGGGTGACGCTGGCAGTCATCTTAGGTGCTATTATTTACCGAATTGTCGTCACTCTTGCCCTTAGGGTCGAATTCCTTGAGTCAAGTGACCTTAAGCTCATCACAGCAGTTCTTGTAATCGCAGCTTTAGTTGCGCCAAAAGCCTTACAAGCACAGCGCGAAAGGAAACGCCGCATCGCCAAACGCACAGCCCTAGCCCAGCAAAAGGAGCGTGAAGCCAGTGCTTAAAATTGAAGATGTCTCTATGACATTTAATGAAGACACACCAGATGAAAAGAAAGCCTTACAGCGGATTAACCTACAACTAAATAAAGGTGAATTTGTAACGGTCATTGGAAGTAACGGAGCAGGGAAATCAACGCTTATGAATGTGGTTTCGGGCAGTCTTCTTCCAGATGTCGGTGAGGTGTTTATTAACGAGAAGAATGTGACGCATCTACCAGAATATAAACGATCGAAAATGGTTGGCCGCGTATTCCAGGACCCTATGGCTGGCACCGCGCCATCTATGACAATTGAAGAAAACTTAGCCATGGCTTACGCGCGAGATAAAAAGCGCCGCTTAGTTCCAGGTGTGAGTAAAAAGCGAAAAGATTACTTTAGAGAATACCTTGAGACTTTGAACTTAGGATTAGAAGATCGACTGAACGCCAAAGTCGGTTTCTTATCCGGTGGTGAACGTCAAGCCTTGTCCCTCCTTATGGCGACGTTTACTGAACCATATATATTGTTACTCGACGAACATACTGCAGCACTCGACCCATCACGAGCAGAACTCATTACAGAAATTACGAAAGATGTCGTTTCGAAGTTCGGCCTAACGACGTTAATGGTAACGCACAACATGCAGCAAGCACTAGACCTCGGGGACCGTCTGTTTATGATGGATAAAGGTCAAGTGATTTTTGATGTAAAAGGCGAAGAAAAACAAAAGCTAACGATTCAAAACTTGTTAGATGAGTTCCAGCGCATTAGAGGTAAAACGATTGAAAGTGACCGTGCTGTGTTAGGTTAATAAAAAAAGACGCATGGGGGTTGAAGTGACCCCAAGCGTCTTTTTAACTTATCAACAGGTTTTAAATAGATATCAACATATATTCAGTATATATCAACAGGTTTGGCGAATTTATCTACAAGTTTATTAGAATTATCAACAAGCAAGTGTGAATTAATAACAAGTATTAAGGGTTAATAACTAAGTTAGGTACACACGCCCTTCGATGAGATCAACTGTTCGTATGCTCTTGCTTCAATCACCTCTCCAACAAATTAATCAGCGTTTTAAATTGTGGATAACTTGTGTAAAACTTATATTGAACCTATTATTTATTTAGAAATTAATCCATTAAAGACTTATATTCACCCAATAACTCTTCCACGTAACCCCAAACATCTTCTTTTGAAACGTCATCACTCAGCGTTGCATCTAAGCGAATAACTCCACCTTCATAAGGGTACTGAACGATTAATAAATTGTCGGCAGGACGCTCCTGGTAAAGTACCGTGCTATCCGAAATGGTTTTTGGTTCGAAATTTAGGTTTGGGTCAATTAATGTCTGCATCGATTCCGAAGTTAAAATAAGTTCAAAATTAGGGTTGTCTGAATATGGCCCATAGATATAATCAATATTCAGTTGATCTTCTTTGTCCTCAATTTCATCCTCTGACATTAATTTAGAGTCAGATACCTTGTTGTCAAAACCTATACGAACTTCTCTATTTTTCTGTCCTCCAGGCTGGCCAAGAACACTAGCTACACTGACCTCGAACCCCTCAGGTTCAATGATTTGTATATTAACATTACCAGATTCTTGAATAGACTTTTCAATGTCTTGAATACTCTTTTCCTCGCTGGTGGCACAACCAGCTATTAATAAAATGAATGATAGCAAAACGAAACTTTTCTTGATCATGTTATCAACTCCTCTACTTACATAACGTATGATGGATTCATTTGTTTCACATTTTTGTAATATTAAAAAATTTTAGGGTCAAATAAAGCAAGAAAGAACTTGCTAAAGTCTGACATCAAAATTAGAAAAGTCTCCTTCAGATCACAACCTCCACATGAAATTTTAAAAGTACATATGTTATTTATGTTAAAATAACGTTGGAAATATATAGAATAAATTTAGAGGTACCAATATGATAAAAGCTGTTCTGTTCGATTTAGATGGCACGTTATTGAATCGAGATGAGTCTGTTAAAAGCTTCATTCACAATCAGTACGACCGATACATACAATTCATGAATCACATTCCAAAAGATACATATATAAATAGATTTATAGAGTTAGATCAACGAGGATATGTTTGGAAAGACCGAGTTTATCAAGTATTAGTGGATGAATTTAGGATTGCCAACATAACTTGGGAAGATCTACTTCAAGATTATATTACTCAATTTCAAAACAACGTCATTCCTTTTCAGGACTTAACCTCCATGTTAGATGAGTTAGTGAACACAAACCTCACTCTAGGATTAATCAGCAACGGAAAAGGGCAGTTTCAAATGAATAACATAAAAGGACTTGGAATTGAGAAGTTCTTTAACACCATCCTAATTTCGGAGTGGGAAGGTATTAAAAAGACAAATCCAGAAATATTTAATAAAGCGATGCGTGAATTAAATGTGGAACCCCATGAAAGTATGTTTGTAGGTGATCATCCAGAAAAAGACGTTCAAGCAGCTCAGAATGTAGGTATGCTTAGCGTATGGAAACAAAGTGAAGAGTGGACTGACGTCATAGCAGATTACTGTATAAACCACCTAAACGAGATTCCATCAATACTTGAGATACTTAATAAGGAGTGACAACATGCATTTCAAAGAATTTGGTTTAATTTTGTTTGTTGAAAAATACGATGAGTGCATTTCATTTTATCGAGATGTATTAAAATTAAATGTATTGAATATAAAAGACACACTTGTAAAATTCGAAATTCCACAAGGTTATTTAATGGTCGAACAAGGCGGAGTAGGCTTGGGTATAGAAAAAACAAGAGACCAAAACCCCACTGTTCTACGTTTTGATGTCGATTCTTTAGATCAAGTGGTAAGTGATTTAGATCAAGCTGGCGTTGATTTTTCGAATAAACAATTAACATTTGATTGGGGTAAAATTGCTGTTTTTCATGATCCAGATGGTAATCGGATAGAAATAGGAGAAATTTTTTAAGTAAAGGAGAACTCTATGACTTCCGCAACTATTAAAGAGCTCAATTCACATGAAGAAATACTAAAGGCTTACCCCATTATGAAGCAACTAAGAACACACCTTGATGAACAAAGTTATCTTGATTTGGTGTTAGAAGCTAAAGAAAAAGACCGATACAAGTTGTATGCATTAATAGACCAAGGTGAAATTGTTGCTGTAGCAGGCTTTAAGATCATGACCACACTGTATTACGGCCGGTTTGTGTGGGTCTGTGATTTAGTAACGGATCAACATAATCGATCAAGAGGTTGTGGAGAGAAGCTACTTAACTACGTCCATAAATGGGCAAAGGACCAAGGTTTAGAAAGTGTAGCATTATCTTCAGGTTTGCAGCGCGAAGAGGCACACAGATTTTATGAAGAAAAAATGGATTACAATAAAGTAAGTTATGTGTTTAAGCATGAACTGTAGGAGTGTGAGGCAGATGTTTTCCGATGAAGAACACGAATCCTATTTAGAAAGTATTACAGTAAAAGACTTACAGAAGTATATAAAAGCTAAAGATTTTAAGCCAGATTTAAAGCATACTTACTTTCATAAGTTAATAGAAGAAGTTGGTGAGCTTTCTGAGGTCTTGCGAAAAAATAAGCGAATAGAGCAGTCGGACTCTATAAAAGGGACAATTGAAGAAGAATTATACGATGTGCTTTATTATGTCATTGGTTTAGCAAATGTGTATGACATTGACTTAGAAGAATGCTTTCATTTAAAAGAAGAAATTAATAAAGAGAAATATCTATAATTGGTTTAGTAGGAGTGATTAAGGTGGCATACCATGATACATATCGTTTCGGAGCCCATGCCGGGATCCTAAACTCAGTAGGTCACATGCTCCTATTGAAACGCACTTATGGAAATAAGGGCTGGAGTACTCCCGGAGGTAGTGTTGAACCAGGGGAAACAATCCATGAGGCATTATATCGCGAGTGCCGTGAAGAACTTGGTTTAGAAGTACAATCTGTGACTTTAACTGGTTTTTATTATCATAGTGTTAACAATTCACAAGTTGCCATGTTCCGTTGTTCATTGCCAGAAAGCGAGGAGATTAGACTCAGCCACGAACATTCTGATTATAATTGGTTTCCTGTTGATGAATTGGGTGAAATACAACAAGTTAGAGTCAGGGATGCTATAGAGTTTCGAGGAGAGGTCATTAGTCGTAGTTTTTAGGGGAAATTATACTCTAATAAACAAAAGGAGAATCCAATGATAACTGTTATTTAAGTGTATAATGGCATGACCATGTTAGATGGTATAAAGACGAATAAATAATTATTAGCTAACGAGGTGTTTTAATAGTGAAAATTAGTGAAAGCATTAATCCATTCAAAACTTTACGCATTGTACTTATGATTGTAACTTTCCTCTTAGCAGCTACTTCTCTTGTTTACTTATTACTGCTCAAAACAGCCGTAACTCCAATCCAAGTAGCCATGCATTTTTCGCTAGGACTGTTTATGGGTGTTCAAGCGATTGAGATGGTTAAAATGAAAAAAGAAAAGTATGTTACGTTGTTTACGATTGCTTCTTTATTGAATATGTTTGGGGCAGCTTATATATTATGGCTTTATTTATAAAGAATCATTTTCAACATGAATTAAGCGCTTCGCAAAATGAATTCTTTGTTGGTCTCGCTTCTCTTCAATAAAGTGATTTGATTGATAGAATTGAATCGCGTTTTGCCAGTGCTGGTTGGTTTCTAAAACTAACTTAGTGTATTTCATATCTAATGCGTACCTCTCGAGTTGCTGTAGCATTTTGTTTGCCAGTCCGCGCCTTCTGAAGGCTTTCTTAACCGACATTCGCTCAATTCTGCCAGTATGAGAACCTTCTTTCGTTATAGCACCTGTACAAACTAATTCTTGATCAATAAAACCTATGAGAAATATGTAACCACGTCTCGAGTAATAATCGGTGATGGAATTTAAATCAGGGTTTAGAGAATGATCGATGTATCCGAAGTGCTCTAAAAAACCTTCCAAAATATGAGCTTTAGCATCTTCATCGAACTCTTTCGATACTTGTACAATTTTAAGCTTGTCCATGGTGCCCTCCGTAGTTTGTAACATCGCAATTATTAAGGCATCGAACTCGTCGCAAGTTCGATGAAAATAGCAACAGCTGCAAAGAAAATGGTAATCAGAGTCGTAAATAGAATTAAACGCTTCATTTTACCTTTTCCAAAGTAATAAAATGTCACGCCTAATATAATAGCCCCGCCCCAAAAGGACAAGCCGATGGTAGTAACGAGCTTGGTCCAATCAAAGATCCAGAAATAGATAATCACTAGTTGTACTAACATGACGAAAATAGATAGAAAACGAATCATAAACAAGCTCCTAAACTCTAGTTAAATGTGAATCTTTAAAACTACTAGGGTACTTGAGTCCATACCCAATTCCGCGGTCCATTCCAATATGGGCAACCCATATGATGGAAATGGCAAGCATGAAAGAGGATGAAAAAATGAGTGCTACGCCTAGTAGTAAAGCTGGGGTGAGGTAAGTATGACATAAGTTATAGATCACGGAACCAATCTTAGGGTTTATTAAATAACCTAACATACCAAGGTCGGGTGCTAATAATAGAATGATAAACATGATCCAACTGAAATCTAGTTCATTATAGATGTACAAACTAATAACAAGTACCGTAAGTCCTTCTAAATGCAGCAAAATTTTGCTCACATAATCTCACCTCGGTTTCTTAAGTTATTAAAACTCCAAACCATTCTTACTAATAAATTTTATACTTTTCGCATCTTCAGGTGTTACGTTTACGTTATACCATACGCGTAAGTTCTGACCAGGGACATTTTGAATGTTAGAACCTTGTTCCCCAATTTGAACACCTGAGACAAATGACGTCACAATCCCGTGCATCACACCATTACTGAATGAGTAACCGTAATTCGCAAGAGCCTCCGTTAGTGGTAGCCCTTCAATGAAATTCACGACCTTCCATCCAAACATATTTTTCTCCGTTAAGGCAAAACCGTAAGAATCATCCGTATAATATAATGTATACGCATGATTATCCTCTAAATGCGTGATGGCCGTTTCATTTAAGTGAATACCTTCCTTTTTAGCAGCCTTTTCTACAGCTTCATGAGGCTGTGAACTGGCGTTTAGCTGTCCATATAGAATCCAAGCTGAAAGCAATATTGTTAATGTGGTGATGATGGTTTGTTTAACCTTTTTCATACCGTTCGCCCTTTCGTTCATCCTATTTATATAAAACACTAAATTAAAAAGTTAAAAGTCTTTCGATTAACGAAATAATATTTGCTAACTATTCCAAATATTAGTATAACGGTATTAGAGAAAAATGACTATATGTTTGGGGGAGGTTTTTGAAAAAGGTTTTTCTAGTGGTAAAATAGAAGCAGAATAAATAATTGGAAATTTTTACGCAAATTGAGAGTGATAACATGAGTCATAAATTAAAGGTCGGAGAATTAAATGAAGAGTACCTTACAGATGAAGATGTTTGGAGAATTTTAACGATAGTGTTATCTCCTAAATCGGTGAAGTCTTCAACGTATAAATACGCATTAATTAAATCTATTATTGAAAATTTATATCAAGTTAATGATGATTTCGAATTAACTTATGACCAATTAGCTTACGGTTTCACGAAAGTTTATTGGAATTTAGTTGTTCACCATGACTTAGTCAAACAGAACAGAGGTAATGGAAATGCTAAAGCAGTCACTGACATATTAGAGTTTCAGATGAAACATGCGATACCAAGTGAGTTTAGCTTCGATAAAATAAATGATAGGCTCCAATTAAAATTAGTGTCAAAAATTAAGTCAGTGATGAAAACAAATGTATTTGGAGCATTGTATGGGGATACAAAAGGTCAATTCTATGCTTTTGACCATAAACGTGAGTACTTCAGGCTTAAACCTGCTGTTCATCAATTTATGTTAAGATACCAGCTACTTTTGACAAATCTAACAAACTATCATATGGCAAGAATGATTGAAGAGTTAAACGAAGTACCTAATATTAATTATCTTTTAGAAAAAGTGGAGACTATCGCTAAACGCAGCTCTTTAAAACCTTTTGAAGAAATCCTGCTTCATTATTTTGAAGCTAGCTGCTTTTATTGTGGAAAAGATCTTTCAAAGAGCAACAGTCAAACTGAAGTAGACCATTTTATCCCTTGGTCGTTTGTTCAGTCCGATCAGATTTGGAATCTGGTTCTGTCATGTAGGAACTGTAATAATTCAAAGAGAGATAAACTGCCTGAACGGAGTTATTTAAACTCTATCATTGACCGAAATGAAGAATTAGTAGAGAAAGTAAATGAGTCAAAGAAAGTGTTAAATAATTATAAAGATAAAAAGATTATAATGCTATACGACTATTCTATCCGAAATGGATTTGATGAGATTTGGGTGCCTAATAATCGTTAGTCTTATACCATTAGTTATAAGCAGCAATAGAAAACTACTCCACAAAATTAAACTTTGTGGAGTAGAAAAATTCTCACGAATCTTCAACCTCTATTAAATAGATTTTTTCTTTAAACCCACCACGTTCTAAGGCTTTTTGTTTTCTAATTTCTTCAACTTTATAGATATCTTCGCCATGAATTTCAGAAAGTGAATGGAGGAGTTCCAGCACATCTGCCAGTTCTTCTAGAGAATTATGGTTCTCCTCAGAATCAAAATATTCATTTACTTCTTCAGATAACTTGCGTTTAATCTCTAGTTCGTAATCATCATCATTTAAAACTCTTGTTTTATAATTTAATCCCTGCTTCTCCATAATCTCAGGGATCTTGTCTCTTATAAGTTTGTTATATTTAGGCATATAACACCTCCTCACACACTATCTTTTTTTTCCTTTTTCAATTCATCTTTTATCTCATCCAAATACTTTGTGAACTTCGATTCGCCGGAATAACTGAGTGACAGGAATTTATGTGCTCGTGTCATGGCAATGTACAATAATGACGCTTCTCGGTTCTCATCTTCCTCTAAAAAGAAAGGCATATTATCAACATTAACGATGAAAACGGCTTGGAAGTCTAGTCCTTTACTGGATTCGATGGTGCTAATTTTGACTTGTTGGTCGTTTTTGACGTAATTACGTTTAGTTTCTGGACTTTCGCTGATCCAATAGTGTGGTATGTCTTGTTGCTTTAAGGTGTGTTGGATGGTTCCAATATAATCCTTAGATGATAGCCTTTTTACGCGATATAATATGACCATTTCATCATAAGGGACTTTTTCTTTATCGTGTAACTTCTTAATAATTTGAGTGACCTTTTGCATTTCATCTTTAAAGTTATTAGCTTTATAGATAAATGGCTCGGGCCCTTTTCTAGGCGTCGTCTTCGGTGCTATGATTTCACCTTCAAAACCTTGTTCCACAACTTTGTCTTTTAGCGTAGAGTTTCTTTGGTAAAATTCCCATGCGAAACGAACGATTTGTTGAGTGTTACGGTAATTGATTGACAAGATTTTAGATCGTCCTCGGAAGTTCAGTCCTGTATCTTGGACGTAAGAACGTTTTCGTTTATAAATCTCTTGGGCCCGATCCTCCACTAATAATAGGGACTGGGTTCTAGGGTTTAGGAGATAACTCACAAGCTGAAGCCATTCTTGTTTAAAGTCCTGCCCTTCATCAATTAACACAGCGTCGTACTTTTCAATTAGTTGATTATTAGACTTTAATGTTTCAATTAGATTCGGTAGTTGTTGTTCACTAACCTTAAGCTTGTTTTTAAGTAAAGAGTGAAAGTTATAAACGTCAATTTTACCTTCAGATGTTTGTTCTTCGTCTGGTTCAAATAGTGACGCTTGTGCACCTTCGTGTTGCACTTCCTTGACTTTTATATCGATCAGCTGTTGAAGGTATCTTGAGAGTGAAATGTTGTAACATAGTACTAAGATGTTCCAGTCAGGGTTTTCTCTTGCTAATAAGGCTGCGCGGGTTGCAAGGATAAGCGTTTTACCACTGCCTGCGACACCACGAATCAGTCTATTTTTATCACCAATGTTTTTTGCGTAATTCTCTTGGTGAATATCCATCGTTTTAAGGTTGTGCATTGAAAGTAGTATTTGGTCTTGATGTGGAACGGGATCCCGATAGTCAGCGCTAATTCTAACCTCAGGAAGTAGATTTCCTCTAATAGCACTAATATCATCATTACTTAAAGGTTCACGCAATCTGAATGGAATTTTAAACATATTAATGATTTTTTCAATTATCACTTCTTCCGAAAAATCTTCATTGTCAGGGTCAATTTCATTACGTGCCAGGCAGAATTGTGGACTGATCACGTTGTATAACGAATGCTTTGTCATATCAGTCGTATGTAGTCTTGTAAAGACAGCCCCATATCCACAAGGGAATTTTAACTTATGCATATTGCGGCCTTCAGTTTGGATGAGATTCGTATCTTGTTTTAAGAAGTTCATAATATGGTAAGTGAATTCTTCTGCTTTTTTATATGGATTTTTCTCGAAAGCTTGTTGCTGATTTTTTCCAAATATAGTCCATTCGTCTTTCGTCGCCTGGACAATCGTTCCTAACGTCCAGTCCTTAACTTCAAGCACAATTAACCCAAGATCAGGGCCTATAATGACAAAGTCAGGTCGTCTGCCGTGAATCTCAGGTTCGTAGTAAACCAGATAGTCGTCTGGTAAGTAATTTTTTAATGTATGAAATAATAGACGCTCACCAGCTGTAGCTGTTCGTTTAATTACCTCTGGTACGGTCTGTGCCATAAACGTCACCTTCTAACATAAGTTGACATTATTTTAACATAATTTGGGTTGAAATCGGTAAAACAGTGGAAAAATGGTTGTTTTATCTTAATATTTACATTTTGTTATAATAAGACAAGGTATTAACTGCTAATTAAGTTCGGAGGAATAAAAATGAAAAAAGACATATTTGTGGTTGGGGCAGTAATTATAAAAGACGGTAATATTTTATGCGCACAAAGGGGGATTGACTCGACCCTTGCATTAAAGTGGGAATTCCCAGGTGGTAAAATTGAAAAAAATGAGTCTCCTCAAGATGCACTGATTCGTGAAATTAATGAAGAATTCAAATGTGAAGTAGAAATAGGAGAAAAGGTTGAACAAACGGTATATGAATATGATTTTGGAATTGTCCATTTAACCACGTACTACTGCAAACTTGTTAGTGGTGAACCAATTTTAACAGAACATGAAAGTATTAAATGGTTAAAACCTGAGGAACTTTCTAAATTGGACTGGGCACCTGCAGATATACCAGCAATAAAGAAAATTGAACGGGATCAACTTATAATTGAAAAGTACTAGGTTTGTGAGGGTGATAGTGCAATGGAGGAATTGATTAAAGATATTGAAAGTTCTTTAAGAAAAGGGTTTATAGATCGGAATGTAAAGAGTACGAATAGATATGAACCGCAATTATTAATAAATAATCAAAAGAGTAAAGAAAGTGTTCTTTCTACGTTTCATGAGGAGTTAGAGAACTGTAATACGTTTATATTTTCTGTTGCTTTCATAACAGAAAGTGGTCTAGCAACACTGAAATCATTGCTGCTGGACCTTAAAAGAAAAGGTATAAATGGAAAAATCCTCACATCTACGTTTTTACACTTTAATCAACCAAAAGTTTTTAAAGAATTATTAAAAGTTACTAATGTTGAGGTGCGACTAACAGATGTGGAAGGTTTCCATGCGAAAGGGTACATATTCGAGCATGACTCGTATCACTCACTGATCATAGGAAGCTCAAACTTAACAGCTCAAGCGTTGAAGGTTAACCATGAGTGGAATGTGAAACTAACTTCTTATGATAATGGTGATTTAATTAATCACTTTAAAAACCAATTTGAGGAGATATGGAATTGTGCTCAACCTCTAACAAGTGAGTGGATTGAAAGTTATGAGAAGCAGTATAAACCTATGTCCAAAGAAGAGTATGTTGATAAAGTCATAGAGTTGCCTGAAGCTTATCAAGTTAATTCAATTGAGAAATCCATGGAAATAAAACCAAATAAAATGCAGGTTGCTGCATTAAGTGAGATTCAAGCAGTAAGAGATGCTGGGCATGATAAAGGATTAGTCGTATCAGCAACAGGAACTGGGAAAACGTTTTTATCTGCTTTTGATGTAAGAAAATATGCGCCAAAGCGAATGCTATTTATTGTTCATAGAGAGCAAATCTTAAAGAAGGCCAAAGAGGACTTTAGAACAATATTGGGTGGTAAAGACGAGGATTACGGATTCTTAAGTGGTTCAAGCAAGGACCTTAATGCTAGATATTTATTTGCCACGATTCAATCGATTTCTAAAGATGAAACTTTAAGTTCTCTTGATCCGAGTTCGTTTGACTATATATTGGTTGATGAAGTACACAAAGCAGGTGCGAAGTCTTACCAAAAAGTCATAGAATATTTTGAACCAGAGTTTTTGATGGGGATGACTGCGACTCCAGAGAGAACCGATGATTTTAATATTTATGAGTTATTTGATTACAACATTGCATATGAAATACGGTTACAAGAAGCTTTGGAAGAGGATATGCTTTGTCCATTTCATTATTTTGGTGTGACGGATTTTGAAATTAATGGTGAAACAATTGATGAAACAACACAGCTTGCTAAACTTGTAACTAATGAGCGGGTTGATCACATACTAGATAAAGTTAATTACTATGGATATTCAGGTAAGAAAGTTAGAGGTTTAATGTTTTGTAGCAGAAAAGATGAAGCCAATAAACTTTCAGAATCGTTGAATGACAGAGGTTTAAAAACGGTAGCACTAACGGGAGATGATTCACAAGAATATCGACTTGATTGTGTTGAAAAACTGGAAAATGAAGAGTTAGATTACATTTTAACGGTTGATATTTTTAATGAAGGTATAGACATCCCAAGTATTAACCAAGTTGTCATGTTAAGACAGACTCAATCGAGTATAATCTTTGTCCAACAATTAGGACGCGGTTTGAGAAAGCATGATACTAAAGAGTTTGTCACAATTATTGATTTTATTGGTAATTACAAAAAGAATTACCTAATCCCAGTTGCCCTCTCTGGGGATCGTTCGCAAAACAAGGATAATATAAGGCGTAAAACAGTTGATACAAGTTACATTACTGGTGTGTCAACAATTAACTTTGAAGAGGTTGCTAAGAAACGAATCTATGACTCTATTAATAATGAAAACTTATCACAACTAAAAATACTAAAAGACGAGTTCCAACAACTGAAGAACAAGTTAGGTGAAACTCCTTATTTAATTGACTTTTGGAAGAACAATTCTATTGATCCAGAGGTGATAGTTGATAAATATGATAATTACTATGACTTTTTATTAAAGGTTAAAGAAAAGGATCTGCCGCCTATAGATATACATGAATATCAAGTGTTAACCATGTTGTCTAAAGAATTGATTAATGGTAAACGACTTCATGAAATAGCTCTACTTGAATTAGTAATAAGAAGCGGTGAGATAAATGAAAGTACCTATATTAATAGACTTCATGAGCTGGGTTGTCAGACAGATCAAGACTCAATTGAATCCGTTAAAAGTATATATAGCTTATCCTTTTTCAAGAGTAACGATATTAAAAAGTACGGTGGCGAGTCCATTTTAGAATTTAATGGACAAGCTATAACACTTAACTCTACACTCTCAAGAGCTATCAATAACAATGAATACTTTAGAAAGTTAGTGTTGGACATTTTGAATACATCAAAAGAGAAATCAAAAGGGTACCGCTGTGATGAGCCTTTTACTTTATATGAAAAATATTCAAGGAAAGATGCCTGTAAACTCTTAAATTGGGAGCAAGATGAAAGTTCCACAGTTTATGGTTATAAAGTGAAGCACGGAACATGCCCAATATTTGTTACTTACCACAAAGAAGACGTTGAATCTAGTATCGATTATGGTGATGAATTAATTAGTCCGGAAGTTTTCAAATGGTACACGCGTAGTAATAGAACCTTAGAATCCAAAGAAGTTCAGAAGATCATACAAGCTGAAGAGAATGGTCTTGATATCCATATATTCATCAAAAAAGATGATGATGAAGGTAAGGATTTTTATTATTTAGGTAGAGCAAAACCAGATAAGTCTACCGTGATACAAGATCGTATGTTGGATAAACACGGAAAAGAGATACCAGTTGTGCATATGAATATGTTGCTAGAAAACCCTGTTGAATATAGGTTGTTTAAATATATAAGGGATGAATAATTGATATTTAGGACTAGTAGGGGTTTTTACTACTTTCTTCATCTGGGAACTTAGAGAAAAAATGCCACCATATTTAGTGCCTAAGGCGAATAAGAATATACTATAAATTCGTAAAGGGGGCATGTTAAATGGAACCACTGAAGATATTATTTCTTTTATTAGTGCTATTAGCAGGTGTCGCTTGGCTAGTTAGTCGACACTACGCTAGAAAGAAAGATAATGCCAAGATGGCTTTTATTTACATGCAGGTCAGTTTTGTAGCTCAGTTGGTCGCGGTAGTTGTGTTCTTTTATACTATTTAAAAATCATTAAATAGTGCTAGATTCTCTCTCTATACTTAGCAGTAATAAACTATCAAACCACCCGTTCGCACGGGTGGTTTTGCTTAATCTATAATAGACCAGTAACTTGGTTTTACATTGAAATTAATGTCAAAGACAAACGGGGCATCTTTACCAATACCGTCATTATAGTTTTCTGCTCGGTCATCTAGCCAAGTGTGGTCATCTGCAATTCCCCAGAAAGTGATATTGCTAATAATATCATCATGTTCTTCAAAAGCTTGGAATAACTCATTATACCGTTCGGCTTGGGCTAAGTGGACTTCTTCTGGAATAGCTTCATAAGTTGGATAAGCTCCAGTTGGTGGCCAGCCGTAAATGCTAACATCTAATTCTGTAATTTGGTTATCTAAGCCTAACTCTGCAAACATTTCCATTGATTCTATGATCTCATCCGTTTGTGGCCAGTCCAATTGTATATGGGACTGATGACCAACTCCATCAATTGGAACGCCTTGTTCTAATAAATCCCTTACAAGGTTATATAGTAAATCTGCTTTTTGACCTGCGTGTGTATTGTAATCATTGATATACAGTTTGGCATCTTCTCCAGCGTATTTTCTTACTGTTTTAAATGCAGTTTTGATGTAGTCAGTTCCAGTAATTTGATACCATTTACTCTCACGTAACCCTCTGTCATTACTAGCGTATTCATCAATGACTTCGTTAGCGACATCCCAGTAATCTACTTCGTCTCTATAACGCAAAACAATTTTCTTAATGTGCTTTTCTAGTCGTTTCAAAAGTAATTTTTTGTTTTTTTCGCGTTGTTTAGGGTCAGTCTCTTCAACCATTGGGTTTCCTTTCCTGTCTAAGAAGAACCATTCTGGAACTTGGCTGTGCCAAACGAGTGCGTGAAAGCGGAGCTTCATGTCGTTTTCCTTTGCGAATTTAACAATTTTATCCGCCTCTTCAAAGTTAAATTTTCCTTCTTCAGGTTGGATATTAATGGGCTTCATAACGTTTTCAGCGGTAATGCTGTTATAGTGGTGCTTTAACATTTCGCCATGTGTTCCTTCTAATTGATATGGTTCAACAGCTGCACCGATCTCAAATGAATCTTCATAACGCTCTTTCAAAGGTTCAACCTCTAATCCGTGAGGTGCAGAATCAGCAGTCGTGATGTGGTTCATGCTGAATGGCAGTACTAAACTTAAAGCCATTGTAGTTATAAAAGTCTTTTTGATCCTTTTGTGCATCAAAACAACTCCTTTTAAAGTTATGAAAGGGCTTACATTATTGCTGCAAAATAAACCTCCTTTCATATTAAAGTAGCCCTTATGAAGAGAGGTGTTTATCGAAATTTTCTGTCTAAATCTATTTTTCATTATACTGGCGAAACTTAATTTGTCCATTGGATGAACAAAGTTTTTATAAAAATAAGTCAATTGTAATAGTGTTATTTAACTAGTTAGAACTGTATAAGTAGTTCGTTGATAGTATCTTTGTGAAGTCAAGATCGGTGGTAATGGTGCCCCATGTAGACTTGCGGGGTGTGCTTGTGTCTCAAAGCATACACCTAAATACTTTTTGCCAGTTTGTTGATTAACCTGAACTTGATCATCAATATTATTTCCAGAGTATAAAATCATTCCTGGCTGATTTGTCTCGATTAACAACCGACGTCCTGATTGTGGTTCTACAACTTGAATAGTTGGGTTCTCATCAAATATAAAGTAGTGATCATAGCCTCCACCAGCTATTTGATGCTGTTCATGCTTAGACAACATTCCTTCTTTTAAAGTCCGACCTTGGGTGAAATCAAAGGTATTACTAGCATCGAGTAATTGCCCTGTTGGGATTAAGTCTGAGTTTAGTTCAAGCATCTTGGAAGAAGTGAACGTTACATGATGATTCTCGGCCGTTTGTTTCGCATTGCCCGTTAAGTTGAAATAAGTATGATTAGTTAAAGCTATTGGTGTTTCTTGATTTGGATGTCCTTCGTATTCAATCGTTAATTGATTGTCGTTTGAAAGCGTATAAGTCACTATTATATCAACATTCCCAGGATATCCGTCTTCTGATCTATTTGCTTTAGTTTTCATTTTAACGCTAACGGCATTTTCTTTTGCGAAAGACGTTGCCTCCCACAAGTGGTGGTGCAATCCTTTGCTTCCACCATGCAAGTGATGTTGACCATCATTTTTCTCAAGGTTATAAGTGTTATTGCCTATTGAAAAAGTTGATTCCTTAATGCGACCTGCGACTCTTCCGATGACAGCCCCTAAAAATAATGGGTTCTCTTCATACATTTCGTAATCATCATAACTTAAAACAATATTTTTGAGATTTCCGTTTTGATCTGGAGCTAACCATTTGGTAATAGTGGCACCATAGTTCAAAAGACTAATTGATATTCCATGGTCATTGGTCAATGTATACTCCGTCCATTTATTGAGAACGTTTCGTTGTTCGATTTCCATAATTTACCACCCAAATGTCATATTTGTCCCGTTCGTTAAACTAATCATTAGAAAATTTTCAATGGTAAAAGCACTGACTCCCAGTGAAGCAGAATAACTATTTAATGTTGAAAATTGAAGCGATAGATCGTCATGGAAAAAAGAGAGTAAGTTGTGCTTTAGTTTTCGGTCCAATGAAGGCTTGATCCAATTGTTAGCCATAGCTAAGCGATTACCGATAATGATTTGTTCTGGATTAAACGTGTTGATAATATTAGTAATTCCTATTCCGAGCAGTTCACCTATATCAGAAAAGATTTGATTAGCCATGGCGTTTCCTTGTTCTGCTAAATGTGTGAGATTTTCAAGTGTTGCTTCTTCTTTTGAAATTCCTGACTCCATCGCTTTTTCGATAATTGTTTGTTCTGAAGCGTAAAGCTCCCAGCACCCACGATTACCACATCTGCACAGTTTACCATCTAACTCAATGGTCATATGCCCCATCTCTCCAGAAAAGCCGTTGTCACCTTTGTACAGCTGACCATTTATAATGAGTCCAACTCCAATACCGATTCCTGCACTAATGTAGGCGATGTTATCGTGTCCTTTCCCAACGCCGTAAATTTTTTCTCCGTATGCGCCAGCATTTGCTTCGTTTTCAATCGTTACAGGAACCTTGAATGTACTTTCCATATGCTCTTTTAATGGAGCGTTACTCCACCCTAGATTTGGAGCTAATAATACAGTTCCGTTCTTGTGAACAACGCCAGGAACACCGACACCAATTCCAACTAAACCGTAAGGAGTAGGCTGTATACTAGTTTTAAGGTGATCAACAATGGAACGAACTTGAGCCATGACGTTTTTAAAATCGTGGTCGTTTAGGGTAATTTTCTTTTCAGTCAAGATCTCACCATTTAGATTGGTTAATATACCTAATAAATAATTTACGCCGATATCTATTCCTATTGAATAGCCAGCGTTTGAATTGAATAGAAGCATAATCGGACGTCTGCCGCCAGATGATTGCCCTGGACCTGTTTCAGTTACGATCTTATCTTCCACTAGTTCGTTAACTAAAGAAGAGACAGTTCCTTTATTAAGTTGAGTTCTTTCTGCAATGGATGCCCGAGAAATGGGGGAATAGTTTTTAATTGCCTCAAGCACTAGTGATTTGTTTCCCTTTTTGACTTCATATTGATTAAACGTCTTACTACTGAAATTATACATGTTAATCTCCTTTAACAACTTTGATTAATGCTTATTATACTATCAAATTTAAAATATTTAAATAACTTTGTTTAGCCACTAGACAAACTAAGTTGGTATTGTTATACTTTAGTTAAAATTCAGAATTTTTTCAAGGGGGATTTTTTTAGGATGAAAAGGAAAGCGGTTTCATTGATGGTTTTGATTATGTCGTGCTTCTTAGTGTTAACTGCTTGTTCGAATGAGGGAGAGGAAAGTAATGGTGATGGGAAAGTCATTGAATTTATGCATTTATGGCCTGAAGGGAATTCAACGGCTCATCACAATATTGTTAACGACATCATAGAAGGTTTCGAAAGTGAAAATCCTGGAGTAACGATTGACTTAGAAGTATTAAGTAATGAACAGTATAAGGAAAAAGTTCAAGTATTATCATCATCAGATGAACTTCCTGATGTCGGGATGACTTGGGCTGCAGGTTACATGGAACCATTTGTTGAAGGAGGTCAATTCGCATCCTTAAACGATATCTTAGATGGTGAATTTGGTGACCTATTTGTTCCGGGTACTGTTGATGCTTATAGTTTTGAGGACACGGCTTATGGTCTGCCTTTAGAATTAAACATCGCTCCAGTCTTTTATAACCAGGCAATTTTTGAAGAGCATGGGTTAGAGGCGCCAAAGACCTATGAAGAGTTCGTAAATGTCGTTGAGGTGTTAAGGGAAAATGACGTAGCACCAATTGCTTTAGGAAATAAGGATGCCTGGACAGGTTCATTGTGGTACATGTACTTAGCTGATCGAATTGGTGGACCAACATTATTAACAGATGCCATTAATGGTGATGAAAGCTTTACGAATGAAGCCTTTGTTAGTGCAGCTGAAGAAATTCAGAATTTAGTTGATAAGAATGCGTTCATTAAAGGTTATAACGGATTAGGTGACCAAGAAGCGAAGAGCATGTTTATCAATGAACAAGCTGCCATGTACTTAATTGGTTCGTGGGATCTTCCTAATTACACAACAAGTGAAGATGTTCCGCAAGAAGTTAGGGATTCAATTGATTATTTCAAGTTTCCTACGGTTAATGGAAACGGAGATCCAAGCAGCTTTGTAGGTGGTCCAGGTGTTGGGTTATTTGTATCTGAAAATTCCGAAGTTAAAGATGAAGCGAAAGAATTTGTTCAGTACTTTGTTGAAAACTGGGGAGAAGATGCTGTATCAAATGCGGGTGTTATTCCAGCAACAAAAGTTGACACAGATGAAGTTGAATTACATCAAATGTACATTGATGTATTAAATGACCTAAATAATGCAAGTAATATTACATTATTTGCTGATGTTCAAATGTCACCTGATGCAGCTCAGACACATCTAGATCTTATTCAGGGACTGTTTGGTAACGAAGTATCACCTGAAGAATTCGCAGAAGAACATGAGGCAGCGATGGAGTAAGAATAATATTGAAAAGGGCATGCCAAAGTTGGTATGTTCCTTTTCCACTAATACATAAAAGAAGGGCGATTCCTAATGGATAAAGTTATGTCGAACAAATTAATGATTGCTCTCTATATCCTACCGGCACTTCTTATGGTTTCAGTCTTTATTTTCGTTCCAATCGTACTGACTGGGTATTATGGTCTGATGGATTGGAGTGGAATAGGGTCAATGACTTTCATTGGGCTTGAAAACTATAAAGAATTATTAGTGGATAAAAAGTTTTGGGACAGTGTTTTTCATTCGTTTTTATTAGCTGTCTTCTCGACAGCCAGCTTAGTTATTTATCTACTAATTTCAATGATTCTAGATTCTAAAATTAAGGGTAGCGATTTTTTAAGGAAAGTTTATTTGATTCCTATGTTGTTATCATCAGTAGCTATCGCTCAGTTGTGGCTGAAGATTTACCATCCTTCCAATGGGATGTTAAATAGTTTTTTAGGTTTTTTTGGAATAGAGAATACACCAGATTGGTTAGCTGACCCACAGATTGTCCTATATGCCATTTTCATACCAATTTTATGGCAGTACGCTGGTTTTTACATTTTGATTTATTATGCGGCATTAAAGAATGTACCTAATGAATTAATTGAAGCAGCCCGTATTGATGGGGCTTCACCTCTGCAAATCGCACTTAAGGTCAAGTTGCCTTTAATTGCTGGGATTATTAAGGTCACCATTGTCTTAGCTATTGTCGGGTCATTAAAGTATTTCGACTTAATTTGGGTTATGACTGGTGGCGGTCCTAATGGTCATAGTGAGGTTATGGCCTCTTACATGTATAAAGAAGCTTTTAGTAGTAATAATTTTGGCTATGGTAGTGCGATAGCTTTCTTCTTACTGATTATCACGCTCATCACGACGTATATCATAAGAAAACTGACCTCTCATGAAAACGACGAAGTTCAATATTAGGAGTGAACTTTACTATGCGTAAAATATTGTATTTCTTACTATATTTATTTTTAGCAATCGTGGCTGTCTTTCAGATTTATCCGTTAGTTTGGTTATTAAAGTTCTCGCTAAAAGATACTAACGAAATCTTTGGTAAATCTCCATTTGCTCTTCCGGAAGATCCGAAATGGGAGAATTACTTAAAGGTATGGACAGATGGGAATATTGGTGTCTACTTTTTTAACAGTGTTTGGATTACAGTGTCTTCTATTATATTAACTATCTTAATTGCAAGTATGGCGACGTTTGCGATTACAAGAATGAAATGGAAGTTAAATGGTGTGGTATTAGGGCTTATTATGGTAGGTCTTATGATACCAGTACATTCTTCTTTAATTCCATTATTTAAAATGTTTTTAGAAGTTAACTTAATCGACCATCCGTTATCAATTGTTCTAACATATACAGCTTACAACCTACCAATCACAGTGATGATTTTGCTAGGTTTTTACTACACATTACCTCGAGAGATTGAAGAAGCAGCCATTGTGGATGGCTGTTCTATTAATAGAATGTTTTTTACTGTGATTCTGCCTTTAACAACACCTGTTATTACAACGACAGTAATTATAAATATGATTTTTAACTGGAACGAATATGTCTTTGTTAACACATTTATTAGCTCTGATCGTTTTAAAACATTAACCGTAGGAATCCAAAACTTTGTCGGTCAGTATATGACAGATTGGGGAGCTATTGGTGCAACTTTAATGATTAGTGTTATTCCAATTTTAATTGCATTTATCTTTTTCAGTAACAAAATCATTGATGGTATATCAGCAGGCGCTTTAAAAGGTTAGGAGGAGTGAAATATGCCAGAAAATATGTTTTTTAATGCACATCATTCACCTATTGGGTCTTTTGCAAGTTTTACTCTAGGTTTCCCAGGAGCAGGCGGTGGTTTTGATTTAGAGATGGCAAAACCTCCTCGAAAAAGTGTGTTTATCGGGCTGGAATCGTTAGAAGACGAGAACCGATACGATACTCTTCCATTTTTTGAGGGTAAGGAAGATGAGAGTCTGAGATTTGATATCGAAAATCCAGATCCTAACCCAGATAAACCAGATGTCATTAAAGCGTTTAAAAAAGATCAGATTAAACGTGATTTTAACTTAGGGTCCGATACTTGGAAAGCAGGAGATTTAACTTTTACGGTTTATACTCAGGCTAAACCAATTCCAGAGCCTAATCATGCTTCAGAAGATGAGCTTAAGAAGGTGACTGTGCCAGCGGTTTTTGCTGAACTTAAGATTGATAACCGAAATGGTAAGAAACCAAGACGAGCGTTTTTTGGATATGAAGGAAATGATCCGTACAGTTCAATGAGACGATTAGATGACACAAGTTCGTTGGTTGGTGTAGGTCAAGGGAGATTGACAGCCATCTCAACAAACGACTCTCAAGCGACATCTGCAATGCATTTTAGTATGGAAGATATTTTGCTAGAAAGTGATGAGGACAATTGGACATTTGGGCTTGGAACAGTAGGTGCTCTTATATTTGATGTTCCTGCTGGTGAAGTGGCAACGTATCCAATCTGTATTTCATTTTTTAGGGATGGTTGGGCAACGGTAGGCTTAGATACAACATATTATTACACAAAGTTATTTAATAATATTGAAGATGTATCCAGCTATGTATTAGAGCATTTTGATGAGTTCAAAGAACGATGTTTAGAATCTAATCAATTAATTGAATCTTCTACCTTAAATAATGATCAGAAATTTATGATGGCGCACGCTATTCGTAGTTACTATGGGAATACACAACTGTTAGAACGAGATGGAAAGCCTTTATGGGTGGTCAATGAAGGCGAATACCGCATGATGAATACATTTGATTTGACGGTTGATCAGTTATTCTATGAGCTGAAGATGAATCCGTGGGTAATGAGAAATGTTCTAGACTTATATGTTGAACGTTATAGCTACGTAGACGAAGTCAAATATCCGGACTCAAATGAAAGTCACCCAGGTGGGAGAAGTTTTACTCATGATATGGGCGTCGCAAATACATTTTCTCGTCCTGAGTATTCAGTATATGAGTTATATAACATTGATGGTTGCTTTTCTCATATGACGCATGAAGAGCTGCTTAATTGGGTATTGTCAGCTGCCACATATGTTATTAAAACCAATGATGTTGAATGGTTCAATGATAAAAAGGTCGTTTTTGAGGAGTGCTTAGAAAGCCTATTAAATCGTGATCACCCAGAAGAGTTTAAACGAAACGGTATTATGGGGTTAGATTCTTCCCGTACGAAAAATGGTGCGGAAATCACGACATATGATAGTTTAGATATTTCATTAGGGCAAAGTCGCAACAACATTTACTTAGCAAGTAAAACTTGGGCTGCTTATGTTTTGCTTAAAAATTTATTCGAACAATTTGAGGAAGGTGAACTGGCAAAAGTTGCCCAAGATCAAGCTTTAAATTGCTCAAATACAATCGTATCTCATGTGACTGACGAAGGCTTCATTCCAGCTGTCATCGAGAAAAACAATCAATCTAGAATTATTCCTGCCATAGAAGGACTTGTTTACCCTTACTATATAGGGGATACAGATGCTGTTAGCGAAGAAGGTGAGTTCGGTCAATATATTAAAGCCTTAAAACGTCATCTGAATACTGTTTTAGTTAAAGGTGTCTGTCTATTTGAAGATGGTGGATGGAAGATTTCTTCAACAAGTCAAAACTCTTGGTTGAGTAAGATTTACCTTAATCAGTATATTGCAAGGGAAATATTAGGATTATCTTGGGATGAAAAAGGTCAAGCCGCTGACCGCGCTCATGTTCAATGGTTAACTCATCCTACCTTATCCATTTGGAGTTGGAGTGATCAAATTATAAATGGTGAAATATCCGCAAGTAAATACTATCCGCGTGGTGTGACAAGTATTCTGTGGTTGGATGAGTCAAACTGATTGCTTTTTCACCAAAACTTGTTTCGTAGCATCCATGACAAAAAACGTGTTGAGCCAGGCAAAGACACTAACATTAAAAAAGAAAGCAATGCCAGGGATGAAATAGTAGATGACAAGTAAAGAACCTAAACTAAGTAGTAATAACAGATTTTGAATCGGACTGATGAGCATTATGAATAGAGCGTTTTTTAAGATACCTAATAGTGGCAGATCAAAAGTGTTATAAGTTGGTATGATATATAACAATGTCATGCCAACTAAGAAAGAGATTCCCCAAAAAGGTAGATGTACCAATTGAAAAGCTCCTTGCTCGACAATAAATAATAGGTTAATAAATGCTATTAATATGAGAGGGAGTACGATTAAAATGAGTTTGTTTGAGGTTAAGAAAACATACTTATAATGCTTCCAAAACTCTTGGTGTAATTTGAAATTATAATCGCCTTGAATCCACTTTTTAGATATGGCGTAAAGCGTAACAGTTGAAGGGAGTATTCCAAGCACCACTCCGCCTAATAAGGTGAATACAGCCCATAAAAGGTTCATATACACAAGGCTCATAATCCAATTAGTCAGTTGGTAGATTGATTGAATAAACTGTTTCATCGCTTGGAATCCCCTTTATTTTCTAGAAGTCTTTTAACTATTATATCGAAATTTTGAACTAGTGAAAAATTTATTTAATAGAAAGGGAGAATGAGTAATGGGTTATTTTGAACAATTTCCACAAGTAAAATACGAAGGTATTCAGTCCCAAAATCCATATGCTTTTAAATATTATAATCCAGGTGAGCGAGTTGGCGACAAGACAATGGAAGAGTGGTTAAGATTCTCCGTTGCTTATTGGCATACATTTACAGCTAATGGTGAAGACCCATTTGGTGCAGGTACGATGGTTCGCTCTTGGGATCACCTGGATGGAATGGACCGTGCTAAGGCGCGTGTTGAAGCGGCATTTGAATTTTTTGAGAAAATGCAGGTTCCTTACTTTTGCTTTCATGATATTGATGTGGCTCCAGAAGGCGATACATTAAAGGAAACGTTTGATAACTTAGATGAAATCGTAGGTATGATTAAAGAATACATGAAGAATAGCCGTACCCAGTTGTTGTGGAATACAGCAAACATGTTTACACACCCCCGCTTTACTCATGGAGCAGCAACGTCTAGTAATGCAGATGTGTTTGCCTTTGCGGCAGCTAAAGTTAAAAAGGGTTTAGAGATTGGTAAAGAATTAGGCGGTCAAAACTACGTGTTCTGGGGAGGGCGTGAAGGTTATGAGACCCTCCTTAATACGGACATGAAATTTGAGTTAGATAATTTGGGACGCTTTTTCCATATGGCGGTTGATTATGCTAAAGAAATTGGATTTGACGGTCAATTTTTAATTGAGCCAAAACCGAAAGAGCCGACGAAACATCAGTATGACTTTGATGTCGCTTCTGGTCTTGCTTTTTTAAGAACTTATGGATTAGAGGACTACTTTAAATTTAATATTGAAGCCAACCATGCGACATTAGCTGGTCATACGTTTGAACATGAACTACATTATGCACGTGCAAATGGACTCTTAGGTTCGGTGGATGCGAACCAAGGCGATTTACTTCTAGGTTGGGATACGGATGAATTTCCAACTGATTTATATTCCACGACTTTAGCTATGTATGAGATCTTGAAAAACGGCGGGCTTGGTACAGGTGGTCTTAACTTTGATGCCAAATTAAGACGTGGATCTATAGCTGATGAGGATTTATTCCACGCTCACATTGCTGGGATGGATAGTTTCGCAGTTGGCCTCAAAGTAGCTCATAAACTACTTGAGGATCGAGTGCTAGAAGGGATTATTGACGACCGTTATTCTAGCTACCAAAAAGGGATTGGCAAAGACATAGTTAATGGAGAAACAGATTTTAAGAAATTGTATGAGTATGCGTTAGAACATGACCAAATTGAAAATAAATCAAATCATGTAGAACAAATCAGAGCAAAGATTAACCAGTATCTACTAACGGCATTCGCCTAATATGTTGGCTAACCTAATTGGGTTAGCCTTCACATTTTTAGAGGAGGGATCAACATGAGTTATGTCATTGGAGTTGACTTAGGAACAAGCGCTGTAAAAGTTTTACTTGTGAATCGGCAAGGTGAGGTCGTTTCGGAGTCCTCTTGTGATTACCCATTAATTCAAGAAAAGGCAGGGTATAGTGAGCAAAAACCAGAGGATTGGGTTAGTGGGACTAAGAAAGCCTTAGCTCAATTAGTTAAACAAGCTCAAGTGCCTAGTGAACAAATCGAAGGAATTAGTTTTTCCGGACAGATGCACGGTCTAGTCTTATTAGATGAAAATCGTCAAGTACTTAGGAACGCCATTTTATGGAATGATACGAGAACAACTAAACAATGCCAAGAAATCTATGATTTAGTCGGTAAGGAACGATACATAGAGCTAACTAAAAATCTTGCTTTGGAAGGGTTCACGTTGCCGAAAATATTATGGGTGAAGTCGAATGAATCTCATATATTTGAACAGGCAGCGAAGTTCGTTTTGCCAAAAGATTATTTGAGGTACCGAATGACTGGTCAAATTCATATGGACTATTCAGATGCAGCGGGAACAGGGATGCTAGATTTAAATAAAGGTGAATGGAGTTCTGAAATTGCTAGCGCAGTTGGTCTTGATGAAAGTTTATGTCCGGAATTGGTCCACTCACACAAATATGTTAGTCAGTTGAATGAAGAGTTTGTAGAGGAGACAGGGTTGAGTGCTAAAACAAAAGTATTTGCTGGTGGTGCTGATAATGCGTGTGGGGCTATTGGGTCAGGAATATTAGGAGAAGGTAAAACGATGTGTAGTATTGGAACATCAGGGGTCGTATTATCTTATGAAGACGATTCGACAGCGACTTATGATGGAAAAGCTCACTTTTTTAACCATGGTAAGGAAGAAGCATACTACGCAATGGGTGTGACCTTATCAGCTGGGTACAGTCTTAACTGGTTTAAAGAAACCTTTGCCAAGGAGTTAAGTTTTGAAGATTTATTAGCTGATGTTGATCAAGTTCCCGTTGGAAGTCGAGGACTATTATTCACCCCTTACCTTGTCGGAGAACGTACACCTCATGCAGATGCTCAGATTCGAGGGAGTTTTATCGGAATGGATAGCTCTCACGAAATAAAAGATTTCGCAAGAGCTGTTATGGAGGGCATCACGTTTTCGCTAAACGAAACCATAGAGATGTTCCGAGAACGAGGGAAAACAATAGACACAATTTACTCCATTGGCGGAGGGGCTAAAAATCAAGAGTGGATACAAATTCAAGCGGATATTTTTAATGCTAATATTGTAAGACTGACAAGTGAACAAGGTCCTGGCATGGGTGCGGCACTACTAGCAGGGTATGGACTCGGATGGTATCAAAGTCTATTGGAAGGAGCTTCTAATTTAATAGAGGTTAAGGATGAGATTAAGCCTATTCCAGAAAATGTTGAGAAGTATCGAAGGTTATTTGATCTATATAAGAACGTATACTACCAGACAAAGTCAATTAATGATGGTTTAGTAGATTTTCGTTAGTAAAAATTGAATAGAGGCAGGCTTAAATATTATTGTCGGTTTACTGACCATACGAATAAGCATTGATTATAGAACTGTGTGTGACATAGCAGGTAAAGGTATTACAGATGAAAAAAGTTTAATTGAAGCGATCAGGCAAGGTGTCGAATTAGCACCGAAAAATTAATAGAGTATGATTTAGAACTTGGAGTATTATTAAAGGCTCCAAGTTTTTTGTTTAATAATATTAAATAATACTTTAATAAAATTAAAGTTTATGTTAATGTAATATTATAAAATATTTAGGAGGATCAGACATGGAAGCTAGAGATGTACCACAATGGATCCTTGCGCTTGAATATGAAGATCTAGAGTTTATTAAGAAGTTTACAATGAACTCAGGCTCTTTGAAGGAAGTTGCAAAACTATATAATGTCTCCTACCCTACCGTTCGACTTAGATTAGATCGTATGATACAAAAAATTGAGGTAAGTGAGAGTAGGGAGGACGATGAGTTTGTAGAATTTATTAAAAAGTTATCTATTGATGATGAGGTAAGTCTTGAAGCAGCTAAGTTAATAATAGATAAGTATAGAAAAGAAAAGGGGGATTTGTGAGTGAGTTATACGATTGGAGTGTTGATAGCCTTAATTATTGTGGCAACTCAATATTTTCTGTCAAGAACAGAAAATGCATATTTTGGTGGCATTATTCCATTAGTGTATGTGGTGAGTATCTTTATTTTGTGGCAACAAGAATATGGTTTAAATGATATAACTAATGGTGAATTTTTAAGAGTTATAATTCTAGGAACAATCATCTTACTTTCGATTTGGGCAAATGGAAGATCATCTTTAAAATCTAAAAGAGAGCGTGAATTAAATCAAATGAAAACAATGGATATGAAATGAACAAAACTTGGAGTTAATTTGGCTCCAAGTATTTTTATAAAAAAGAGGATTTCCTGTTTCAATATGGAATTGGAAAGTAATGGGAGGTGCAGACATGTTCATTTCTAAAGGTCAGGATTCTAAAGATTTAGCGTTAACAGTTTATAACCAGAACTTCGCAGTGGTAAAAGACAAGCGTTCGTTCGAAGGATATAACAAAGAGACTCAAATCCGATTTGAAGATGTGTCTGAGAAGATTGAAACGGATTCCATTATAGTAGATGGACTTCAGATTAAAGAGCTTAATTATGACCACGATCTGGTCGATAAGGTGAAGCTGCTTAAGAAGTACATCGGGGAAATGGTTCAGTTAGTGGACCCAAAGTCTAAACACAAAGAATTTTATCGTCTTTTAAGTGCGGAGCAAGGGCTAGTACTTGAGCACCTTGAGACTGGAGAGATTATATTAAATCCACCTGAGGAGAATTTGACTTTGCCGAAACTACCAAATGGACTCATTATTAAGCCTTCATTGATTTGGGAGGTTGAGAAGGCTGACGTTGATGAGGTTCATGTGACGTATACGACTGGTGGTCTTAAGTGGAAAGCGAATTATGTGATTCATTTAAATGGGGACTCGTTTGATTTAACGGCTTGGGTGTTACTACATAATCAGTCAGGGACGAACTTTGAAAATGTTCGTTTGAAGCTCATTGCAGGTGATGTTAATCGAGTTGAGGACGTTATCGCATTACCACCTGTACAAGAAAATTCACTATATTCTTATGCTGAAATGCCTGCTTTTGAGGAAAAGAGCTTCTCGGATTTTCACCTATACACTCTTCAAGGGAAAACAACTTTGAAGAATCAACAAGAGAAACAAATTACGTTATTTGAAGCGGCAGAAGTTCCGTTTGAGAGGTATTATCGGTATTCTTATAACGATGAAAAGGCAGATATCATGCTGAAATTTCATAATGGTGAAAAACAACACTTAGGTATGCCTTTTCCGGCTGGTAAGGTCAAAGTTTATGACGAAGACCAAGAGGATGGTAGCTTAGAGCTGATCGGCGAAGACCTCATTGACCATCAAGCCAAAAACACAGATATTGAACTGAACCTTGGTCAGGCGTTTGATATTGAATGCAAAAGCCGCGAGGTGGATGCATATAAACACGGAATCTATGAATATAAAGAATATGAGTATGTCATTAACAATCATAAAGATGAAGAGGCCCAGATGAAAATTAACCATTCGATTTATAAGCGAGGCTGGGAAATGGTTGAGTCAAGTCACAAGTATGAAAAGCTCAATAGTGGAGAAATAGAGTATAACGAAACCGTCGCTGCCAATGAAACACTTAAAATTACGTTTAGATATAGAGTTGATATTAGCCGTACGGTTAAGTTTGAATAAGTGAGGTGCTGATTATTCCAATTAAACGCGTTTATTTAATTGCCAATTTAGCAAGTCTACCAGCTCATTTGTTTTTCATACTCATGTTGTTGCTTGGTGCAAGCTTGACAGATCCGCATTCTAATCTACTTCTTGATGTGATTTTTTACGCTTTATTGATGAATGCACTTAATTTTGCCCTACTGGTGATCTTTCATATTAGTAAGAAAGATTCTGAATCGAGGAAAGAGAACTACTTCGCTTTTGCGGTGGGCTCTGCCATTGTATTATTTGTTTATCTAAATATGGGATTTTCGACAATTTAGGGGAAGAATATTTTGGCGGAATGTAATGGTTATCAGTATCAGTGGCCAAGGAAAGATATCTGGTCAGGAGTTTGGTCAAAGGATGGGAAGAAATGTGCGAACTGCGGGGAGCGACAGTACATATCCAGTACTACGCAGCGGTTTTTGACAGTAGGTTATATAGACGTTCTATTTGTGCTCATGTTTCCGTTGGTCATCATCTTCTTCCCACATAAGGTTAAACTCAGCAATTAGCAAGAAGGGCTGTTGGATAAATGTGTAGACAAACTGGCCGTAAAAATTGAGAAAGGGGCCGAAAAGTTGGCAAAACAGGCCGTTAAATTTCAAAAAAGGGCCGATAAATCTCAAAAAGAGGCCGTTAATCTTTGAAAACAGGCCGTAAGTTTTCGAAAAGGGGCCGTATCATTTTCAATGACTGGAGAAAAACTGCAAGATAAATCAGAGAAACCGACCGATAAAATTTTATAAGAGGGGGATTTTGTATGGCAGAAGTCTGTAAGGAATGTGGGAATGATGAGTTCAATCAAGGGAGATTGGGGAATGGGACGACTGCGGTAACGCCTTTGAACAAGGTCATGGGGAGTTCGTTCATGACGTTGACGTTTTGTAGTCAATGTGGTGAGGTGTCATCTATGAAAGTGGATAAGCCTGAAAAGTTTAGGTAGAACTTCTAATTGATCAAATAAGCCCAAACGTCCAAGCCGTAGTTGGTTTTGGGCTTTTTTTTTTAAAATAGTAATACTATATTTTACCAATAATGACGGAAAATTAAGATGAAACGTGGTACGATAGAGGTACGTAAGTCGTGTACATAGTATAAATAAGCTTTGCAAAGCTACAATAAGTTTATGATGTTATACGATTGGTGTAATACTTTTATATTATTTTTTGCGTATGTATTGAATTCTATACCGTCCAGATAGTATAGTAACCTTTAGTAGAATTAATCTTTTGGGCTGAGGATGATGACATTGGCTAAGGAATCAAGGAGAGTCGCGATTTTAGAGGCGGCTTCGTCAATTGTGAGTGAAAAAGGTATATTTAATTTAACGTTAGAGGCTGTTGCGAAAGAGGCTGGGATTAGTAAAGGTGGGCTTTTGTACCACTTTCCCTCTAAAGAGGCGCTTGTTCAGGGAATGGTTGAACACTTAGCGCATAACTATCGTAGTAAGATTGCTCGGAATGTAGAAGATGACCCGTTAGATCGTGGTAAATGGACAAGAGCGTTCTTAAATGTAACGTTTAATCAGGGGTATCCGAATAAGGATATGCATGCGGGTTTACTTGCGGCGAAGGCTGTTAATCCTAAGTTGATGTTACCGCTATACCAGGCTTACGAGGAGTGGCAGACGAATATTGAGAACGACGGTTTAGATCCTATTGATGCGACGATTATTCGACTTGCGACAGATGGGATTTGGTTAGCTGAATTATTGGAGCTTTACAATATCGATGATCAGAAGAAAAAGGCTGTTTATAAACGGCTACATGAATGGATTCAGGATCTTTATTTAGATGCTGAGAAGAAGAAAAAAGAAGAAAACTAGACTGTAAATACAGTTTTTAATTTTATATTATTGATGCTTAAAAGCCCGCTAAATGCGGGCTTTTTTATGTCTTAAATACTTGATTAAATAATTGTTTTTAAAAAGAGTGTTGATATTAAACCGTCTAGATGGTATAGTAACAAACGGATTGAAAAACCGTCCGTACGGTATAGTAATAAGTAGCGCGATTTTTAACATTTAGGAGGTTCAGCATGAGTCAAAAAGTGATGCTTACAGCAGCGGTTACAGGCGCTGGGGATACAACTACGAAAAATCCAAACGTTCCAGTAACTCCGAAAGAAATTGCAGAATCAGCGATTGCGTCTGCGAAGGCTGGAGCAACAGTTGCTCACGTTCACGCTCGTGATCCTGAGACAGGTGGTATCAGTCATAACATTGATCATTACCGTGAAATTGTGGATCGTATTCGTGAATCTGAAACAGACGTGATTATTAATATTACATCTGGCGGTGGTGGTGACTTTATTCCAAGTCTTGATACACCTGCAGCTGGAGGAGATGGAACAGATATTCAGACGCCATCTGAACGTCATGAGCCAGTTGGGGAGCTTTTGCCGGAGATGTGCACACTTGATTGCGGAAGTACGAACTTTGGCAACATGATTTACATGAGCCCGACAGACTGGTTAAGAGAGCAAGCGAAATTAGTACAAGACAGTGGCGTTAAGCCGGAATTAGAATGCTTTGATACGGGGCATGTTCGTTTTGCGAATCAGTTAGTTAAAGAAGGTTTAATTGATGGCGGTCCGATGTATCAGTTCTGCCTGGGTATTCCTTGGGGAGCTGAAGCGGATGTTGAGACAATTTCGTATATGAAAAGCCGTCTTCCTGAGAACGCACATTGGTCAGCATTTGGTATTGGACGTATGCAGCTTCCGATGGTGACTCAAACGGCGCTCTTAGGTGGAAACGTTCGAGTGGGGTTAGAAGATAATATCTACCTTAAGAAAGGTGTTCTAGCTTCGAACGAATCACTCGTTGAACAAGCCGTTAAACAATTACACACAAATAATATTGAAGTCATGACTCCTGCCGAGGCAAGAGAGGCTTACAACTTAAGGAAATAGGAGGTCAGGCGAATGGCAAGTGAATCAAAGAAAGTTGCGGTCATCGGAACTGGCGTCATCGGAAATGGCTGGATTACGCGTTTTCTAGCAAATGGCTTTGACGTGGTCGCTTTTGACCCGGCTGAAGGAGCGGCAGAAAGAACCAGAGATACAGTAGAGCGTGCTTGGGAATCAGTTAAAGCTCTTGGACTTAAAGAAGGCGCATCTAAGGATCGTCTAACATTTGTTTCGACTTTAGAAGAAGCAGTTCAAGATGCGGACCTAATTCAAGAGAACGTCCCAGAACGTGTTGAGCTAAAGCAATCTGTTTTAAGAGATATAGATATAAGTTCGAAATCAGATGCTGTAATAGGTTCTAGTACGTCAGGCATTAAGCCGACTGTACTTCAAGAAACATTAGAAAATCCTGAAAAGATAGTCGTTGCACACCCTTTTAACCCAGTATATATTTTGCCGTTAGTTGAAATTGTAGGCGGAGAGTCTACGAGTCAAGAAACGGTTGAGAAAGCCTATAAGATTTATGAATCAGCGCAAATGAAGCCGATGATTATAGATAAAGAGATTGAAGGCTTCATTGCAGACCGTTTAATGGAAGCTCTATGGCGTGAAGCGTTACACCTTGTTAATGACGGTATTGCGACAACTGAAGAAGTAGATAAAGCAATTACGTATGGAGCAGGTCTTAGATGGGCTCAGATGGGGCCGTTTATGACATTTCACTTAGCTGGAGGAGACCAAGGGATGCGCCACATGCTTGAACAGTTCGGTCCTGCATTAAAATTACCTTGGACGAAGCTTGAAGCACCTGAGTTAACAGATGAACTTAAAGAGCGTGTTATTAACGGATGCGAGAGCTTCGCAGATGATCGTTCAGTTGCAGAGCTTGAATGTAAACGTAATGAATTTTTAGTGAAATTGATTGATCTAGTTGAAGATTATTGGCCTTAAGAGGTGAAAGTTATGTCTACCCCCTTTAAATATAACGTAAGCGTCATAGAGCAGTGGGTCGATTATAACGGCCATATGAATGACGCCGCGTATGCAGAAGTATTCAGTCGTGCTGTGGATGCCTTGATGGGCCACCTCGGCATTACTGAAGAAGTAATTCAAGAAAAACAATATACGATTTTTACATTAGAAACGCATCTATGTTATCTAAATGAGGTTCACCAAGGTGAATCGTTAACGGTTGAATGGCAGTTACTTGACCATGATGTTAAAAGGCTCCATGCCTTCTTTTCCATGAAAAACACAAATGGTGACTTGGTCGCAACAAGTGAACAAATGCTCATGGGCATGGATCAAGGTCAAGGAAAGCCTGCGCCATTTTTATCATTTATTCAAGAAAAGATAGATGACGTTTGGAGAGAGCATGAACATTTAGAAAAACCGAAACAGGCAGGGAGAGTTATAGGGATTCGCAGGAAGTAATTCTCCTTCTTGCTTGTACATAAAAGGAGAATGTTTATGAGTAATATTGAAATCAAAAATCTAACAAAAGTCTTTGGATCACATCCAAAACAGGGCTTAAGAATGTTAGAAGAAGGATATTCAAAAGACGACATTTTAGAACAAACCGGTAACACTGTTGGAGTTAACAAAGCTTCATTTGAAGTTAAAAACGGTGAGTTCTTCGTCATTATGGGTCTATCTGGTAGTGGTAAATCTACCCTAATCCGTTTAGTTAATCGCCTTATTGAGCCGACTGATGGTGAGGTATTAATTGACGGTGAAGATATTACGAAAATGAAACGAGACCAATTAATTGAAACACGTCGCCAAAAGCTTGGAATGGTATTTCAAAATTTCGGGTTATTCCCACACCGTACAGTTGTCGGAAACGTTGCTTATGGTCTTGAAATACAAGGCGTTGGTAAAGAGGAACGTGAAAAGAGAGCACAGAAGTCGATTGAAGATGTTGGCTTAAAAGGCTATGAAAATAGCTACCCGAATGAACTGAGTGGCGGTATGCAGCAGCGAGTTGGTTTAGCGAGGGCACTTGCGAATGATACGGATATCTTGCTTATGGATGAAGCTTTCAGTGCATTAGATCCTCTTATTCGTAAAGAAATGCAGGATGAGTTACTTAAGCTTCAAAATAAATTAGATAAAACAATCTTATTTATCACTCACGATTTAGATGAAGCATTAAAATTAGGTGACCGCATTGCGATCATGAAAGATGGACAGATTGTTCAGGTTGGTTCTTCAGAAGAAATCCTTGAGAATCCTGCTAACCAATATGTCAGCAATTTCGTTAAAGACGTTGACCGTTCTAAGGTGCTCGATGCGCAGGCTGTTATGAGAAAGCCAGAAGTGTTAACGACTTATAAAGATGGCCCGCGTATGGCCGTTAGAAAAATGGAGGAAGTAGGGGCATCAAGTATTTTTGTGGTAGATCGTGAAGATAACTTTAAAGGTTTACTTACGATTGATGATGCGATTAATGCTTATAAGAATGATATTTCGATGGAAGAAGTTTTAGTTACGGATGTCCATCAAACAACGCCTGAGACGCCGCTTAACGATTTAATCGGTGTTGCAGCAGATGCTAAGTATCCAATTGCTGTCGTAGAAGACGGTAAACTCTTAGGGATTGTATCTCGAGTCTCTATTCTTTCAGGACTCGTTCTTGGAAAAGAGAAAGCTGAGGTGACAAGCTAATGGATTACTTTTACTTACCATTAGAAAAATGGACGAATGAGTTTGTAAATGGTTGGTTTTTGCCGACGTTTAGTAATACATTTGATGCCATGAGTAATGGGTTGAATGCTTTCATCAATAGTGTGACAGATGTCCTTTTATTCATACCTGCAGAATTATTTACGTTAATCTTAGCCATCATTGCTTGGAGATTTGCAGGAAAAGGTATGGCGTTTTTTACCGTAATAGGTTTTCTATTTATTGGATCTGTCGACATATGGGAACAATCGATGCAAACATTATCTATTGTTATTGTGGCAACATTTGTGTCATTAGTAGTCGGTGTTCCGATTGGGATATTTAGTGCACTTAATAACCATGTACAAAACACGGTTCGACCAGTTTTAGACTTCATGCAGACATTACCAAGCTTTGTTTATTTAATTCCTGCGGTACTATTATTTGGTCTTGGAGGTGTACCTGCGGTTATTGCGACGTTTATTTTCGCAGCACCACCTGCAGTTCGTATGACCAATCTAGGTATTCGCAGTGTATCTAAAGAAGTTGTTGAGGCATCACGTGCGTTTGGTTCAACTAAAAGTCAGTTACTTTTTAAAGTTCAACTTCCACTAGCTGTTCCAAGCATCATGGCAGGGGTTAACCAAACGATTATGTTGTCATTATCGATGGCGGTTATCGCTTCGATGATCGGTGCGCCAGGTCTAGGTGCATCTGTTTTAACAGCTATTTCTCGAGTGAACATAGGTTTAGGTTTAGTAAGTGGTTTAGGAATTGTTGTACTAGCGATTGTTCTTGACCGGATCACTCAAGGGTTAGGTCAAGGTAAAGCATAAATAAATTAGGAGAGGGAGATTACATGAGAAAGTTTATATTAACATTAATGGCAGTAAGTCTAGTTGTATTAGCAGCATGCGGTTCTAATAATGAAGAAGGTAGCAGTGCTGAAGGTAGCGATAAAGCTGAGGAAAAAGGAACAATTACATTTGCGGTAACGCCATGGACTAGTACTGTACCACCGACTAAAGTGGCTGGACTAATTATTGAAGAAATGGGTTATACAGTTGAAGAAACTCAGGCAGATGTAAGTTCGACATTTGTTGGGCTTTCACGTGGTGATTTAGATGTATTCATGGATTCATGGATGCCAGCACACCAATATCAATATGAGGAATATAAAGATTCTATCGAAAAAGTCTCCATTAGCTATAAAGATGCTGATTCAGGTCTAGTTATTCCAACTTACGTGGAAGGTATTGAGAAAGTAAGTGACTTAAAGGGTCGTGAAGATGAGTTTGGTAATAAAATATATGGCATTGAAGAAGGCGCTAGTGCGACTAAAATGATGCGTGATTTAATTAAAGAGGCTGATCTTGACTTAGAGCTTGTAACATCATCAGAAGGTGGAATGTTAGCTCAAGCTCAAAGAGAGATGAGTCAAAATAATCCAGTTATTTTCTATGGCTGGAGACCACACACAATGTTTAATAAATTCGATATTAAAGTGATTGAAGATGACTATGGTTACTTTACACCTTCTGACGTTCATGTTTTAGCAAATAAAGACTTAAAAGAAAAAGCGCCAGATGTATATAAGTTCTTACAAAACTGGAGTATTCCTTTAGAAGATGTAGAAGCAATGATTGTTAAAATTGAAGATGGACAAGATCCGCGTGAAGTTGCACAAGAGTGGATTGATAATAATCAAGATAAAGTTAACAAAATGTTAGGTAAGTAATATTTGATGAAAGGTCTGTATCCATAAGATGCAGGCCTTTTGCTACTTGGAGGGATTTTAATGAGTGAACAAGTCGTTATCGAACGTGATGTCCCGTGTCAGCTTAGGGACGGAGTAACTTTGTATGCAAATGTTTATCGGCCTGAGAGTGAAGGAGAATACCCAGTTCTGTTAACTCGCCTTCCTTACAATAAAAATCTACCAAATTTCTCCCATCGTTATATTGATCCAATTCGAATGGCGTTGGATGGTTATGTCGTCATCATTCAAGACGTGCGAGGGCGATTTAGTTCTGAAGGTGACTTTAAACCATTCGCACAAGAATTAGAAGATGGCTATGACTCTGTAGAATGGGCAGCATCTCTTCCTTATAGTAATGGCAAAGTGGGAATGTTCGGCCTGTCGTATTATGGTTTTACTCAGATGTTTGCTGCCATGGCTAAGCCTCCTTCACTTAAAGCAATTTTCCCAGCTTTTACAGGTCACAATATTGATCGTGATTTATCTAAGCGAGGTGGTGCCTATGAGCTAGCAAAGCTTGAGACGTGGATGCTAGATTCGGTTGCGCCAGACTACTTGAAGAGAATACAAGATTCAGAGACTTTTCAGAAAACGTCTCAAGAGCTGATTGCAGACTTAGATCACATACTAGATTGGCACAGTCATTTTCCATTTAAAGACTGGTCACCTGTCATGAAACATCCAGAATTACAAGAGTTGTATAAAGCTTATATTTATGGTGAGTTATCAGTAAATGACCGTGCATCGATCGGTGATGTGAACGTACCTGGTTTTCATATGGCAGGATGGTATGACTGCTTCTTACAAGCAACGATTCATAATTTTTCTGAATTAGAAAAGCAAGGAAAGGACGATCAGCAGCTCATTATTGGACCTTGGGGACATGGCGTGTTCACTCCTTACTTTGGTGAACGATACTTTGGTCTTAAAGCCTCTGGGGACTTAATTGATGGAGTTGATGATGTCACATCCCTTCATTTGAAATGGTTTGATCACTGGCTAAAAGATGACCAGACTGAGGTTTTTGAAGAGGATGCACCTATTAAACTATTCGTGATGGGGGCAAATGAGTGGAGAAGCGAGTATGAGTGGCCATTAGCGCGTACGAACTATAAGCCATTGTATTTACACAATCACGGTCAATTAAGTTTTGACAAACCGACAGAGTCTGCGCTCGATTCTTACGTTTATGATCCTGACAACCCTGTTCCGACAAAAGGTGGACCATCATTATTCATTCATGGTATAAATACGGGACCATTAGATCAAAGAGAGGTTGAAAAGCGAGAGGATGTTCTAGTTTATACTAGTGCTCCTTTAGGCGAAGACATTGAAGTAACAGGTCCGGTTAAGTTTAAATTATACGCTTCAACAGATGTAGTGAATACTGATTTTGTGGTTAAATTAACGGACGTACTACCAGACGGTAAATCTATTAATGTGACAGAAGGAATCGTCCGAACAAACACCATACACGGTGCACTTAAACCGGGTGAAGTCTACGAGTATGAGATTGATATGTGGTCAACCAGTCAAGTGTTTAAGAAAGGACATTCACTCCGTGTTCAAGTTACTTCGAGTAACTTCCCTATGTATGACCCAAACCCTAACACAGGAGACACACTACTTGATACAACTAAAATAATTAATGCTAACCAAACGCTTCATATGGGCGCAGATTATGCATCTCACATTATTTTACCAATTATAGAAGGTTAATAGGAGACCCCGGCTTGAGCCGGGGTTTTATTAATAAAAGAAATCATATTAGTAGAAAACATGGCTAAAAATTTTAGTTTTTAAAACTAATAGTTAATGAAGTATAGTGCTGCAAGGTGAATTTTTTCGAAATACGGACAAATCCACGTCTGACATGAACGGATTTCCGAGAAATGTGAACAGTCTCTCGTCTGATGCGAACAATTCTCTCTGAAATGCAAACAAATCTCCGACTAATGCGAACAGACCTCAGTGAAATGCGAACAATTCAACTCTTCGTGGGAACAAAATCACCTAAATTCACAGATGATCTTTTGCGACTTAACTGAAAATTCTTACATATAATGGTATAATTAAGTTGGGGGTGATTAGATGAAGTTACCAACTTGTTGGAATTGTGATTTTCAATTTAAATGGTCGGAGTTGCTATTCATCTTAGGTTGGAAAAAGAGATGTCCAAACTGTCAGGAGATGCAATATGTGACATCGGATTCTATTAAAATGACTTCCTACTTATTGATTTATGACTTGATTGCGATTGTGTTTATTTGGATACTACCGATTGATTTTTGGTTACAATTACTTATTCTTATTGCCATGTTACTCATGACAATAATACCTATCCCTTATCTAATAAGATTCACTAATCGTAAACAACCATTATTTTAAGGAGCTGATTCAAAATGCATTCTCATGGAAAACATTGGGTTTGCAAAAACAGGTATGCAGCAGGCAAGATGGTGTTGTTACATAGGGGGAACAAATGAAGAAGAATGTGATTACTGCGGTAGTAATTTTATCCGTACTAGGCCTTTACATTTATGTGCAGGCAGAGAAACATACAACTATTGGGGAGTTAGTTGATGAACGAGTGGATGATAGTTTGACATTTAAACAATTAAGTGTCGAAGTGTTTAGAGAGGGTAAGAATAGTAGCCAATTTTCTAGGCCTATTAAGGGTTTTTCCATTTCTGATGAGTCGTTTATACAAGAGTTAATCGGTAAGATTGATTCGACTGAGGTTAAACAAACGAATGAGTTAAGTATGCAGACCAGGTTTCGGTTAGTTTTCACTTACCAAAAGGAAATTGAGGAGAATCATTATTCGAACCAGACGTTTTTTATCGAAGTAGGGACAGATCGGCTGATTATGGATCGTGTGTATGACATCGAAGGAGGGCCCAATCCTGTTGACATCATAACGGACATGCTGAAAGCTGAAGGGTATGAGTGGTAGAGAAGTTATGAAAAGAGTAGATATGATACGAGCTGAAGAGAAGAAGTACCATGATGAGTGTTATAAGCAACATAAGTTATTTGAAAAAGGCTCTTGGTTGTATAAACCTGTCCAGACTGTTTTAGAAATGCTGCCTAAAATAAAAGAGATCGAGAATCCTAATGTTTTAGATTTAGGTTCTGGAGTTGGGCGAAACAGCATTCCAATTGCCGAAGCTGTTAAATCAAATCGAGGGAAAGTTGTATGTGTAGATTTATTAGAATCTGCTATTGAGAATCTTCTATGCTATAGCAAACAGTTTGAAGTTGAACAGGTCATTGAACCTTATTTATCGGATATCGAAGGTTTTGAAATTAGGGAACAAAGCTACGATTTTGTGGTTGCTGTCTCAAGCCTAGAACATGTGAGCTCAGAATTGACATTAAAGAGAGTGTTAACGGATATGGAAAAGGGCACTAAACCTGGAGGGTTAGTTTGCTTAGTTATTAATACTGAGGTAACAGAGATCGATTTACATACTGGAGAGAGCTTAGATGCTTTAATAGAAGTTAACCTGTCAACCTATGATATGATTCATGAATTAAATCCAGTTTTTAAAGGCTGGAAGCTGGTTAAACACCTCGTTAAACCTTTAGAATATAACATAGAACGTAATGGTGTACCTATTTTATTAAAAACAAATGCAGTAACGTATGTAGTACAAAAACAAGAGGGGATGTCATGACACAGACTGGATTAGTGCTAGAAGGTGGAGGCAGCCGGGGTGTTTACACGGCAGGCGTCCTTCATTATTTAATGGAACAAAATATATACCTGCCATATACGATTGGGGTTTCGGCGGGTGCTTGTAATGGATCGTCTTATATCGCGCGGCAAATTGACCGAAATCGAACCGTCAACATTGATTTTGTGGATCACCCTGAATATTTATCGCTTAGAAATTGGATTGAGAAGCGGCAGATATTTGGGATGGACTTTTTATTTGATACGCTACCAAATAAGCTCGCGCCGTTTAATTTTGATGCTTATTATGAAGCGGATGAGGAGTTTGTCATTGGGGTGACAGACTGTAAAACAGGTGAGGCATTATTTTATAAAAAATCAGAGTATCCAACAGATGCCGTGACGTTACTTCGGGCCTCGAGTTCACTACCAATGTTCGCGCCAATGGTTGAATTTGACGGAAAGTACTTGATGGACGGCGGGATTTCAGACCCCATTCCAATTAAACAATCGGAAAGGGATGGTAATACAAAGAATGTGATCGTGTTAACGCGGAATCGTGGGTATGTTAAAAAGCCGCAGTCATTTATGCGATATTTACGAAAGAAATATGCTGATTTTCCAGGGTTAATTGAAGCAATGGAAAAACGTCACGCCGTTTATAACGAAACGCTTCAGTACATATTTGATGAAGAGAAGAAAGGGAACGTATTTGTAATTTGCCCATCAGAGAAATTAAAAGTAGGACGAGTTGAGCGGAATAAAAATAAACTGACATCACTTTATAATCAGGGTTATCAGGACGTCAAAAGCGTTGAACATCGACTAAAGGAATTTTTAAGTACACCTTAACCAATTGTGGTTAGGGTGTTTTTTGTGGGGTCGATATATTTACAATTGAGGATGATAATATCCCAACATGATATAGGAAATTGAATCAGTAGAATAATTGGAATATAATTAGTATTAATTATCATTAAATTCAGACTTTAAAGGGAGATAATATGGATTTTCGACTGCAACCGTTAGGTGACCAGGCTGTTGTGATTGAGTTAGGTCAAAGTATTAATATAGAGAATCACCAAAAAGTTGAAATGGTGGTCGCTTATTTTGAAGAAGTATCCATTGATTGGGTGATTGAATATATTCCTGCTTACGCTTCGGTGACGGTATTTTATGACATCTTAAAAGTATCAAAACAAGCAGAGGGTCAGTTACCATATGATTATGTTTGTGATCAACTCAAGGTCCTTTTAGCAGATGTAAAGGTTAAGGAACAAATCGAACCTAGAGTTGTGGATATTCCTGTATGCTATGGTGGTGAGTTCGGGCCAGACTTGGAATATGTAGCCGAGTACAATGGTTTATCAACCAGTAAGGTAATCGAGCTCCACTCAAATGGTGATTATTTAGTGTACATGCTGGGTTTTGCACCAGGGTTTCCGTTTATTGGTGGGATGGATCAACAAATTGCCACACCTCGTCAAAAATCCCCAAGGTTAAAAATTCCAGATGGAACAGTAGGGATTGCGAATAACCAAACGGGTGTGTATCCAATTGAGACCCCAGGAGGTTGGCAGTTGATTGGACGAACGCCATTGAAGCTTTTTAAACCTGAACAATCTCCACCAACCTTGCTTCAAGCAGGGGACAAAATTAAGTTTAAGCCAATTTCTTATGATGAGTTTTTAGAGAAGGAGGCAGAGCAATGATTGAAGTTCAAAAGCCTGGCCTCCTTACGAATGTTCAAGATTTAGGAAGAATCGGGTATCAGAAGTATGGTGTGATCGCAAGCGGAGTCATGGACCTATTAGCTCATCGTATCGCTAACCTATTAGTGGGTAATTCGGAAATTGAAGCAACCCTTGAGCTTACTTTGCTTGGACCTGAATTAGAATTTCAACATGATCACCTCATTGCGATTTGCGGCGGTGATTTAACAGCGAAAATAAATGGACAACCCATTAAAACGTGGCGTCCGATCATCGTTAAGAAAGGGAGCGTTCTATCGTTTAAAGGAACGAAGACAGGGTGTAGGGCCTATCTAGCCATTGCTGGTGGCCTGAAAGTAGATGAGGTGATGGGGAGCCAGTCAACTTATTTACGTGCTGGTATAGGTGGCTTTAATGGACGCGCGCTTCAAAAAGGTGATCAACTTGAGATAAAGGAACTTTCTATAACTTCGCAAATGTTTTTTACAAGGTTAGAATCAAAAGTCTCTTATGAAGAATTCTATGAAGTGAACTGGGCCGTAACGTCTAAGTTTACCAATTATGTGAATCAGAATTCTGAAGTTCGGGTAATTCCAGGAAAGCAGTATCATTTACTAGATCAAAAGAGTAAAGAAGCTCTTTTTGACCAACCCTTTAAAATTACTCCACAGTCTGATCGAATGGGGTACCGATTAGAAGGTCCACCTCTCGAATTAGAACAGCCAATTCAACTGGCATCAGAAGCGGTTAGCTTTGGGACGGTTCAACTACCCTCAGACGGTCAGCCAATCATTTTACTCGCAGACCGGCAGACGACAGGAGGCTACCCTAAGGTTGCGCAAGTGGCATCTGCTGATTTGCCAAAGGTTGCCCAGCTGAAGCCGGGAATGGCGGTAAATTTTAAAGAAGTAAATATCGAAGAAGCACAGCGTGATTTTCTTAAAAGAGAAGAAGAACTTCTTCAGCTTAAGAATTCAGTTTTTAACAAGATAAAGGAGGGCTAACATGAATAAGATCGATTTAAACTGTGATATGGGTGAGAGCTTTGGCGCTTATCAGATGGGTCGAGACAAAGAAATCCTTGACTATGTAACATCTGCCAATATTGCATGCGGGTTTCATGCAGGAGACCCTGCCACTATGCGAAGAACGGTGCGTTTAGCACTTGGTAAAAATGTTGGGATTGGAGCTCATCCTGGACTGCCGGATTTAGTTGGATTTGGGCGTAGACCGATGGAAATCTCGCCTCAGGAAGCTTATGATCTAGTGGTCTATCAAATTGGAGCATTATATGGATTTGTAAAAGCTGAAGGCGGTCAGCTTCAGCATGTAAAACCGCATGGAGCACTCTTTAATATGGCTGTGAAAGATGCGGATTTATCTGAAGCCATCGCAGAGGCAGTATACAAAGTCGACCCTGAATTAATTTTATTCGGCTTGCCGGGTAGTGAACTAGTTAATGCAGGTAAAAAAGCAAGTTTAAGAACAGCGAGCGAAGTGTTCTCAGACCGAACCTATCAAGAGGATGGTTCTTTAACGTCTAGACGTCACGAGAACGCCCTAATTAAAGATCATGAGACGGCTGTTAATCAGGTAAAAAGAATGATCACAGAAGGTAAAGTAGTGTCCATTCAAGGCAGTGATGTATTGATTGAAGCACAAACGGTTTGTATTCATGGAGACGGGCCCCATGCATTAGATTTTGCAAAGCACATCACAACTGACTTAGAAGATTCTGGTATTTCACTTCATAAAATAAGTGATATAGTTTAATGAATTTAGTAGTTTTTAAATTTCAAAGGAATATTTTTACTTTAATAGAATTGTTAGTAATAGGAGGTTGATCTTTATGGATCAAAATTTACTAAACGATTTTAAACGTTTCTTAAAGGAATACCGTGAATCATGGAATAGCTTGGATGCTGAAAGGATGTCAGCCCATCAATCAAAGGATCTAATTGTCCGCTGGGCAAATCCCGATGCGGAAGTCTCAGACTGGGGTGCTGATGCTGCAAAAGAAGGCTGGTATCAGGCTTACAAGCAGTTTGAAGGCAGAAATCCTAAATGGCACTTTGAAGATCTATTTATTGATATTAATAGTCAGCAAGAAGGGGTTGCGGTTTTCCTAGTAACGTTTGAGTTGGATGGATCATTAGTCAACTCTAAATTGTTATTCGCTGAAACGTTTCGCCAAGAACAAGGCGAGTGGAAAAAGATTCGGGAATACGTCGAGAATGGTTTTAGTCTTGAGCAAAAAGTTCATACATAGGAACTGGAGGAAGCATGATGAACCCACCGAAGCACATCGTGTCTGCAGCAACGGTCGTTTTAAATGATCATAATGAATTGTTGTTAATCAAGGGCCCATTAAGAGGCTGGGAAATGCCAGGTGGACAAGTTGAAGAAGGTGAGTCACCACGTGAAGCTGCGATTCGTGAGACGAAAGAAGAGTCTGGTATAGATGTTGAAGTCTTGAAATTTTGTGGTATTTTTCAAAATGTTGAGCGTTCGATTTGCAATACATTATTTTTGTGTAAGTCAATAGGTGGTAAGCCAACAACGAGTCCAGAAAGCTTAGAGGTTGGATTTTTTCCGATTGAAGAGGCATTAAAAATGGTAGAGTATAAAAACTTTAGAGAGCGAATTGAGGCCTGTTTGAATGATGAAGCTCTACCTGTCTATGTCGAATTTTAACTATTTATGTTTTGGAGGTTCCGTTGTATAATATTCTTAGTAAATCGATTGAAGGAGAGGAACCTCAATTGGAAACACAACAATTTAATATGATTATGCAAGCCATTCGTGAATTGTCGGGTCAGTTTAGAGGTTTAGAAGGAAAAGTTGATGTTTTAACTGAAAGAGTAGATGGTCTAGAAGGTAAGGTTGATGTTTTAACTGAAAGAGTAGATGATCTAGAAGGAAAAGTCGATGGTTTATCTGAAAGGGTAAATGGTCTAGAAGGCGAAGTCAAAGGTTTATCTGAGAAAGTCGAGCAAAACACCGAGAGCATTAATGAACTAAAAGAAGGACAAGGTCAACTTAAAAAAGGACTTGATAGTTTAAACGAAAAGGCCGAGTATATTCAACATAAATTAATGGATCACGATGAAGATATTTTCCATTTGAAAAAGAAAGCTTATTAATTTAACCCACTACACCAATCGTAGTGGGTTTGTTTATTCACAGGCTTCGTGTTTACTATAACCATTTTGTACATTTATAACGTGACCTGTCTTTTTCTTAACATAAACAAATTTTTGATCACAAAAGTCGCCTCGATGCCTAAACTCTACTACGAAGTGATCCTCTTTGTCTGTTACGACATCAATCTCTTCTCGTAGTTCATCTGACCAATTTACTCCAGATGGTGTGTCCCATGGTGACTCCTGATTCGGTAGATAAGTATTGATACGCCCTTCTACATGACGGCTGGCGACTGTGAGGGCATGTTTTTCAGATAATGGTAGATTATCATGGTCTAAATTTACATATTCAAATGCCCATGTTTGATTCTGACTTTGAAACCAAACAAATAGACCTATGATGGCGACAATCATGATCGTGGTAATACTAAAGAGTTTCTTCATTTTACTAACCTCTTACTTCACTGATTCCCTCAATCTAAATTTTTGTGCTTCAACAATTACGGATTCGTCAATTTGATTGACAGAGTTCTTCCCAATTAATCCTAACGTAATGTCTAGGTCCGCTGCAAGGTTTTGTAAGACTTCTTTTACGCCGCGTTGACCATCTACTGCTAGTCCGTACATGGCTGGACGGCCAACTAAAACGGCTTTAGCACCTAATGCCATGGCTTTAATGATATCGGAACCACGCCTAATGCCACTATCCATTAATACCGGGATTCGACCTTGAACCGTATCAGTAATAAGCGGCAATGCATCAATGGCTGCAATGGCTCCATCTACCTGCCTACCGCCATGATTAGAGACAATGATTCCATCGACGCCATATTTTAATGCAAGTTCAGCATCTTCTGGGTGGAGGATTCCTTTTAATAAGATTGGTAAGTTGGTGTGTTCTCTTAGAAAAGCTAGGTCATCCCAAGTAAGTCCTGTATTTCCGAATACTTTCGTCCAGTGCATGACCGCTGCTTCTGGATCATCTTGAGGTGATTGGTCGAGTTTACTTAGGAAAGCTGGATCCGTGAAGTAGTTTCCAACACCTTCTCCAATGAGAAATGGTAAATATACGTTCCGTAAATCATCCTCTCGCCATGCCATCATAGGAGTATCGAGTGTGACCACAATAGCAGAGTAGCCTGAGGCCTCGGCTCTTTTGACGAAGCTAGCGGCAATTTCCGGGTCTCGGCTCCAGTAATGCTGGAACCAACGAGGTGCATCTCCCATAGCTTCTGCGATTTTTTCCATTGGAAAAGTTGAGGCAGAGCTTGCAATGTACGGGATGCCTAATTCCGCACAAGCTTTTGCTGAACCAAGTTCGCCTTCTTTATGAATGACCGACTGAGTTCCGATTGGGGCGTGTAAAATAGGTGATGGGAATGATTGGCCAAACAACTGAATGGATTGGTCACGCTCATCTACATTGTTGAGCATTCTAGGTACGATTTGCCAGCGATTAAAGCTTGAGACATTAGCATCCATGGTACGGCCTCCACCTGCACCACCTTTAACGTAATAAAAAGGACCGTCTTCCAGTTTGTGACGTGCTGCCTTTTCCCATTCCTCATATGAAACGGGAAGTCTGTCAGGATCTGGGTTTCTCATGTTTTTGTAGATGTCAAATTGTATTTGATCTCCAATATTTTTCATAGACAATCTCCTTTCAGATTCTTTTAGTCTTACTTCTATGAAACTTATTGGTTTTCCTGTTCGTATAATTGATTAAAGATATCCTAAGGGAGACGATCTCAATTGAAAATAAAATTTGGTTTACCGAAAGAAGACCCAACATTTGATGAGGAATTAATTGGGGACAAGTGGACACCACTTAAGGAGCCAAAAAGTATAGGGTTGGCTTCACTTTTGTCCATTCCTTTCATGCTGATTAATCTAATTATTTGTTGGGTCGTTATAGAAGCTACCTCTGGTTTGTCACTTAAAGATTTTGGGGTTACAGATTCAAGTGTCACAATCAGTATTAATGGGAGTCATTTATTATGGCTACTTGGTTTGATTGTGGTACATGAACTTATTCATTTAATCTTTGTACCTCATTTTATAAAGTCTAAGAAAACTTATATCGGGATTACCTGGCAGGCAGGGTTTGTTTTAACAGAGGATATTATTTCAAGGTCTAGATTCTTGGTGATCTCATTTGCGCCGTTTATCGTTCTATCAATCTTATTGCCAATTGTTTTAAGTTTAGTAGGTATGCTGACTCCACTTATGAAGGTACTCATTTTGTTTAATGCGATCGCTTCATGTGTCGACATGCTGAATGTTTATTTGATTATGACCCAGGTACCAAAGAAGGGTCGCTTAATCAATAATGGTTTCAAGACGTATTGGAAGGCAGCGTAATCCCTCTGTGATACAATCATGTATGAGGTGGTTAACATGATTTGTTTTCTTAATTCATTTTTAATAGCGTTGTTTACGTTTATATATTTAATTATGTTTTCATTAATTCATCCTTTGGTTGGGATTGATCATGAACTCATTCGGATTATAGAATTGGTTATTTCTATAGCCCTTGGTGTGTGGACGAAGAATAAAGTGATGCCGGTTTTAAGTCGCGGCCGGACTTGTGAAGTTAATTTAATATCAAAACAATAAAGGTGACAAGACAAAGTGAAGAGAACAGAAAGTAGATATAACTGAACGATTTTTTACCTTCTTTGTATGCCGATAGTGCGGATACACCTGTAACGACAGCAATGAGTAAGAATAAGTTCGTGTCTGAAAGTGTAAACCCGTCATATGTATAATCTAAGATAAAGATTAATAGGCCAATAGCTAGAACGCCGATTTCAATTTTTCTAATCATAGATAACCTCCTTTCAGTGCAAAATACTAAACTCAAGTATATCAAAAAGAGAAAAAACGGAACACCTTTTGAGCAAGGGTGTTCCGTTTTCCTCATAAAATGAATTTTTTCCTCATAACCCTCAGGCTACAGCGCATTGCCGATGATTTTACGATAATAAATGACAGACAGGATGCCAAAGATCGAATATAGAGCTGTATAAAGAACCATGACGAGGAGCATTGGAGTCCACAACTCTGATCCGAATAAGAACCAACCTGACTGAACGGCAAAATAGCTGTGCAGAAGTCCGATTGCGAGCGGGATGCCAAAGTTAAATAATTGCTTAAGCTGAATACCTTTTAATAAATCAAACTGAGTGAATCCAAGCTTTCTTAAGATTGTATAACTGGGCTGTTCGCTTTCACTTTCGTCCATTTGTTTAAAATACAGGACGCAGCCCGACGTGACAAGGAAAGTCAGTCCAAGGAAGCCCACGATAAACATGATTAGCCCCATGTTCATTTTCTGATCTTGGCTCGACTTCAGTTGTGAATCATTGCCAGCCCATTCTTCTAAATTCTGACTGATGTATAATTCATTGGCTTTCTGTAAGTCACCTTTGCTTACATCAATTCCTGTGAACAATTTAGTGCTCATTTGGATGTCTGGGTTTAAGTCTTGTTTTAGTTTTTCATAAGTTGAGTCATCAACGACAGCTAATGGCAAACCGCCTCCACTAAAGTATGACGAAACAAGGTGCTCACGCTTGAGGCCAATTTGCTGAAGTTCAAACTTTTCCGATTGACCTTTAAAAATTAGAGTTCCTGAGTCTTTAATTTTCATAAAGCTCATCGTAAGATCAGAGTAGCCGTGTAATAGTGCTTCATTTTTTTCAACATTGATTTGTTCAAAATCTGCATCACTAACGACTGGTACTTGATACTGGCTAGGATCAACCATAATAGCGTCATCTTGATCCATATTTAAATCGAGAATGTCTGAGGCATCTGCCACGTACTGAATGACCTCAACTTGTTTCATAGAGTAATCAATATCGTTACTTTCTAAGGCTGTTGTAAACTTATCTACGGATTCTTCATTAACTAATGCAAAGTCGTGAACCACATAGTCTTCTGCCATTTGTTCTGCCGAATAATAAGCGATATAACTTAAGCTTAAAAATCCGATTGCAAGAGCTGAGATAGTCGTAATAATGGTTAGCAATAATGCATTTGATTTCATTCTAAACATAATGGAAGATAACGACATAACTTTATTGATGTTGAGGTAGCCTTTATGTTGTCTTCGGATGAGCTGGAAAATAAACGCAACGGATCCTTTGTAAAATAAGTAAGTGCCTATAATGACGGAACCTAGAATGAACGCCATGGCAAAAGCCATTCCATTAATAGAGGAAAAAGCTAGATCAAATAGCTTCTGAGATACATAATATCCTGTTCCGATTAATCCAATGCCTAAGACTCCTATTATGACCTGCCAAATAGACAAACGTTTGACTTTGACTTCTGTTGAAGACCGAACTTGGAATAAAGCTAGAATGCTTTGTTTTTTTATAAATAGATAGTTCGTCAGCATAATTAGTAAATAAATGCCTAGAAAAACAAGTATAGTTTGAATGAGCGCTTCTTGTGAAAATGATAATGTCGCAACAGCTTCAACGCCTGTAATTTTAAACACAATCATGACGATTAATTTTGAAACTGAGAATCCAAGCAAAATACCAATTAGCATTGAGCTAAAGTAAAGGATGAAATTTTCAATACTTAATATACGAAAAATACGTCCTTTAGTCATGCCGATTAACTGAAAAAGTCCAATTTCGTTACTTCTTCTTTTGATAAATAAATTGTTCGCATAGATCAAGAATATCCCAACGATTGCGATTAATACAACAGAGCCCGCTTTGACCCCCGCTTGACCTTTGATCGTCCCAGTTGCAGGGTCCATGGATGGGTCGTATTGTAATGTGACAAAGGCAAAATAAATTGTGACACTAAAGATTAGGGCAAAGACGTAGAGGTAGTAGTTACTTAAGTTTTTCTTAAGGTTACGAATGATGAGCTGATTAATGTTCATACTGAACGCCACCTAATACGCCTTGCGTTTTCATAATGTCTTGGAAAAAGCTTTGCCTGTCTTCATTGCCTTTATTTAATTGAGTATAAATTTGCCCATCTTTTATAAAAATGACCCGTTTACTGTAGCTGGCGGCTACGGGATCGTGCGTGACCATCATGATCGTTGCCTTTAGTTTTTCATTCAAATCGCTTAATTTATTTAATAAGTTGGAAGCGGATTTTGAATCGAGTGCTCCTGTTGGTTCATCGGCAAAAATAATACTTGGTTCATGAATGAAAGCTCTTGCTGCTGATGTCCGCTGTTTTTGACCGCCTGATATTTCATTAGGATATTTATCTTGAATATCTAAAATACCTAATTCATTAGCAAGTGATTCAAAACGTTCGCTCGCTTCTTTCCTTGATACTTTTTGAATGGATAAAGGCAGTAAAATATTTTCTTTAACCGTTAATGTATCGAGTAAATTATACTCTTGGAATATAAACCCGAGATGATGCTTACGAAACTCCGCAAGTTTTTTCGACTTCATACTTGTGATGAGGTTACCCTCTACTTCAATCGTCCCATGGCTGACTTGATCAATGGAAGATAGGACGTTAAGTAACGTCGTTTTACCTGAACCAGATGCCCCCATAATACTAACGAATTCACCTTGCTCAAGTGTGAGGTCGATTCCTTTTAAGACCTCTTGTCTGTTAAATTTGTTTCCGTAACTTTTATGGATTTTGTGAGCTTTAAGTAGGCTCATGTTAAAAACTCCTTTCCGTTCATCTGAATTCATTGTAAATGGGGTATGGGATTCTTTTCCTTCATTTTACCTAACAATTAGAAAAAGCATGTGACATTTTCGTCACATGCGTGTTATGTGAAGCGTTTTTTGGATAAGAGGAGTTAAAAGGTACCCTACTATAAACCCTGTTGTATTAAGGATTAAATCATCGATATCCATGCTGCCGCGGCCTAAAATGAGTTGAGAAACTTCAATAATAGAAATAGATAAAACAGCAATGAGCAATAAGGTTAACAGACTAGGTTTTTTAGCAACGAGTCTGTAATAGATCCCAAGCGGAATCGTTAAGACAATGTTTGCTCCAATGTTATATAAAGCGACTAAGGGCTCGGCGTTTCCTGACAAATAGAGTTTAATCGTTTCAAAAGGGATGACATTAATATTGTCAGCGCCTGGTCCGTTTGGTCTGAAAAAGAGCAAAATGATTAAGCCTGCTGTGTAAAATAACATGCCAACATGAACAGTCGTGACAGAAAGGTTGATTTTCTTTTTACTCCAAAGCAATCCGAAAATAATACCGATAGTGGTGATACTTAGCCACGCAACAGCTATGACGAGAATATTAAGATATTCAATTAGTTCTTCCCAAACTGGGATTAATGTGACAAATAAAAGTTGTGAGATGATGATACATGTGATTAATCTAATCATAAGTCACCTGCGATCTGAACGAAGTCATTTTTCTTTGGGAACGTTAGTGTAAAAGTCGATCCTTCTCCTACTGAAGACTCGACATTTAGTTTTATTTTTAATGAGTTAGCTACTTGCTCGGTTAAATATAATCCCATTCCAGTAGCTGAATTATCCTGATGTTTAGCCGTAGATGTAAATCCTTTTTCAAAAATACGTGGTAAGTCTTTATCATCAATTCCACGACCATCATCTTGCACCTTGAGTTTGGTCTGTCCATTTTGTTCAAAACTTTGTATGAGAATATCTGAGTTCTCACTGTATTTCACACTATTAGAGAGTAACTGTCTCACCATAAAGGCAAGCCATTTACCATCTGTTAATACTTTAGGTTCGTTTAAGTCAATGTCAAACCCAATTCCTTTATGAATACACCATGATTTTAGATTTTTAATTTCTTGATAAATAATTGGTTCTAAATTTGTTTGTTCAATGTAAAGGTCATTTTCAATAATCGCCATTCGCTTCTTGTGTAATTGTTGGTCAAGAAGGAGGTGAATCCGAAGCCATTCGTAATCTAGACTGGTTTTAAGCGCCTGATCTTCAATTCGGTCGATAATGAGTTGCATAGCGGTTAGAGGTGTTTTAACTTCATGAATCCACGACAGTAACTCGTCTTTTTCCTGTTCTAAGTTCGTTCGGTTGTTAGATTCGATTTGTTTTAATTGTTCGGTTTGTTTCGTAACGTTTTGTGACACAATCTTTTCAAATGGCGACTTTGGTTCAGGTAGTTCAGATTCATCTAATAAATTAGCCCGGTCGTTCAGCTTTTTGTAAAAGTCTGTTTCTCGTTTATAACGAATGATGAAAAAGAGCAAAAACACTAAGTTAGATAAAAATGTGTAGTATAAAATGGATTGAATTGCAATTGCTGAATCTACATACGCAATGAATAAAATAAGGCCATGCATGAATAAAATCATTAGAATCCAACTAATACGTTCGATTAAAAACTTAATCAACATTAGGGTGTTCCTTCTTTCGCGATATAGCCTTGTCCAACTTTCGTTTCAATGTAATCACCTAAACCAATTTCACCAAGTCGCTTACGTAAACGGTTAACGTTTACAGTAAGCGTGTTGTCGCTAATGAACCGTTCATCTTCCCATAGGCTGTTAATCAGGGACTCCCGGCTAACAATTTTATTTTTATGTTCAATTAATTTCTTTAAAATAAATGTTTCATTTTTGGTTAACTCAATGCTGCCTTGGTCATTAGTCACTTCATTTTTCTCGTAATCAATCGTGGCCCCGCACCATGTTTTCAGCTGAACATGATCGGTATTGTAATTATATACCCGCCTAAGCGTCGCTTGAACCTTCGCGATGAGTACATCGAAATGAAACGGCTTTTGAATATAGTCATCAGCGCCTAGCTGCATCGACATAACCATGTCAGTTGGATGATCGCGTGATGATAGGAAAATAATGGGCACGTTCGAATGCGAGCGAATCATTCGACACCAGTGAAACCCGTCATACTTAGGAAGCTGAATGTCGATCACAACTAAGTCTGGTTTGATGCCTGTAAATTCTTCCATAACTTTCTCGAAATTTTGTATCCCATAAACATCATAAGACCACTGAGTAAGTCGTTCTTTGATTTCATTAAAAAGGGACTCGTCATCCTCAATGATGAGTAGTTTAAACATATTTTCACCTTCAAATATAACTTGTATTAAGGCTAGTATATCAAATGTGATGGAAGGGTGTGTGGCTTAAAAACAAGATAAAAGGATTAAATAAAATGTTGTCGAACTTATGTATTAGTAAATAAAAGTAATAGCGGGGTTAGTTTATGTTAGATGTAAAAACGAAGGCTTTTGAAGTATCTTCTAGATGGATTAAGCGTCATGCGAGGCCTTTAGAGGCGGCGAGATGGGCTTATAAGTTTGAGGATGGAACGAAGGATGAGGTTTTAAAACATTTAAAGGCATTTCAAAATGAAGACGGAGGGTTTGGGCACGGTATAGAACCTGATTTCTGGGTGCCACACTCGAATGCGATGGCGACGTGGGCTGCAGGGCAAATTTTAATAGATTTGGATGTGCGGGCTAATCACGACATGGTGCAATCTACGATCTCGTACTTAATCAACACGTATGATAAGGACCTTGGTATGTGGGCATCAGTAATACCAGAAAACAACGACTACCCTCATGCACCGTGGTGGGGCTATTCAGAAGATGCTCAGAATAACTGGATGTTTAACCCGAGTGCAGAGCTAGCCGCTTTCTTAGTACATTGGTCTAACGAAAAAGATGAAGCTTGGCAAGTTGGCTGGGATTCGCTTACTAAGGCTTGCAGGCGTCTTATGAGTGCAGAAGACATGGACTTTCATGAGATTAGCAATTTTAATCAGATGGTTAAGTTACTTGAATCTAATCAAGCTCAGTTTAAAGAGCAGACAGGTTACGCATTTGAAGAGGTTAGTAGAAAAGTAGATAACCTTATTTTACAGACCGTCGAGCAAGACCCATCGAAGTGGGGGACAAGTTATCAACCTTTTCCATTAGATTTTGTAGAAAGTCCTGATGATCCGCTTGCAAAGGAGTTTGGTTCGCTGATTGAGAAGAATCTAAATTTCTTTATTGAGGATCTGCTTGATGAAGGGATTTGGGATATCTCCTGGGAATGGGGGCAGTATCCGAATGAATTTGCCATCTCAAGACGGTATTGGCAAGGCATTTTAACGGTCGATCGATATAAATTATTAAAACGGTTTGGGAGAGTATAAAATTGTTAGAAGGGGATGTTCTAAAGAATCTACAATGGATTAAGGACGAAACGATCGATTTAAATCAATCGAATGGGGTTCAAGTTTCGAATTTTTTGCCTAATACGTATAGTCATTATATTAAAGTACTACACCCAAATTTACCGAGATTTAAGTATTCAAGATGAGTGGCTGCTATACAGTGAATTCGATTCAGATACATTTGAGCCTGTTATTGGCGAGAGAATCTATCATCGAGAACTAGCTAAGAAATATGGACTCACATATTCGAAAGAGTATAGTTCAGCAGAAATTGCGAGAAAGCTAGGCGGTTATCCGAGATATTTAATTTTAGGTGAAGAGGGGAGTTTGGATGAGAAATCCTGCTACGAGCTAACCTCAGTCTTGATGCCATTTACGGACCAGGGTCAATGTCATTTTTATTACGACATTTTAAAATTGGTAAATGAAGTTCCTGATTTGCAAGACTACAAGGATGGGCTACTATATAACGGGTTATTAAGTAATGTTTTAAAGGTGTACAACAGTGGCAACCGCGCCGGATTGGGTTCTCCAACTTACTTGTGGGACAATGAGAGAAGTTGGTGTTTGTATACAGATTACGATTCTGATTTCTCTATTTTGGGCGGCAATGAAAAGCTGGCTATGAAACTATTAAATAACCCTACGCTAGAATGCATTCAAATTGATTTAAATACAAGAGTGGATGTTGAGGAGGCGCAAGAATGATGAAAGAGCTGGTTAGAGTCGGTACGAATTATATACCTGTAATGGACGTCGAACAATCAATAGAATGGTATGTTGGAAAGCTAGGAGCGGAACTGAGTTATCAAGACCACGATAAAGCCATTATCAACTTTGCCAATCAGAGTCTGTTTTTGGTCAAATCAGAGGAAAACCAAAGCGCTAATTTTGTAGATTACAAAGGGATCGAGTGGTTTTCGTTAACATTTGAAGTAAACGGTTTGGAAGCTTTAAGTTCTTTACATAGTGATTTAAAAGATCGCGGAGTGCAGGTTGGAGAAATTGAAGATCGCGGACATCCAGGTAGAAACTTTGTGTTTTCAGATTTAGATGGAAATAAGTTCGACGTTTGGAGTGAACTAAGTCCGATTTTCAAAGAAAAATTCTCGATCAAGTAAGGGATGCTTTGTTAGTTCCCCATAAATAAGGCACCAAGCTCTAGCTTGATGCCTTCTTAAATTTATTCAACATTGATAACAATTTTCCCTTTCGCATGGTGGGTTTCGCTTAGTTCGTGTGCATCCTGAATTCCTTGTTCCGTTAGCGGGAAGCGGTGGCCAATAATGACCTTGAGGTTACCTTCTTTCATTTGATTCGCGATTTGTTTAAGCTGTTCGCCTTTTGGTTCTAACCATACGAAGAATGCTTTGACGCCGTGCTCATTAGCCTTTTCTTCTTCTGGTGGTGCAGCAACTGACGCAAGTTCGCCGCCTGACTTCAAGATTTTGTAGCTTTTCTCTTGAATATCTCCGCCTAACGTGTCAAGGACGAAATCATAGTCTGTTAATTCTTCTTCAAAGTTTTGTTTGGTGTAATCAATGACCTCATCGGCACCAAGTTCTTTGACGAGCTCCACGTTTTTCGTGCTGCAAGTTGTTGCGACATATGCACCGGCGTTTTTAGCAAGTTGGATTGCAAAGGAACCGACCCCGCCTGAGCCTGCATGGACTAACACCTTGTCGCCTTCTTTAACGCTGCCGTGTTCAAATAGACACTGCCATGCCGTTAGCGCTGTTAGTGGCGTTGCTGCAGCTTCTTCAAAGCTTACGTTTTCTGGGATTTTCGCAAGCAAGTGAGCGTCAACTGCTGTATATTCTGCATATGTTCCGCGATTTGTCAGTTCAGGGCGGGCAAAGACTTGATCTCCGACTTGATAATCGTTCACGCCTTCACCGACTTCATCCACGACGCCTGCTACGTCCCATCCTAAAATAATAGGAAATTCAAAAGGCACCATATCTTTTAGGTAACCTTCGCGTAGTTTCCAGTCAATTGGATTAATGGAAGTTGCGTTCACCTTCACAATGACTTGTCCCTCTTCAGGAGTTGGCCTTTCAAACTTCTGTTCTTTTAAAACGTCTTTATGACCATATTCATTCATGACTATTGCTTTCATGTTGTCACCTCATTTTAAATTCATGTTATTAATATGTGTGTAGCTTCAAAGGTTATTCAAATGCAATTGTAAAATGTAAGTGGCTTAACATAAAATCATCTGCTTAGTAACTAAACTTAATATTCTTTAACTAAATCGCGTATTGTGTATCCTTTCGGTAGGGGAGCCAATGTTAAATAACCGTCACTCCCGGCTTCAGCATTTTTCTGGCAGCTTAAGTCAGGCTTGCCGTTAATCATCATCATACATGTTGTGCAAAGCCCTGTTCGGCATGAAAAACGATAAGCGATACTAGGGTCATGTTCCTGATAAATTTTTTCTAGAACATTTAACACAGTCATAACTTTAGGACAATTGACATGGTACTCACTCACATGCGAACCGCGATCAATTTTGACGTGAAGATTCATCAGACTTGACCTCCTTATGCAGAACTTTCAATTGATTGTTCCCCAACCGAACCAAAATATGGTGGGCAGGACTCATTTGTTCTAGAAAATCTGAATTAAAGTGTGCTCCTCGGCTTTCCTTACGGTGAATGCCCGATAAAGTCATTGCTTCAGCTGTAAGGGTCATATGGGTAGCCTCAATGTAGTCGATGATTTCCCTTGAGTAAGGCTTAATAGATGAAATATGCACATCCTTAAGCTTATGCTTGATGGTGTTAATCTCTGATAAAGCTGTAGTTAATTCTTCACTCGTTCGAATCACCCCAAAATAATCGGACATCACTCTTTGAATTTCTGACTTGATTTCATGCGGGCGATGTTCACCTTTAAGGTTTAGATGTAATGGTTCCAACGAAATGTTATTGGAATTTTGTGAGTACGCTGCAGCTTTCTGTCCAGCACGAGCACCAAAAACGAGGCACTCAGATAAGGCGTTATTGCCAAGGCGATTACCTCCATGCAGACCACCCGCCACTTCACCTGCTGCGAAAAGCCCGTCTAAATCCGTTTGGCCGTCCTGATCAATTCGGACTCCTCCCATTATAAAGTGAGCTGCCGGGCCAACTTGAGCACGCTCAATCGCAAGGTCGACTCCCCTATCTTTACAAAGCTGGTACTCGTGTGGAAACTCTTTTTTAACTTGATCGATGACTTCTGTTGCATCGAGCCAAATCGGACCACGGCCTTCAGCGGTTTCGGATGCAATGGCAATAGATAGCTTATCACGAGTGGCATCTTCAAGTGTGTCTGGAGCGTATTTTTTCATAAATCGTTCGCCATGTTTATTAAAAAGTTTCGAATAATGATAAAAGCTGATGCACAGACCTGCGATAGACTTTGGTTCCATAATACTAACTGGATAAAACTGCACCTGCTCAAAATCTATTAAAGATGCACCGGCTTTTAGTGCAAGGGCATAACCATCACCAGTCGACTGAACGGGGTTACTAGTTATAGGATATAGTTGTCCGGCTCCGCCCGTTGCTAGAATAGTTGCTTTGCTCTTAATCTTATAAAATGTGTTGTCCGATAAGTCCAACACTAGTGCACCATAGACTCGTTTGTGTGTCTTTAGAAGTTCGACGGTCATCACATCACTCCATGTTGCTACCCGGTCGTCTTTGGTTACTTTTTTTCTTAACGTATGTAAAAGGCCAAGGCCTGTTTTACCTTTTTTGGCACTAACTGAGCGAGGGAGGGAATGTCCGGAAGTGTGGGACACAGTCACTTGCTCACCTTCGCGGTCCAGTTTCAGTCCCCAGTCGATTAAATCTTCTAATCTAGTTTTAATGTCATTCACAAGAGTTTGTGCAAGTACGGGGCTACTAAGGCCACGCCCACTTTTATAAATATCTTGTAAGTATGGTTCAGGCCCATCTTGTTCGTGTGACCACGACCCAAGTCCTGCCACCTGAACGGCTCCCGTTGAAGAGCCGCTCCAGCCGAGCGCACCTTTATCTAAGATGAGTACTCGTTTATTGTCTTGCGCTGCATATGTAGCTGCTGATAGCCCAGCAGTTCCAGAGCCAATGACTAGAACATCCGTCTCGATTGTTTTCACGCGATCACCACTTTCAGAAAACCTTTTGACTTAAGCGTATCATGATTTTTTTAAAAATGTCTCAAAAAATTGGTCGAATATGAAGTGAAAAGTTAAAGATTAATAGATAAATCTGAGATAAGGGTAGATAAAACGGATTAAAAGGTCGATATATCGTAAAAAAGGGTAGATAAATCCAAAACTGGGGTCGATAAATCTGAAAAAGTATTAGATAAACCCAAAATTGAGGTCGATTAATCTAATGTTGGGGACGGTTAATTGAAAAACATTTTATACTGCTCTAAAAAGTTAGAAAAAGTCGCAAGCATCCGTCATAGTCTATTGGAAAGGAGGGGTTTCGGTGACGAAGATCGGTTTTTTATATCCTGGGTTTGCGGCAGAGGATGATTATCCTTACCTCAGTATGATGGTGGAACCATCCGTTGATGTTAAATTAGTACATACGAATTTTAATCGAGATGCGCATACGGTTGAGGCGTTAACAGAAATGGGCAGTAATAAAAGATTACTTGAAGGAGCGGAATACTTAAAAGGAGAAGGCGTTGAGTCGGTCATGTGGACATCAACGAGTGCCAGTTTTACATTAGGCATTGAAGGTGTTCAGGAGCAGATAAAAGTTTTAGAAGATGCTTTAAAGGTGCCGGCATCGACAACAGCGATGGCGTTCATTCATGCTTTAGATGCAATGGGGTCTAATCGTGTCGCGATTGCGGCGACTTACCCAAAAGATATCGCTCAGCTATTTAAAGAATTTCTCGAGTCACACGGGTTTGAAGTTGTTAAATACTCAAGTAAAGGTATCATAACCGCAGCGGAAGTTGGTACGTTACGCCGTGAAGATGTCATCGACTTTGTAACTCAGTATGATACATCTAATGCCGACACATTATTGATACCAGATACAGCCCTGCATTCGGCTGCTTGGCTTGAAGGTCTAGAAGATGCTGTTCAGAAGCCTGTGTTAACCGCAAACCAAGTCAGTTTTTGGGAAGCACTAAGAATCGCTGGAAAGTTAACCAATCAGACAGGGTTTGGGGAACTTTTTAGCAGGCCAATATCGGAGGACTCATAGATGTTATACCGAGCGAACCCGGGTCAGGTGAGTTATGGTGAGTCGATTGGTATATTGTTAATGGACACGTACACACCGTTTGTGCCAGGTGATGTTGGAAATGCCACCACGTATTCATTTCCTGTTAGGTTCCAGCGAGTCCAAGGTTTGACGTTTGATCAATTATTAACAAAGGACCAGGCATTAGTTGAGCCTCTTCTTGAAGCGGGGCACGAGCTTGTAAAAGAAGGTGTACGCGCCATAACAGGTGATTGCGGTTATATGGCCATGTTTCAAAAAGAAATTGCTAAGGAATTAAAGGTGCCCGTATTTTTATCGAGCCTTCTTCAATTACCATTTATGTCCGCCATGCTCGGACCAAATGAGAAAATCGGCATTATTTGTAGTCATTCGACATACTTTGATCACGATTTAATTAGCGGTATGGGATTATATGTGGACCCTGGCAAAATATCGGTTATTGGTATGGAAACACAAGAACACTTTCGCCTGGCTGCGCATGTTGAAAATGGCCTTCTAGACCCTGAGGTGGTTGAACAAGAAGCCTTGTCAGTTGCGATAGATTTAGTGACTCGTGAACCAGAGGTGAAGATGATTTTGTTAGAATGCAGCAGTCTACCGCCTTATGGCAAGGCTATCCAGCAGGCAACCGGGCTTCCGGTGTTCGATTATATAACGATGATCGAATACGTTCATTCTGCTTTAGTGAAAAAGAGGTATAAAGGGTTTATGTAAACAGCATCCCTATAACACTTTCGAGATGGTACAATGTACTAAAATGAAAGTGTTATTTATTTGCATCCAAGAACACATAAAGAGGAGAAGGCAGATGCGTCATAAATTTTCCCTGAAAACTAAAATCATAACGATGATTACCACGCTACTACTATTCGTGACGGTTGTTATCACAGGTATTAATGGATATATCGAATGGAACCAGACGAAGGAATCAATGGGACAACGAGCATTAGATGTGGCTACGTCCATCTCGTTAATGCCAGAGGTGATTGATGCCTTTGAATCTGAGAACCCTTCTAAAGTCATTCAACCGATAGCTGAAAGAATACGTGAGCAGGTAGGAGCAGAATTTATAGTTGTCGGAAACAAAGACAGCATTCGTTACTCCCACCCTCAGGAATATAAGATCGGTAAGAGGATGGTAGGCGGAGATAATGACCAAGCTCTCATCCATGGTGAGTATTATCAATCGGAAGCTATTGGTTCTCTTGGTCCATCACTTCGTGGTAAGGCGCCTATTTTTAACGAAAAAGGGGAAGTCATTGGCCTTGTATCAGTAGGGTTTATGTTAGAAGATATAAAAAGTACCATTTTTGACCGAATGCAGGTGTTACTAATATCTGCTCTAATCGTACTCATGCTCGGAAGCTTCGGAAGTGTTTTACTAACGAGGAGCATTCGAAATGATATTTTAGGATTGGAACCACATGAAATTGTTTCGTTATATCGTGAGAGAAAAGCGGTTTTACGTTCTGTAAAAGAAGGGATTGTCGCTATTGATCGAGAGGGACGCATTACGATCTTGAACCATTCAGCAAGGCAAATGTTAGGACTAACTGAAGAAGCAAAATATAAACATATTGATGAAGTATTACCAGACACTAAAATGTTTAAAGTTCTTGAAAGTGGCAACTCAATGATTGATGATGAAATGATTTTGAGAAATCGTGTTGTAATTGTTAATCGGACACCCATCTATGAACAAGATGGACAGGTTGTTGGAGTGGTTGCGAGCTTTAGAGATAAAACTGAGATTCAAGAAATGTTAAATGCGTTATCTGAAGTGAAGAGTTACTCAGAAGACTTACGGGCTCAGACGCATGAGTACACGAATAAATTATATGTGATTTCAGGCATGCTGCAACTCGGGCACTATCAAGAAGCAATAGATCTAATTCAAGAAGAATACAAGCAGCATCAACATCAAACGAAGAAGCTGTTTAAGTATATAGAAGATGAATCCGTTCAAGCGATTTTAACCGGAAAAATTGGTAAAGCATCGGAGAAGAAAGTCGATCTTGTCATAGATGAAAATAGCTCGTTATCCAAACTTCCTGAGTGGTTTAACACATCAAAGATGATTACGATTTTAGGCAATTTAATTGATAATGCCTTTGATGCTGTGAAAGATCGTCATAATAAGCAGGTTACATTTTTCGTAACCGATTTAGGGAACGATATTATTTTTGAAGTAACTGATAACGGAAAAGGGATCCCAGATGCTATTCAAGAACAAATTTTTGAAAAAGGTTTTTCAACCAAGCAAGGAACTGACCGAGGGTATGGTCTATCCATTGTTGAGGAAACCGTTCAAGAATTAAATGGTTCGATTGAATTACAGAGCAGTGAAGAAGGGACAACATTTACCGTGTATCTACCGAAAAGAGAGGAGGTCTGATTAAACGTGTTAAAAATAGGGATTACAGAAGATGATTATCGTGTGGCGATGATTCACGAGGAATTTGTCAATAAAGTTGGTGGCTGTGAGGTTGTTTTCAAAGCTCTAAATGCTAAAGATACAATGCAAAATTTGAAAGAACATCCAGTTGATTTATTACTTCTCGATATTTATATGCCAGATCGTTTAGGCACGGAGGCCATTGATGAGATTAGATCGATTGATCCTCAAATTGGTATTATCATGATCAGTGCCGGTAACGACCGTGAAATTGTACAAGAAGCTTTGAAAAAGGGGATCTTTGATTACATTATTAAACCAGTCACGCTCGATCGTTTTGTCAGTGCGATAGAGAAGTTTAAACAATTTAAAGAAGAGTTCAGTAAGCATGATGAAGTTGACCAGACACTGTTAGATCAGTATTTCGGTCAAGAAGGATTATCTGAATCTCATATGAAACAAGATACTCCGAAAGGAATTGATCCTTTAACACTTAAAAAGGTGAAGGAAATTCTTGAAAAGGAAAAAGGGCTAACAGCTGAGGAGATGGGCAGGCAGATGGGAGCCTCTAGAACGACTGCCCGTAGATATTTAGAATATTTAATTTCAGAAGGTGAGTGTCAAGCAGAATTAGAATACGGAATTGTGGGTAGACCAGAGCGAAAGTATTATAAGAGCTAAAAGCAGCTAGGACTGTTTTTGGCTCTTTTTTTATAAGCTATTAAATATAATAATTTCTAGTCACGCTTCGACTAATTATGTTTATTTAGCACTGTCTAGCGCGTAGCGCCCAATCACTGGGTGACTTCCTGTCTAAACCTACGATAAGTCAACATCGATTCGCGAAACTCATCGTGTTTCCTTTATCTCAGTTTAGCCGGTTCAGCGACGAACAGGACGTTCTAGTGCCGACGTTGGCCGCAGGACGCGGCCGTAGTTAGTCGGCGCACTGCGTGGTTAAACAGGCGCTCCGCGCTTTTCTAGTGTCGTGAACAAAATGAACAAAATGTTTTTATTTTTCTTTATACCGTTAATTTTGAAAACGGTTACAAATTAGAATTTTCATTTTAGTATGATGAGTAGCGATTCAATTTTGACATTTTTGAAACAAATCAGTTAACAATTTATTAAATTTTAGGGGGTAGAATGATGAAGAAATTTTTAGCATTCTCAATTTTTGCAATGCTGTTAATGGTTTTAGCAGCGTGTGGTGGGGATAGCTCATCAGAAGGAGATTCAAGTGATTCGGAATCTGAAGGTGGATCTGAGGAAGCTTCAGGCGAAAGTAATGGAGAATTCACGCCATCAGAATCTATTGAAATTGTTGCTCCAGCAGGCGCTGGTGGTGGTTGGGATACAACAGCTCGTATGGCTGCCCAAACATTAACGGAAGAAGGTATTATTGAACAAGATATGGGAGTTGTGAATAAAGAAGGTGCTGGTGGTGCGATTGGCTGGGCTTACATGGCTGAGCAGGCAGGAAGCAATCACAACTTATTCGTATCATCTTCTCCAATTTTACTAGTACCATTAAATGGTCAATCTGAATATGGTCATGAAGACTTTACTCCAATTGCAAATGTGATTGCAGACTATGGTGCGTTTGCGGTTGCTAAAGATGCTAAATGGGATAACTTAAATGAGCTTTTTGAAGATATGAAAGAAGATCCATCAAGTGTAACAGTAGTTGGTACATCTTCTCCTGGTAGTATGGACCACATTCAGTTCGTACGCTTTGCGAAAGCAGCGGGAGTAGACATTACAAAAATTAAATACGTATCTGCTCCAGATGCTGGCGGTGTAACGCAAGTATTAAACGGTAGTGCCGACGTATTCTCAACAGGTGTTGCGGAAGTAGCAGAACAAGTACGTGCAGATAAACTTAAGGTTCTAGCCGTTACTTCAGAAGAGCGTTTAGAAGGTGAAGTTCTTTCTACGTTCCCAACAGCTAAAGAGCAAGGCATTGATGAAACGTTTGTGAACTGGAGAGGTTTCTTCGGTCCTGCTGACATGGACCCAGCAGCGGTTAAATACTATGAACAGAAATTTAAAGAATTAAGTGAATCAGAAGCATTCGCTGAAATTCGTTCTAACTATGGTTGGAATGAAATGTTCATGGGAAGCGAAGAGTACAAGAAGTTTCTAGATGAAGAAAAACAAAATCTTAAGTCATTATTAGATGAACTTGGCTTAACAAAATAATCGCATTCATAGAAGTCAACGGGAGACCCGTTGGCTTCTGAATGTTTTTACGTATAGATTGAGAGGAGGGGTTTCATTGTTTAAAGGGGTTAACCGCAAGATTGGTTTGATATTGTTCTTGCTTTCAGCAGGTTATCTATATATGGCGCATCAGCTTCCAACCTATCCATACATCCCTGTTGATGCGGATGCAATACCTAAAGCGTTGGGGTGGACGTTATTAGTTCTATCTATTGCGTTATTTTTCTCTAAAGACAATGATTCAGAAGAACAAAAAGCAAAACGGAAAATTCCTAAACAAGATGTCTTAGTCTTACTAGGCGTACTTGTCTTGTTATTACTTTATATAGCTTTATTTGAAATCCTAGGATTTATTGTGGTTACAGCATTATTTGTGTTTTTCTGTACTTGGTTCTTAGGTTATAAAAAACACATTTCAAATGCTATTGTATCTATTTTATTCCCTATATTCTTATACAGTATATTTGTTTATTTACTACAGATTAGACTTCCACAAGGAATATTACCAATTTAAGAGAGGAGGGGTTATATGGGAGCGATCGATGGGATTTTAACAGGTTTTGAAGTTGCCTTTAGCTGGCAAGGAATACTATTCGTTTTACTAGGGGTATTTGTTGGTACGTTTATCGGAATGTTACCAGGGCTTGGCCCAATCAGTGCAATTGCTATTATGATTCCAATTACGTATGGTATGGACCCTTCACTTGCGCTCGTGATGATGGCAGGTGTGTATTATGGTGCTGTCTTTGGTGGTTCAACATCTTCCATTTTATTAAATGCACCAGGAATATCAGGTACGGTTGCCTCATCCTTTGATGGGTATCCGATGGCGCAACAAGGAAAAGCAGGTAAAGCTCTTGCTATTGCTGCGATTTCTTCTTTTGCTGGTGGTACGATCAGTGTTGTGTTACTGATGATTTTTGCACCAATGCTTGCAAGTGTTGCCGTCTCGTTCGGACCACCTGCTTATTTTGCATTAATGTTACTTGGTCTAACAGCGATTTCAAGTTTATCAGAAGGATCTACAGTAAAAGCTTTAATTTCTGCAGTTGTCGGTTTTATGATTGCGACAATTGGTATTGACCCACAAACAGGGACATCTAGATTTACATTTGATAGTGCCAATCTATTAGATGGTATTGACTTCTTAGTGATTGCATTAGGTTTATTTGCTATTGCTGAAGTGTGTTATCTAGTCATGAACCGTCATAAGTCACTTGGTGGCTCTGGTAAAGATATTGGTAGTTTAAAGATTTCTAAGAGTGATGCCAAAGAAATGAGCGGCCCAATTGGTAGACACTCATTCTTAGGATTTATTCTAGGTATTTTACCTGGTGCAGGTGCAACTATCGCATCATTTATTAGTTATATCACTGAAAAAAGAATTTCGAAAAAGCCAGAGGAGTTTGGTAAAGGTGCCGTTAAAGGATTAGCAGCACCCGAGACTTCCAATAATGCCGCAACAAGTGGTGCCTTTGTTCCACTGTTAAGTTTAGGTATTCCAGGGTCCGGTACGACGGCTGTTATGCTCGGAGCATTCTTAGTATTAGGTCTTCAACCAGGCCCAATGTTAATGGGCGACCGTCCAGAGGTCTTCTGGGGAATTATAGCAAGTATGTATATCGGTAATGTTTTTTTACTTGTATTAAACTTACCGTTAATTCCTTACATTGCTAGAATTTTAACGATACCGCGCCCGATGTTAATTTCATTAGTTTTAATGTTTAGCTTGATCGGTGTATATGCCATTAGCTTTAGTGTATTTGACTTATATTTATTAGTTGCATTTGGTGTACTAGGGTTTGTCATGCGAATGTTTGCGTTCCCAGCTCCTCCGTTTATTCTAGCGTTTATTTTAGGAGGTATGATGGAGCAGTCATTCCGTCAGGCGATGACCATTTCAAACGGATCGATTTCGATTTTATTTGAAGACCCTATTTCACTGTCACTCATTATTTTATCTGTATTATCATTTGCATTCCCGATTGTTAAAGGTATTTTAAACAAAAGAAAAGCTTAACTAAAGGTTGTTAGCTATGAAAAGATTGTGGATTTGGCTCGGTAGTGTGTCTTTATTAGTCTATTTAATAATGACGTTAGATTTTTTCCAATCACTATCACAGGACCAACAATTTACTTTAATCATACTAGGTTTAGCCATTTATTTATGGACAGTTGCACCTATTCCATCCGGAGCATCTAGTATTCTAATATTAGCTCTAATGATTGGTTTAGGTGTAGTTGAACAAGATGAAGATGCATTCCGGGGGTTTTTGTCCCCGGCTCTTTATTTTATTGTATTATTGTCTTTAATCAGTCAAGTTTTAGTCAAAGTACAATTTGACCAAGTGGTCGCCCAGCTTTTTCAAAAAATAAGTAAAGGTAAGGTGCAACGTATACTAATTGGCCTACCACTATTACTATTAGTGCTACCGATCTTCTTACCTTCAGCTATGGCTCGTTATAAGCTTTTATACCCCTTAGTTTCAAAAATAAATGATTTGTACCGTTATAAGTCAGATAGTTTGTTCAAGAAGTTCGGTTTGTATATTATTAGTTTCTTTAATCAGCATGCCACGCTCATTATTTTTACAGGTGGTGGCTTTTCTGTGTTTGCCTACCAGTTGATGGTTGAGTATGGTGTGGGCAGACTAAGCTGGTTAGAGTGGTTTACGTTACTTTCCATTCCGTTGTGGACAGCGATGATTTTATCGGCAATTGTTGTTTTTATTTTTCTAAAATGGAAAACAAATGAGTCAGTGATGGTGAACGCATCTATTATCCAGAATCAAAACCAAGAGAAAGTGAACAAACATCAGCAGTTTAGGCCAACGATTACAGCATTCTTTATCATGATTATCGCTTGGTTAATCACGGATCCAAATGTGGTTCCAATCATTATACCGCCTATGCTCCTTTTTGTGTTTTTGTCATTGCCTCAAATAGGCTTAGTTGATTCACGATTAATTAAGGATTTTGATTGGGAAAGCTTCTTACTGCTAGGAACATCTTTTTCATTAGGGTTAGTTTTATCTGATAATGGAACAGCACAGTTAATTGCTGAAGGGTTAAGTGCCCTTATGCCAACAGATGCACAGGCGTTATGGTTAGTGATTTGCGTCGTATTTTTTATTTGGATTTTAAGGTTGCTATTTACTAACTCATCCTCTGCTATTGCGGTTGTATTTCCAATTATGATTTCGTACGCGGAAATCATTCATGTATCTCCGCTGGCCTTATCGGCACTAATGGTAATGGTAATCGGTGGGACGCTCATTATTCCCATTCATTCTCCATCAACTTTTTATGCTAGCTTAGAAGGTGTATTAACAAAATCTGAAATGATCATGACTGGAATCATATCAAGTATTATGATGTCTGTGGTTGCTATCGCTGCTGTCTTCTTATATTGGTAAATGACCTTTACGCGATTTTCGTGTAAAGGTTTTTTTCTTAAATGACCATCTATATTGAAATGAATTATAGGGTATAAGTACATACTAAGAATAAATAATTATATAGGTGGTTCGTTATGGTACATGAGTTTAATGACGTATTTATTCAGATATTAATTTTGTTAACGATCAGCATTGCAGTGTCTATCCTGGCAACGAAGTTTAAACAGCCCTACAGCATTGCCCTCGTCATTGTCGGTTTGTTAATTGGGCTTATGCACCTTCCTGGAATCGAAGAGGCACAGGAGTTTATTACTCAGTCGGCTGTTTTTCAGGTTGTGATTATTTCTATTTTTCTTCCAACACTTTTAGGTGAAGCAACACTGAATCTACCCTTTTCAGATTTAAAAGAAAACAAAAAACCAATCTTCACGCTTGCTTTCGTAGGGACCTTTATATCAAGCTTACTGATTGGTTCAGGCGTATATTTTTTATTAGATTTACCATTAGTGGTCGCCTTTACGTTTGCTGCCTTAATGAGTGCAACGGACCCGATCAGTGTATTATCAATCTTTAAATCATTAGGTGTCACGAAGAAATTAACCACCATTATTGAAGGGGAATCCTTGTTTAACGATGGGATTGCGGTGGTGTTATTTACGATTGCCTCGGTTTACCTGTTAGATTACATCAACATGGGTTGGGCTGGCCTAGGTGAAGGCACGTTATTATTTCTTAAGTTCGCTTTGGGTGGCTTAATTATCGGCGCGGCATTTGGATTATTAGCTTCTCGCGCTGTAAGCTTCATTGATAATTACCCGATGGAAATTACGCTTTCCATGCTGTTGTTTTTCGGTAGTTATTTCACTGCAGAAATGATTCATGTAAGTGGTGTGATTGCCGTTGTAATATCGGGACTTGTTTTTGGTAATTATGGTGGAAACATCGGAATGAGTCCTGTGACGAAGTTAAACATCAACACGTTTTGGAGCGTTATTGCTTTTATCGCAAATTCAATTATATTTTTGATGGTTGGACTCGAAATTAATCAAATTGATTTAACTGGAAAATGGGGCATGGTGTTGCTTGGTATTTTAATTGTCATTGCCTCACGCGCCATTGCGGTCTATACAAGTTTGTCATTTATTAAAGATTTTCCTTTAAAATTTAAGCACGCCTTGAATTGGGGCGGACTTAAAGGTAGCTTATCGATTGCTTTAGCGCTAAGTTTACCTACTGATTTTGATGGTCGTGAAGACATTTTAGTGCTGACGTTAAGCGCTGTTCTGTTTTCATTAATTGTTCAAGGGTTAACGATTAAGCCACTTATTAAGATGGTTGGAATTATTCAAAAAGATGAAGGTGTTAAAGATTACGAAGAGGTCATTGCGAGCATATATCGTTACGAAACGGCTATTCACGATTGGGAAGATATGCAACGCAAATCGTTCATTACCCGTGAGGAGTTAGAAGAGCTAAAGAATAACTATCAGGAGAAGTTGAAGAAACTTTATGAACAGCTTGAACAACTTTATGAGCAATACCCTGAGATTAAGATTAAACATATTCGAAGTGCTAAGCGTGATGCCCTATATAAAGAATATCAGTCTGTTAAAGAGTTGGTCAGACGAGAGATGATCTCTGATGATGTGGGATCTAAGCATATGAGTAATATTATTGATGAGATTGAAACGGTTGAGTCAAAAATGAATACAGATCATTAAACTCAAAAGCTTCTACGCAAAGAATGCGTGGAAGCTTTTTTCATTAGTGTTGTTTTAATGAGCGGCTTTCCTCTCTTTATAAATGATAATCAGACTTATATGAACGTAACTTCTTCTCTTATAAACGGGTATCTGCTTTTTATGAACGGCTTTTTTACTTTTATGAACGTAAGTCCCTTCTATAGAGAAAAGTTTTTGAAACTTTACTCTGAACAAACCGTAATACTTGTTGGAATACAAAAATTGGGGAGAGGTGTTTTCTTGAGTCAGGTTGCATTAGAACTTAAAAATGTTAAAAAGACAATCGGCAAAAAAGAGATTATTAAAGGGCTCGATTTAACCATCAATCAAGGTGAAGTATACGGGTTTATCGGTCCGAACGGTGCAGGTAAGACGACTACTATTCGTATGGTAGTAGGTCTGATGAAACTGTCAGGTGGAGATATCAAAATTCTTGGAAAGAGTATTCAATCAGAATACAAAGAAGCGGCAAAGAATATCGGTGCCATAGTCGAAAACCCTGAGTTATATCCGTTTATGACTGGGTGGCAGAATTTAATGCACTACGCTCGTATGTATGAAGGGATTACGAAAGAGCGTATTAAAGAAGTCGTATCGCTTGTGGGGCTAGAGAAGGTCATAAACGATAAAGTTGGGAAGTATTCTTTAGGGATGCGTCAACGTCTCGGAGTTGCTCAGGCAATTTTACATAAACCGGCTTTATTAATTTTGGATGAGCCTACAAATGGACTTGACCCAGCAGGTATTCGTGAAATTCGTGATTACATACGTGATTTAGCAGTTAAGGACAATGTGGCCGTTATGATTTCGAGCCATTTGCTTTCAGAAATTGAACTCATGTGTGATCGAATTGGCATTATCCAGCAGGGAGAAATCATTCAAGAAAGATCAGTTCGTGGTGACGATGAAGCAGAAGATGCAGGTCTAAAAGTAATTCTTGACGTGGAACAAAGTGTGCAGGCAGAGGAAATATTAAAAGAATCAGGGCTTACGGTTGAAAAGGAATCAGACAAACTGATTGTAGAATTAAACCGAAAGGACATTCCAAACGTCGTGAAGCAGTTAATTGAAAATGAGATATTAGTTTATGGAGTAACACCAGTTAAAGCAACATTAGAAGATCAATTCTTAGAACTGACGGGAGGTAATGTCATTGGGTAAGTTTTTTGGTTTGTTAAGAAATGAATTAATTAAAACATATATACGTAAATCAACTTGGGTGATGTACGGCGTGATCTTAGCGTTAATAATTGGTTCAGGCGTCCTAACAACGATTTTTGATGATGTTATAACAACTAGCTATTCAGACAACTGGCAAGAAGAGCTAACGCAAGAGAATGAGGAGCTGAAGCAAGAAGCTGAAGAAGTAGGATTTGAAGGAATGTATTCATCCCAAATAGCTAAAAACAATTACTATTTAGAAAATGATATTAGACCAACTGGATTTAAAGCGTGGCAATTCACGTTAGATAATGCAATGTTAGCTTCATTGATTAGTTTATTTACGATTATTATTGGAGCAGGTATTGTCTCAAGTGAATTTAAGTGGGGGACGATAAAGCTTTTACTCATCCGTCCAATATCCAGAACGATGATTTTATTTACGAAGTTTATGGCAGTACTATTATTTGCATTAGCCACACTCGTTACAACTATATTGTCATCAATTATTGTAGGTGGCATATTCTTCGGATTTGAAGGTATGAATCCTCACTTCGTAACAGAAACAGCAGATGGATTACAATATGTTTCTGTCGTTGGGGAAGTGTTTTCAACATATGGCTATAGCATGGTCAATTTAGTTATGATGACGGCATTTGCCTTTATGATTTCAACTTTATTTAGAAATAGTTCACTTGCAATTGGACTTGCGATCTTCTTAATGTTTAGCGGTAACATGATTGTAGGGGCTTTACAACGTTATGACTTTGCGAAATTTATTCTATTTGCAAATACAGATTTAAAACAATACGAAACAGGCAATGTGATGTTTGAAGGTATGACATTAGGTTTCTCTATAGCTGTCTTGATTGCATACCTCGTCATATTCTTAGCTGTGTCATGGTTCTCATTTAATAAACGAGACGTAGCTGGGCAATAATTCTTACAACTCAAAAGGAGCTGGCCCGGATGTGGGTCAGCTCCTTAACTTTATAATTCAACATTAGGTCCGAAGAATTCATAATTGATTTGTTCGTCTGGTACATTCCAGTCAGATAAGCTTTGTTTAACCACTTTCATAAAGCCTTCAGGACCACAGAAGTAGAAGTCACAGTCATTACTTGGAATGATCTCTTTCATCCAATTTAAATTGACATAGCCTTCAAGGTCATACTGATCATCAGCAAGTGGTTCGCTGTAACAAGTAAATGATTGTACTTGAAGATGCTCATTTGAGATGTTTTGAACTTCTTTCCTCAATCCATGAACTGCACTATTTTGAGCTGCATGAATGTAATAAACGGGTCTGTTTGGCTGCTTTCGGACAACCGTATTGAGCATGCTTAACATCGGAGTTTGACCAACGCCGCCGCTTAATAGAACAAGAGGTTTTTCACTGGTTGTATCTAAGTAAAAATCACCACCAGGAGCACTTATTGGAAGGACATCACCTTCTTCAACCTGATTGTGAAGATAATTACTTACAACACCCTCAGGATTGTCGTCAATGCTATCCTCGCGCTTAACACTGATTCTAAAGTAATCTTTTCCAGGTGCATCTGACATGCTATATTGACGTAAGTGTGTGTAAGGCTCTCCAGGGATGTCAGCTTTCACTGTAATGTAATTTCCTGGCTTAAACTCGGGTAAAAGGCCTTGGTCTTCAGGTTTTAGATAAAATGATGTAATCACATCACTTTCTTTAACCTTTTTCTCAACTGTAAAGTTTCTGAATCCAGTCCAGCCTCCTGTTTGGCTACTGACTTCATGATACATTTCTTGTTCAACGTCAATAAAGACATCCGCGATCACACCGTAAGCTTTTTCCCATGCTGTCATGATGTCATCAGTTGCTGCGTCACCGAGCGTGTCTTTAATCGCTTGTAATAAATTTTCTCCGACGATCGGATAATGTTCAGGTTTAATGTTCAAGCTACGGTGCTTATGCGCAATCTGTTTAACAACTGGAACAATCGCCTCTAACTGGTCGATGTACTGAGCAGCTGCATAAACTGTGTTCGCAAGTGCTTTAGGCTGACGTCCTTTGCGCTGATTGGTTTGGTTAAAAATGTTTTTAAGTTCAGGATGGTTTTGAAACAGTAATTGATAAAAACGAGTTGTAATCGCTTCACCATGTTCTGCTAAAACAGGTACCGTTGCTTTTACCGTATCAATTGTTTTTTGATCCAACGCTGGTTTTTCTTGTGTCGTAATCATCATCAACACTCCTTATGAGTTAAAAGATGTATTTTTTCTACATCTTTATTGTAAAATAAAAAGGAGTATTATAAATGCATCTTTTATGACAATATTTTTAAAGAAATATCTCAATTTGATGAACATCAATCTGGTGCGGTAAAATAGATAAGATGACAAAAACATAAGGAGCGTTCATATGCGTCTAAAAAAATATACAGACTATGCTCTTAGAGTTTTGATATATGTAAATTCTAAAGAAGAGGGAGAGCTTGCGAGTATTAAAGAAATCTCAGAGACATTTGGGATCTCTCAAAATCATTTGAGTAAAATTGTGTATCAACTCGGTCAATGTGAGTTGCTTCAAACGATAAGAGGTCGTAACGGCGGCATAGCATTATCAAAGGCACCTGAAAAGATTAACATCGGCCATGTGGTTCGCATGATGGAAGATGATTTTGCGATGATGGAATGCTTTGACCGTGATGCCAATAGTTGTGTCATCACGCCATCTTGTAAGCTGAAACATGTGCTTAACGATGCTCTAATAGCATTTTTAAAAGTGCTTGATCAATACACGTTAAAAGATTTAACTGCCAATAAAGATGAACTTAGGGTCTTAATGGACATGAGTTCATAGCCTCAAATCCCTCGCAGCACTGTGGGGGAATTTTTTTGTTTAAGTATAAATTTCCATAGTTAGCTCAAATTATAAAGGTCAGAATTTTTTCATGACCGGGGGTTTAGCTGTGAGTTACCAGGAATATTGGACGAAAATCAAAAGTTTATATCAAGAATTAGATCAAGTTACAAACAGCTACTGGGACAATCACTCATCATTCGGTGATTGGCAGTTCTGGGCAGTGGTAGCTATAACAATCGTTCCACTATTGTTACTAATTAGATTTGTTGATCAGGAACGTTTATTTGAAGTGTTCTTTTTTGGTTTTGCCGTCCATATCATGTGGAATTATGCAGGAGACGTACTTGAACTGAAGCGATATTTTATTCATACATATTTTCTAACCCCAATGTTACCATCGATTTTTAATATGGCAGCATCAGCTTTACCTGTCGCATTTTTGTTAGTGTATCAGTATTGCACAAAACACAATAAAAATTTCTATATTTGGATTACAGTAGCAAGTGCCATTTTCGCATTCGGAATTGCTCACTTGGAAAGGATATTAGGACTTGTAGAGTTTGGTAGAGGATTTAATTCCTTTTACTTGCTATTAGTGGACTTAGCCGTTGTATTACCAGCCTATTGGTTCACGTGGTTTTTAGTTCATGTTAAGAAAAAATCAAAACAAAGTTAGATAAAAATACCTACTAACGGAAGCCTTTACTACTCCATTAGTAGGTATTTTAAAATTTAGTATTACGAAATTTAAATGTTGTGGTATATTTGTATATGCAAACTAAATTAATGAATTATTAGTTGCTTCAATCTCCTCTTGAATACGTTGGAGTACTTTTTCACAATTGGATAAGTATTTCGTATGATTAATAAGTTTAAAAATCTGAATAGCTAATTCAATATGTTCTTTTGCTATACTAAAGTTCTTTAATCTCCTTTGTGCATTACCGATTAAAAAGTGGAACTGCCCATATCCATCAAGTGATTGTCTCTTTTTACAATGACTAATGCCATTTTCGGAATATTGAATGGTTTTTTTATAATCTTCTTGAAAATAGCTAATTCTAGCTAAATTAAAATTTATTAAAGTAACTAACTTTTCATCGTGTAAATATGGTAATTTTTCAATTGCGTCTTTAGCATCTTCGTATAACTCAAATGCTCTATTAAAATTTTTTCTGTCTGTATGAAGGTTGGCTTTGTTAATCAGAATGTGTATTTCTCTCTCGGAATAAGATTTTTTACTAGTATTACTAAGCATAAGGGCTTCATCAAGTAGTTTTTCTGAGTCTTCAAAGTTATCATAGATGTATCGAGTACATAAGGCTTTATGCCACAAAATAAACTGTTTAAACTTTTTATTATTCATTAGAGGTGTTTTTTCTTCCCGAGATAATAATTCTTCTAGTTTTTCAAATTCATCTTTCTGAACTAATTCTCGTGCTTCGAGCTCCACTTCTAAGGCGTAGTCGACACGTGAGTTGTAAGTAGAGTCGTAAAAGTAGTTAATGTCTACCCCAAGTCGTTCTGCGATCTCAAATAAAATATCTGCAGCGATTGATAATGAACCGTTTTCAATCTTACTTATATAGGCTTGGGTACATATTCCTTCGCACAATTCTTTTTGAGTTATTTTGAAATATCTTCTTAATTCGTATATTCTTTTTCCTATCTCTTCACGAGGATCCATCTAATTTCTCCCTCCAAAAGTTTGAAATATTCCAATGTTTATATTTTTTGAGAAAATCGAAGAAAATCAAAGAAAAACTAATCTGTACTAGCCTAAATCAGCTCTCATCCCAAATCCAAAGACTTTTATTTTCTGATAATATCTAATTATAAAATAAAGTTGAGGTTTGGGGGAGGTGAAACACATGAAAAAATTATTAGGAATCGCGGTGATCACTGCTCTAATCGTTGGATTCTCATTAAACGTAAGCGCAGCTGGTGACCTTAATGACGCTGCAATGCAAGTTGAATTACTCGGAAAAGGTAATGGTGAAGATGATTTAGGAGCAATGGATTAATCACCACATTACTTACTTAACTCAAAAGCATTTCCTTATTAAGTCGTCCATATTTTTATTCGTCCATAATTTTATATGCTACCAGAAATTCTTCTCTAGATTTTTGGTAGCACTTTTTTTTCATCATACTTGAAAATGTTACAATATAAAAGGTGCAATTTTCCAAAGTGTCGTAAAATAGGCCTATATATCCAAGTGTACATACCAAAATTTCTAGCAATAATCTATTGAAATAGTTTAAAAGTCTTACGATCGGGAGGCTCTTATGATGGGTGAAAAAGAATTATTAGAAGAAAGAGTGTTGAGCCCAGAAGAGTTTGTGTCTGGTTATCAATATATAACGGAATACTTAAAGGAAGGTCTTCCGTTATGCGATGTATTAAAACGTGCGTTAAAGTACTTTGAGGATCAGTTTGTGGATTCTTACTGTACAATTATGCTGTTAAACTCGAAACGCACCGAATTTGTGAACGGAGCGGCCTATACCCTACCAGATGACATGTTGGAGAATTTTTTGCACATTAGGTTATTTGATGGACTGGGTACTTGTGGGACGGCGGCTGTTCGGGGCGAGCTAATGGTTTCACCAAATGTTTATAACGACAAGACGTGGAGGTCATTTGCAAATGTTGTGCAGCCTTATGGCCTAAAGTCTTGTTGGTCAGTACCTGTGTATAAACCAGGAACATCTCATATTATTGCGGTGTTTGGGGTTTATTCCAAGTATAGTCGTTATCCATCGCAACGAGAATTAGACACATTATCGGCTTACAATGAATTATTGGGTCTCATTATCTCTAACTATAAAATAGATGATGACGGTGAAATCGAACCATTAAACAATCATCAGCAAGAAGAGGTTGATTCTAAAACGTTATATGCAGAATCGATTAAGAAGGGCTTAGAAAATGGGAATATTTATCCGTACTATCAGCCTGTATTAACTTCAGATGGTGAAGAATTGCATGGTGTGGAAGCGTTGGCTCGCTGGGAACATCCTGAGAAAGGGCTTGTGCCGCCGATTGATTTTATTGATCATGCAGAAGAGTATGATTTTATTGATTGGTTAGATGAAGTGATCTGCCGCAGGGCTTGTAAAGATATGAAAGAGTTAATGGATCAGACCGGAAAAAGGTTTATGTTGTCTGTTAATATTTCAGCTGTGCATATTCGTAAGCAAGATTTTGCTGATCGTATAGAGGCAATACTGTATGAAACTGGTTTTCCAGCTGAATACTTAGCAATTGAAATTACTGAAACATCATTAATTGATAATTTATCGGATGTCGCTGTGACATTTCAGCAGCTTAAGAACTTAGGTGTGAAAATCGCGATTGACGATTTCGGAACGACCTATTCATCTCTTAATTATCTAAAATACCTTCCAGTCGACACAATCAAACTGGATAAGACGTTTATTCATGATGTGGATAAAAGTCCAATTGACAGGCGGATTTGTAAAACCATAATCCAGCTTGGTAGTGATTTAGATTTAAATGTGGTCGCTGAGGGTGTTGAGTGTGATCAACATTTATCTATTATCCAAGACTTCGGCTGTCATATTTATCAAGGATACTATTTCAGTAAACCGTTAACATTAGACGGTTGGAAAACTTATCTTGAACAATTTTAATCCCCCTAATCACCATATAGATTTAGCTGCCCAACCTGGGCGGCTATTTTTGTTTATAAAGGTTTTTATTGATTCTTATAGAATTTATTAAGATAGGTATTAGTGAAAGGAGGAGGTGCTGTTGGCGACTGCCATTAAAGAAAAGTCCATGATTCATAAATTCACTGGTGAGAAAATTACATTCTTAGAATCAAGCCAAGATACAAATGGTGAATATGAGTATGTTGAAATGTTATTACCACCTAATGGTGAGGGGCAGCCCTTACACTATCATAAACATTTTGAAGAGCAATTTGAGGTGTTAGAAGGTAAATTGAAGGTTGTTAAGGGAAGTCATTCGACCATTTTAGAAGCTGGGAAAAAGTTGCTCATTCCAAAGGAAACCAATCATGTGTTCATAAATGCATCAAGCGAAGAACCAGTTAAGTTTCGGATTAGAATGACACCTGCTCATCATTTTGAACAGTCGATGCGAATTTTGTACGGACTCATGGAAGATGATAAAACAGATGAGAAGGGTTTTCCGAATGACCGTATTCATATCGCGCTTATCCTGGAGATGCAGGATTCTCATGTTGTTGAATTACCATTTATATTAAAATTATTACTGAAATGGTTGGCTAAAAAGGGTAGGAAAAAAGGGATCGATCAAGAGCTTATCAATAGGTATGCTCATCAGTAGTTATAGCGGGACAGTTTTAATAATATAGAGTAGGGAAAACTCTTAGTAGGAGGTGGATGATGATGGAAAAGTTAACTGATGAACAAATCAAGCAAGAACTCGATCAGCTTCCTGACTGGAAGTTAGTAGATGACATTTGGGTTCGCCGCCGCTATAAGTTTAAGGATTATTTAAACGGAATTGAGTTTGTCCGAAAAGTGGCTGAATATGCTGAAGGCAAGAACCACCACCCGAACATTGCGATTGACTATAAGGTTGTTACACTTAAAATTTCATCATGGTCAATGCGCGGATGACGGACCTAGACTTTGAGATGGTTCACCATTTTGATAAATTGTATAACGAACAGGAAAAATAGCCACCAAGCGTTTGGTGGCTATTTTTGTGAAGTTCATAAAAGCAGCCAAGCAATGAGTACGCCTACACCACCAAATGTTAAGGCGTAACCAATGTTCCAAAGCGTCAGTTGATATGGGTTACGTTTAAAGTATTGATTGAGCATTGTAATAGGAATATTAAATGTACCGGTCATATCATTAGCGATGACGGATACAATCATCACAACTGAGATACTGAGTGGGCTAATCGTATCTAAAAATGGTGTGACGAATAACCCTTGTAAGCTCAAAGTGACTAGCGGATGGAACCCGACGAATGCAAGCACCATGGAGCTTAACTGGATAAATATAAATAACAGAAGTGGTGTTTGTTCAAGCCATGCGAAAGATGTCATTGCAGCATCTAATATGGGGGTTTGGCTAATAATCTCATTAAATAGTCCAATTGGAAGCAGGAGCACCATGAAATTTTGCATCGTCCAAATGTGATCGCCCCAAACCTTTTGTGTATAACGCATAAATGTTCGTTGTTTTTTAGTAGCGTATGCCCATAAAAATGTGTACGGAATAATAATTAATATAATAGATTCAAAGAAGTCTAACCCCGATAATAAATGCACTCCCGCTGCTACTAAAATAAATAAAATCAAAAATCCAGCAAGTGATGTAAGGTGGCGTCTATTCACATGCAGGTCTTCTTGGTCTTCATCAGGCCCATCAAATGTGATGTGCTTGAACTTCATATAGCCGAGTGATGCATCAATCAGCAGCATAGTGATTGAAAATGCAAATAAAACGGGCAGTAAGATTAAGTAAGATGAACCTGTAAAGGCGACAACCATTGCGATGTAGACTTCAATAGGACTCCACGTATTAGCTGCTGCAAAGGGCCTTAAAATAGCTCGCGTTGCAAATTGGTGGGTCACCTGACTGGATAAATGCGCAGTCTTCTCTTTAACCAGCGAATAAACTAATGGAATGGTTGAAATAAAAATAAATAAGGTTAATGTATAACTTGTCAGGTATGACTTTACATAAAACTTCCCTAAATTAGGTGTATTTTTTTGAAGTAAATTAAAAAGTGACTGTTCATAACCTCCAACGATCATGTAATGGTTAATGAACGGAATAAAATATAATAATGTTAATAGTAATGCCATTGAAGTAAAATAAGTTGCTAGATCTTGAAATGGCAGGTCATATGTAACCATGAGAGCAAGAGCAATAATTAAAAAAACGATTCCAATAGATTGGTAGGTACGGTTCGCCCCTCTAATAGAAAAGATTAAAGCCAATACACCAATAACCCCTTGAATCGTTAAGATCCCATCCCAAGCAATGAATAGATTTAAGATAAATAGTAGTGCATAGCTTGTATATAGATAAAATAATAATCGGTTCATGATATCACGCTTTCTTAAAGCATTATCCCTCCTAATCTTAACAAAATCCATCCTATCTTCCTACTTCAATTAGTTGCTGAGAATAACACTTTTTACATTTATAAGTAATACTTTTGAACTATTTTGTAAAATAACCGACAAAAAAATGAAAAAATTTCGTAATAATAAAGCTGAGGTATTATGACCTAATGTAATAACTATAATTACCATCATTCGACAAATTACGACATTCTGACTGGAAAAAGACATAACATATAGTCCCAAATAAAATCTAGGACCAATCATAAATTGGAAGTGAATCGACAATTTTATAGTTTATTTGACGGATTTCTATGAATCTCGTTATGAATTAATATGTCGTTAAGAGATTAGTCAGAAATCTAAAATGACCTAATCTCGATAAAGGCAAAACTGGTGAAAACCAGTGACGCAAAGCTACAGGGGCTTCTGTGCATTTTGAGCACAATGCCAGCCAGCTACCGAAAGATCAGGGATGTAAGTTAGCAGTATGGGCGTCCTATTTAACAAGTGACCGGTTATGTAGGTCATCCATTGCTCCTACCTTACAATGAACCCCGTCATTCGGTAATGGCGGGGTAATTTAATTTGGATGGAGGTGACAAACGTGATCCTACGCAACCTGAGTACAGATGCAGAAGTGGCACGTCATATTAGACCAGCTTACTCATTTAGTAAAAGACTTAAAGGATTAATGTTTACAGATGAGCTAGCCTCAGGTTGCGGGTTGCATATTTTACCCTGTCAATCGGTACACACACATTTTATGCGTTACCCCATTGATGTTGTGTATTTAACGAAAGATTTAGTCGTAGTCGATATCGACGAAAATCTACCTCCAGGTAAGTTCGGAAGACGGAAAAAAGGTGCGCACTCGGTACTAGAACTCCCCACTGGTACCGTGTCGCGTACCAATATTCAAATCGGTCACTATTTAGAAATAGAAAATAAAAATTAAAAGGAGAGAGTTGTAATGAAAGAACTTTTCTTAAATATGATTCGCGAAGAAGAAGGACAAGGTATGGCAGAGTATGCCTTAGTATTAGGTGTTATTGCTGTTGGAGTTGTTGGAGTATTAGTTACATTTGGTGAAGAAATTATGAAAGTATTTAATGATGTTATTACTAGCTTCCAAACAAAGCCAACAGAACCTACTACCTAATGATTAAATTTAAAGGAAAGGAGGCCCCGAGCAATGGAATGGATATTAAATCTACTATTATTTACGGTCTTATTTATTTGTCTTATCACTGATCTTAAGCACAGGAAAATTTACAACAAAGTATTATTTCCGGCGTTCTTCCTTGCTCTCCTCCTGCAACCTTTGTTATTTGGAATTGATGGTGTGAAAAGCTTTTTCCTAGGTTTTTTCTTAGGATTTGGGCTTCTATTAATTCCATATCTGATGGGTGGAATGGGTGCTGGTGATGTAAAGTTACTCGCGGTTATTGGTGCTATAAAAGGTCCTGGATTTGTGCTACTTACGGCTTTTTATATGGCGCTTATTGGAGGAATCATTGGCATTGCAATTATTTTGTTTCAAAAAGGAATCTTTAAAAAACTCTATTACGCCCTTTCTAGCATGAGATATGGAATTCAATTATTGATGCCAGATCGTGACTCCATGAAAAGAACTTTTCCATATGGGGTCGCAATTGTCGGTGGCGCTTGTTTATCGTTCTTATTGAATGGAGTGGTGATGTAATATGTTGCGCAATGAAAATGGTCAGTCTATTGTAGAGTTTTCTCTGATCATCCCATTGTTAATATTAATGTTAGTCGGCATATTTGATGTCGGCAGGATGATGTATTCTTATTCGGGCCTCCATTTCACTGCTCAAGAATCAGTCAGACTTGGCGGTTTTGGCTATACAGATGAAGAAATTATTGATTTTGCGAAGGGGCATTTTGAAACAGGAGATACTGATTTACTTACGATCACCGTTACTCCAGCAGAAGCTGAGCGGCAGTCTGGTGAGTATGTAACGGTCACCTTAACGTATCCAGTTGAACCCATTACACCATTTGCCGAAGAGGTGTTTGGAGATTCTATAGAACTAACAGCCGACTCAACGATTAGGGTTGAGTGATGAGGAGGCGGCGAAATGTTTCAGTTTTGGAAAAGTGAAAAAGGTGGCGCCACGTTATTAGTCGCCTTAGCGTTTACAGGATTGCTTGCGCTAACTGGACTCGTTGTCGATGGTGGCCTTTTATATTCAACACATGCTCATCTCCAGAAGGCGGCAAATGCAGCTGCATTATCGGGAGGACAAGAGCTGACAAGAGATGAAACGGTTGTAGAAGGAATTGTCGAGGAGACGTTGACACATCACGAAGAACTAAGTTCGTTACAAGATACAGTGGTAGTAAAAGATAAGCGTGTTACAGTTCGATTAACGAAACCAACAGAGCTTACGTTCATGAAGTTATTTGGAATCGACAACGTAGATATAAACGTTAAAGCTACAGCGAGAATTGGTGTAATGGGCCGGGCAATGGGGGCAGCTCCGCTTGGAATTGATGAGTCCATTGAACTTGTGTATGGGCAAGAATACACCTTGAAAGTGGATGAAGAAGAAGTCGACACAGGTAACTTCGGTGTTTTAGCACTCGCAGGGGGCGGGGCTAAAACCTACGAACAAACGTTAATTCACGGTTTTGATCAAGAATTAAAAGTTGGTGATATTGTCGAAACAGAGACAGGTAATATTGCCGGTAAAACGAAGAACGCAACAGATATTTTAATTAATAGTTGTGACAACATGTATGAGCGAGATTGTCCAAGAGTGTTACTTATACCCGTTTACAAACCTCATAATCATGACCAAAATCAAATGAAGGAAGTAGAAATCAGAGGTTTCGCTTACTTTTATTTAACAGAACCGATGGATGGGAATGAAAAAGAGATTAAAGGTGAGTTTATTAAGCGAACGGGTCAAGGCTTTGAACTAGATGAAGCAGCAGAACGTGGGGCATTCATCGTACGTCTGACAGAGTAGGTAAGGTGAGTTTAATGCAATCGAAATTATTATTTTTATTAGCGATTTTAATGGGAGTTTTTACAACAGCCATTTTTTTCTATTCAAGTCAATCTGAGACGCCAGAACCAACTGAGGAAGCACCAATGGTTGATGTCGTTACTCTAGCGCAGGATATTGAAGAAAATCAAAAAATAACAGAAGAGGACCTACAATTTCAAACGCTACCAAAAGATCAGGTTCATCCGTCCGCAATCAAATCCTTAGAAGAAGTTAAAGGAAAGTTTGCGACAGCCGATATGGTGACGGGTGAGCTTTTGTTATCTCATCGGCTAAAATCTAGTCAGGAAGAGAAGGCACGGGTATCCCGAAAAGTAACAGACGGGCACCGGGCTGTCTCTATTGGTGTAGATATTGTGAGGTCTGTTTCGAATTTGATTCAACCAGAAGATTACGTCGATGTTATTTTTACATATGAAACTAAAGATGAGACAAAAAATAAGAAATTAAATGGGGAATCTAAGAATCTTCTTGATCAAATGGAATCTGTTTTACTACTAGAAAATATTCGTGTGTTGTCTGTTGGGAAACGAATGACGACGCTAGATGATGGAACCGAAGTGGCAGAGTATAGTCAGGTGACTTTAGAGCTAATGCCTGATGATTCAGTTGCCTTGGTCAATGCAGCTGAACAGGGTGCGATTCATTTAACGCTTCATTCTAAAATAACAGAAGGCGAAGAGTAAGGTTATTGGGGAGGAGAAACATGGCAGATATGATTCAAATCATAACTCTATGCAGTGGCAAAGGCGGCGTAGGGAAAACATTTTTAGCTGTAAATTTAGCAATCGCATTAAGCAAGAAAAATAAGGACGTTGTACTGATTGATGGCGATCTCCAATTTGGAGATGTGGGGATGGCTATGGACCTTCAACCAACTTTAACAATGAAAGACCTATTAGATGAACAAGATCGCTTAGATTCACACAATATCACTAATTATTTAGTAGAACATAAAAGCGGCGTATACGTTTTATCTGCTCCGGAGCGGCCAGAGTACGCTGAGTTAATCGATGGTGAGTTTATTAAGAACACACTTAATTTGCTTAAAGAACGATTTGACTACATTGTCATTGATGGTGGACATGGAATAGATGATTCGGCTATAGATTTTATGGATGTTGCTGATCAGATTTTGGCAGTGACAACACCTGAGGTAGCATCGTTAAAAAATACGAAAAGGTTAATTGAGACCATTCATCAGCTTCAAATGAACGAAAAGCTTGACGTGCTTCTTAATCGGCATGGGCTTGATAGTTTGATAAAAGCCGAAGAAATACCAGGTATGCTAAGAGCTGATAAACTCCATGACATACCTAATAACAATAAAGTTGCGATGCAGTCACTGAATTTAGGAGATCCGGCAGTCATCAGTCATTCAAAATCAGATTTAGCTAAAAAGATTTTTAAGTTAGCTCAATCCATTGTTGATGATCAAGTGGAATCAAAACCAAGTAAAAAGAAACATTCATTAATCTCCAGAATGTTTTTCTAATATAGAAGTTCACTGGGGGCTTTGATATGAGTTTATTAGAACGTTTAAAAAATCAAGAGCAGCCACAACAACCCAATAAAGCTGTTCATCAGGAAGGTTCTGTTTCGAAAGATGAAGCACAGCCACAATCATCTGACAAAACTAAACAAGAAATGAAGCCAAAGCAGGTTGTGAAGGCTCGTCCAGTATTAGATGAAAAAGACCGGGCATTCAAACAAACATTACATAAAGAGATCTTAAAAGAAATAAAAGGTGATCAGCCAAAAGAAGAGATTGTGCCTGTTGTTGAAGAACTGGCCGTCGAATTAATCAAGGAGAAAGATGATTATCGAACCGTTGACAGAAAACGAGTCGTTGAGGAGCTGGTTAATGACTTAACGGGATATGGTTCCATTAATCCTTTATTAGAGGATGAAGATGTTTCGGAAGTCATGGTGAATGGACCTGATCAAATCTATTGTGAGCGCAAAGGCAGATTAGAGCTAACAGATTTATCTTTTCGTGATGATGAGCATGTACTTCATGTCATTGAAAAAATTGTCGCTCCGTTAGGAAGGCGAATTGACGAAAGTAGTCCAATGGTAGATGCTAGACTTCCAGATGGCTCGCGTGTAAATGCGATTATTCCACCGCTCGCATTAAATGGACCTACCTTAACGATTCGTAAGTTTGCTGCGGACCCTTTTACGATAAACGATTTAGTGAGTTTTGGAACGTTAACCCATGAAATGGCAACGTTTATAGATGCTTGTGTTAAAGCAAGGTTGAATGTTTTTGTCAGTGGCGGAACCGGCTCTGGTAAAACGACTACACTAAATGTTTTATCGAATTTTATTCCGAATGATGAACGGATCGTAACCATTGAGGATGCAGCTGAACTACAGCTCGGGCAGGATCATGTCGTGTCGCTTGAATCTAGGCCACCCAACTTAGAAGGTCAAGGGGCCATTAGTATAAGGGATTTGGTACGTAACTCCCTTCGTATGAGACCTGACCGCATAGTGATTGGTGAGGTGCGTGGTGCAGAGGCGCTAGATATGTTACAAGCCATGAATACAGGGCACGATGGCTCGCTTGCGACAGGCCACTCGAATAGTCCTCGCGATATGTTATCTCGTTTAGAGACAATGGTGTTACTTGCAGGAGTAGAGCTCCCGATAAAGGCGATTCGCGATCAGATCTCAGGTGCTATTGACCTTATCATTCAGCAATCAAGATTAAAAGACGGATCGCGTAAAATCGTGAAAATTACGGAAGTACAAGGAATGGAAGGGGACGTCATTGTCCTTCAGGATATATTTGAGTTTGAACAGACAGGAATAGATTCTAACGGGAAGATTCAAGGAGCGCTTGTTCCAACGGGGGTTAGACCTAAGTTTATCGACCGATTTGAACAAGCGAATATTCATATTCCAACAAATGTGTTTGTAAAGGAAGAGGAGTGGAGCTAAATGAGCATCAATTTACTAATGTGGCTCGGTGTGTTGCTCACTTCTACGTTGTTTTTCCTTGCACTATTAACTAAATTTTTCTATAAAGATCGCCGGATGAAGGAGCGAATGAAGCAGTATTTGTACGATGAAGAACCAGCTCCACCAGACGAACATAAAAAGAAAGTCAAAATGGCGGTTAATTTTAACCTGACAAAAAGTAAAATTAGAAAACGGCTTCAAAAGCAAGATCGGACCCAGAAGCTGGAACTTGAACTTAAACAGGCCGGTATTCCGATTAAACCAGAAGAGCTCATCATGTTTAAGTGGATCTCTGTCGCGTTCTTTGCAGGGCTGTTTAAGCTGATATTTGGCCACGTTGTTTTTATATTAGTTGGGGCCATTTTTGGTGTAATGCTTCCAAAGTTTGTATTGAATTATAAGAAGAAAAAACGTATTAGTCAGTTCAATGATCACTTGGCAGAAATGATCTCAGCTATTGTAAGTGCACTTCGGGCTGGGTTTAGTTTTCCGCAGGCGATTCAAAACGTTCGGAATGAGTCTCCTTCTCCAGTAAAAGAAGAGCTGGAACAACTAATTAAAGAAATGCAGTATGGTTCATCAGTTGAAGAAGCGCTCAATCGCATGAAAGAGCGTGTGCCAAGTGAAGATTTAGACCTCATGATTCAGGCCATTGTCATTCAGCGTCAAGTCGGCGGGAATTTGGCTGTGGTTCTTGAAAAAATTGTGTTCACGATTCGAGAGCGAATTAAAATCCAAGGTCAAATTAAAACACTCACGGCACAAGGTAAAATGTCAGGTGTTGTTGTTGGACTATTACCAATTGGTTTAGCGGGGATGTTATTTTTAATAAATCCTGAATACATCACGGTTTTATTTACACATCCTGTAGGGATTGGACTGTTAGTCGTCGCAGGTATATCAATGGTTATTGGGTTTGTTTTAATTCAAAAAGTAACATCAATTGAGGTGTAAGGAATGGTTCCTTTCTTGTATTTGATCATGATTGTGCTCATTATAGGTGGCATCTTGTTAAGCCGAAGGGAAAAAAGTGTAAAAGTTCATTCGAGGAAAGCAATGATATTAGGTGCCGATGGTTCAACTCCGTCATTAGATGAACCAGTGGACAAACGTGAACCTTTATTTAAGCGATTAGTAGAGCCGAAGCTTAAGGAATTTAAACGTAAGTTCCGAAGAAATATGCCGGCTGATAGACAAGAGAAGTTAGAACTAAAGCTTCTGCGTGCAGGTAACCCAATGGGGCTTGCACCATTTGAATATCGAATCGCTCAGCTCATTTTGGTTGTCTCCCTACCGTTATTGTTCAGTATGTTGTCTGTATTAGGCAATGTGTCGTTCGGACGGGGGTTATTTTTAGTGTTGTTAGGGCTTGGTATGGCTTTTTACTTACCGGTCGTCTATTTAAAAATGAAAACAGCAAAAAGGCAAACGCAGGCTGTAAAAGAATTACCCGATTTCATTGATTTATTAGCTGTAAGTATGGAAGCTGGATTGGGCTTTGATTCGGCGATCAGTAAGGTTGTGGGTAAACAAAAAGGAGTACTTTTTACTGAATTTACTCGGTGCTTAGAGGAATTAAAGCTAGGTAAAACAAGAAAAGAAGCACTATCCGGTGTCCGTGAAAGGATTAACGTTGATGACCTTAAGCTGTTAATCGGAAGTATTATTCAGGCTGAGCAATTAGGGGTTGGGATGGTGCAGACACTTCGAGTTCAGTCAGAAGAAATTCGTCAGCGCCGAAAACAGCGAGCAGAAGAGCAGGCGATGAAAGCTCCGATTAAAATGCTCTTTCCACTCGTAATGTTCATTTTTCCGTGTATCTTTATCGTGTTATTGGGCCCAGCTATTATTCAGATCATTGAAATGTTCGCAAATCAATAAGGATTAAGTTGAAGCTTTTGCGCCTGGTTAGCGTGAAAGCTTTATTAAGTCTATGTAGGGACAGGACTTACACCTATAAAATTGTGAGATACTCCCTTAGAAGTGAAAACACACCCATAAAATTTGAAACCACGCTCATTAGAAATGTTGCTTTAAATTAGCTATATCATAGTTTCACACTGTGCTATGCATTCTTTTTTTATGATAGAATAATCATAGAGGTGAATGTGATGGGATTTAAACGAGATGTACATATAAAGGCTCCTGTTGATGTGGTGTTTAAGGTGTTATCGACATTCGAATATGCACCCAAAGTACTAGACCACATTGAGAGTGTTGAGGTGTTAGATGAGGAAATGACCGTAGGCACCAAGATCAAAGAGGTTAGGAGCATTGGTAAGCAAAAGCAAAAAGTTGAAAATATCTTAGAAGTGGTCGACTATGAGCCAAACACGTCATTTGGAACGTATAGTAAACAAAATGGGCTTGACCTTCATTATTCTTATACACTAAGTGAAATTGAAGAAGGGACAGACGTTCATTTTGTAGGAACAATCAAAACAAAAGGTATTCGTAACTTGCTTACGAAACCGGTGATTAATAAAATTATTCAAAAAGAAGACGGGGAACACTTGAATAAACTTAAGCAATATGTGGAATTAAATTATAAGGAAACTCAAGAGTAGACTGTTCAAAGGTGGACAGTCTATCTTTATAGAGGTGGTTAAATGCGTGAGTTTAAAAGGTTGCACCAATTAAGTGAAGTGGATGAACTATTAGAGCATCAGTTATCCTTTTTGTATATTTCCCGTGAAGGTTGTAGTGTATGTCATAGTTTACTTCCGCAAGTTCAAAATCTAATGGAGAACTATCCGCAAATTGAACTTGGACATATAGAAGTCAATGAGGTGCCAGAAGTAGCGGGACGGTTTTCGATCTTCACAGTGCCTGTATTAATCTTGTTTGTTGATGGCAAGGAATACTTAAGAGAAGCTAGAATTGTTCAAATGGATCAGTTCGATGAGAAAGTGAGTAAAATCTATGAGGGCATATTAGGTTAGCCCTCATAGACAACTTTAAATTCTTCACAAACGACATACATATTTTCATCAAACGTTCGTCCACTTTCAGCGAGTTCACGGTTGAAAAATTTAATGTGCTCACGCCTCCAGTAGTCATAACTTTTATCTCCTTCACCTTCTTTATAAGCGAATTCCTCAGAAACTTCATTAAAAGGTATGAGTTCGACTTTCATTGTACGCGTAATGACGATCGGGTTACCGTTCCAGTCTGTGATGACGTTATAAGCTCCAACCTTTGGTAGTTCTTCTAAGTCATCTAAATAGGATTGATATAAAGAGCACGTAGCCGTTTTATCACCGCTTTTAACTAACCCGGCTAATTCCTCTGCAAGCTCAGGTCCATCACCAAAAGGCCACGCTTCGTAATCCGCAAATTTAGCCTCTTGTGGATTTAATGTTTCAATAAATTGTCCCCACATGGTTTTCACAGATTGTTTAATCATTTCTTCATTCACCTACCAATATTTATGTCATAATGGACTTAATCATAGTTTAACACGTTGGAAGGGGTTTTGGAGATGCAAAATTATAGTACGACGTTATTAAGGTTTTCAGCTTTATTTGCGGTCGTGGGAGCGTTTATTGGTTCACATATGGCAGGGTCTATGGATTTGCAGTTCAAGTCAGTTCACGCGCACATTTTAGTTGTGGGTTGGCTTTCTTTATTTGCTTGGGCTGTATTTTATAAAATCTTTTATAAAGTCAAAACAAAATTAGCAACGGCTCACGTATGGACAGCCATTCTAGGAGCGTTTGGATTAACAACTGGAATGTGGATCTACTACACTCGGCCACTCGGATTACCAGACGGTTTTGTAACAGTCTATTTTATCGTGGGTGGAACTATTCTTTTAGTAAGTTTTGGGTTATTCTTCCTATTAACCTTAAGTAAACAAATAGATGAAAAATAGGAGGCACATAATGAATTTTTACGATCAGCTTATGAACGGGTATAACGATGAATGGACACATTCAGGTGTGAACGGGGAAAGACTAGCTCACCGGTTAGCTGAACTTGCGAAAACAGGCTGGACTGAAGAGGGAGGCTGCCTTCGAATTGCATTTTCACAAGAAGAGCTTGCGGCAAAAAAACTGGTAATGCAGTGGATGGAGGAAGAAGGACTAGAAGTAGAGATGGACGGAGCGGGTAACGTATTCGGAAGACTTGAAGGACAAGAGGATTTGCCTGTGGTATTGTCTGGATCGCACGTGGACAGCGTGCCTCACGGTGGGCATTTTGACGGCCCATTAGGGGTGCTTTCAGCTTTAGAGGTCGTCTCCGCGTGGCGTGAACAAGGTTATCAGCCGAAGCGACCTTTTGAAATCGTCATTTTCTCAGATGAAGAGGGAGCAAGGTTTAATGGCGGTTTAACGGGAAGCCAAGCTTTTGTAGGTGAAATCGATTCGGAAAAAGAACGCAAGCGAGTAGATTATGAAGGTCGTTCGTACGAAGAAGTTCTAAAAGGTGTAGGCTTAACTCCAGAGAGTGTTGCAAGTGCCAAACGGGATTTAGACCAAGTACATGCATTTATTGAAGTCCATATCGAACAAGGGAAAAGGCTAGAAAAAGCCGGGCTTCCGGCAGGTGTCGTTACTGGCATCGCTGGTCCGACTTGGCTAAAAGTAGTATTCACAGGTGCTGCAGGCCATGCTGGTAACACACCGATGAATGACCGTCAGGATGCACTTGTTGCCGCGAGTGATTTCATCCAAAAAGTGAAAGACTTCCCGCCTCAGGTTAGTGACTCTGGCGTTGCGACAGTTGGAAAGCTCGAGGTTAAACCTAATGGGGTGAACGTTATCCCAGGTGAAGTAGAGCTCACAGTTGATATTCGGGACATCAAAAAAGAATGGAAAGATGCCATTGTCCGTTCAGTCAAAGAGTGTGCTGAAGCTGTTGCAGGCGAGCACGATATTAAAGTGGATCTTGATGAACTAATGAGCGTCGACCCAGTTGAGATTCCTCAAGATATGCAACAAAAAGCAGGGGAGGCTGCCAAAGAGGTATTAGGACAAGATCCATTCTACTTGCCTAGTGGTGCGGGACATGATGCAATGGTAGTCGGTCGTTATGTTCCAGCAGCAATGCTTTTCACACAAAGTAAAGACGGCATCAGCCACAACCCAAAAGAGTGGTCGTCACTTAATGACTGCACCCAGACGGTTCATGTTTTAAAACGATTTATTGAAAAAGTTTGTGATGAGTGATTGAAAATTGTTATATAAGCATACTAAAAGCGACTCTTTAAAATAGAGTCGTTTTTCTTTTTAATGATTTTAATGGTAAAGTTTAGGGTAAGTAACAGTTAAGGGGGGAGAATCGTTGATTGAAATCAAGCAATTAGTTAAAGCATTTGATGATGGCACGACGGCTTTAAAAGGAATTGATCTTAAACTAAACCCTGGTGAACTGACGTGTATCATTGGACCAAGTGGTTGTGGTAAAACTACTTTATTGAAGCATATTAATCGTTTAATATCCCCAAGTGAAGGCGACATTCTCATCAAGGATGTCTCTGTTTATGACCAAGATGTCGTTGAATTAAGACGTTCGATTGGGTATGTCATTCAGCAAATCGGATTGTTTCCTCATATGTCGATTGCTGAGAATATTTCAGTCGTTCCGAAATTACTAAAGTGGTCTGATGAGCAAATAAATGAGCGAGTGGACGAAATGCTGGAAATGGTTAATTTAGAACCAGATACGTTTCGAGATCGCTATCCACTTGAACTAAGTGGTGGTCAGCAGCAAAGAGTAGGCGTTGCTAGGGCATTAGTTGGTGACCCAGAGATTATCTTAATGGACGAGCCATTTAGTGCGCTTGACCCGATTAGCCGTGAACAATTACAGGATCAGCTTAAAGCTTTACATAAACAACTGAAAAAGACGATTGTCTTTGTGACACATGATATGGATGAGGCACTTAAAATAGCTGACAGAATTGTTATTTTAAAAGAAGGGGAAGTTGAGCAGTACGGAACACCAGATGATATTTTACAAAATCCTAAAACAGATTTTGTGAAATCCTTTATTGGGAAAGATCGAATGTCTAGATTCCTAAAAACATCACATAAAACAGTGAAATTTTATCAAGATTGGTTAATCCCAAATCAACCGGATGGAAACCAATACGAAATAGATGCTTCGGAAACCCTGCAATCATTAACGGAACTTTTTGTGGAAAAGCAGTATGACGTAGCAAAAGTTACGGATGGAAATAAAGTCATCGGTTATTTAACGAAAGATGCCTTTATTAAGGCATTGGCCTCAGAAAGAGGTGATCTAGATGAATGAATTCTTTATGACGGTTATGGATCGCCGTGATCTTATTCAAACGGCTTTTATTGAGCACTTATGGTTATCATTTGTATCTATTTCGATTGCTTGTTTAATATCGTTACCATTAGGCATTTGGGTTGCGAGAGCCAAGCGTTTTGCCGAACCGATTATTGGTATCACGGCTATTTTACAAACAATCCCTAGTTTAGCGCTATTTGGATTTTTAGTACCGATTATTGGCCTTGGTACAAATAGTGCCTTGATTGCCTTAACGGTGTACGCTCTGCTTCCGATTGTGCGTAACACTTACACAGGGATTTCAAGAGTGAGTCCAGCAATGATTGAAGCCGCTAGTGCAATGGGAATGACAGCAAATCAGCGGTTACTTAAAATTGAAATTCCTCTCGCATTACCATTTATCATGGCGGGAATCCGAACTGCGACGGTATTAACTGTTGGAGTTGCGACGTTAGCAACCTTTGTGGGTGCAGGTGGATTAGGTGATGTTATTTACCGTGGCCTTCAAGGTTATAAGCCTAATTTAATCCTAGCTGGTGCCATTTCTGTTGCACTTCTAGCAATTGCATTCGATTATATATTAAAGTATTTAGAGAAAAAAACGACGCCGAAAGGTATGAAAATAGATCAGTAGGAGGATGTTTATGCTTAGTAAAAAAAGAGTTGTATTAATGATATTGGCCCTTTTGTTAGCTTTAGTGACTGCATGTAGTAGCTCTGGCGATGAGCAAACCATTAAAATTGGCGGGAAGCCTTGGACAGAACAGTATATTTTACCTCAAATTATTGGACAGTACGTTGAAGCTCACACAGACCTAAATGTTCAGTATGAAGAAGGTTTAGGTGAAGTAGCAGTGATCACGCCTGCAATTGATAAAGGTGACATTGATGTTTATGTTGAGTATACGGGGACAGGACTTGAAGCTGTGTTAAAAGAGCAAGCAAAAGAAGGCGAATCATCAGAAAGTGTTTTGAAGCGGGTTCGCGAAGGTTATGAAGAAAAATTCAATGTGACTTGGCTTCAGCCATTAGGGTTTGAAAACACTTATACGCTAGCTTATCACCAGGACGCTGGATATAATGCCGAAACGTTTTCTGATTTAGTTGATATATCAAAAAATCAAGAGATGTCATTTGGAGCCCCGCACGCCTTTTATGAAAGAGAAGGTGATGGGTATGAAGCTATGATTGAAACGTATCCATTTGAATTTAGCCGAAAGGATTCACTAGATGCGAATGTGATGTATGAGGCGGTTCATAACAAAGAAGTAGATCTTATACCGGCTTTTACAACTGATGGCCGAATTGAACGTTATAATCTGCAGACAACAACTGATGACAAAGGATTCTTTCCTAAGTATGACGCCGTTCCGCTCGTTAGAATGGAAACATTAGAAAAGCATCCAGATCTAAAAGGTGTCATCAACGAACTCGCTGGTCAAATTTCTGAAAAGGAAATGCAAGAAATGAATGCTAAAGTAGACATTGACAATATGAAACCAGAAGAGGTTGCTAAACAATTTTTACAGGATAAAGGTTTGATTGATTAAGACGGGGATACACCCCCGTCTTTTTTAAATGCTAGGGAAGAATAAAAATTTCTATGATTCGGCTTATTATGTAGGTTTAACGCAAGGTGCGCTTTTCTTAACAAAGTTAGATATACTCATTTAAAGGGTAGATAAAATAGCTTTTTTACTCCGTCGACAAATTTCTGGGTAGATAAATTCTGAAAAGGGGTAGATATATCTGATTTTAGGGTCGTTAAATGGGCTTTTCTTGCAAGGTAAGATAATAAAAATTTTTAACTTAAGTTCTGATAAATTATGTTGTATAGCACTATCTAGCGTAATGCGCCCAATCACCGCCCTACGCTTTTCTTATGTAAAACTGGCTTATTGTCTGGTATAATATATACTTGTGCTTCGGCACGAGCAGTTCGGAAAATCCTGCTTAATCAAAACTAAGGGAGATGAGACTTATGTCTGAAAACTATTATTTACCAAGGTCTGGGCCAATGCCAAGACCAAATAGCGTTGAAGAAGGGCGCGAAATTCTTAAAAACGAGGCATTTGATGCCCCGAACGTACAGGAGATTACATTTAATGCATTGGAGTTTACGGCGGTTTGTCCGAAAACGGGTCAGCCTGATTTTGGCCGGGTTGAAATAACATATACGCCGAAAAATAAGTGTATTGAATCAAAATCGCTAAAGTTTTATCTTTGGTCATTTAGAGATCAAGGAGCATTCTGTGAATCATTAGCAGCACAAATCGCAGATGATGTTAGCTATGCTATAGAGCCTAAACGCGTTGAAGTGACGGTTTATCAATCAGCACGTGGTGGTATTGAACTAACGACTAAAGCGGTGCGTGAACATGATGAGTAAAGATCAGAAGTTAATTTTACTTAATGTTATTTTTGCTAGTAGCTTAGTGGTTGCCAACGTCATTGCAGGGAAAATAGTCATGCTAGGTGAAAACTTGACGATTCCAGCGGCAGTCGTTGTGTATGCTGTAACATTTTTAATCACGGACATTGTGCATGAGAATTATGGGCGTGAACAAGCAAAGCAGACGATTATTTTTGGGTTTATTGCCCAAATCTTTGCCAGTGTTATGATCCTCTTTGGACAGATGCTTCCTGCTGCGCCATTTGCTCAGGAATCACAACAGGCTTACGAAACATTGTTAGGTCAAAATGCACGGTTCGTTATTGCGTCGCTAGCAGCTTATTTAACGTCACAGTATTTAGATGTTGTGATTTTTTCAAAACTAAAAAAGCTGACCAATACTCGTCATAAATGGCTTCGTAATAATATCAGTACAGCATCGTCACAGCTAATTGATACAACCGTGTTTATCACGATTGCTTTCATCGGTTCTGTTCCAAATATTTGGATCATGATTTTAAGTCAGTATGTGATCAAATTAGGTATTGCGGTCTTAGATACACCGATTTTTTATTTATTAACGAAAAAGCGTAAACAAAAGAGAATGGATGAGCCTATACAGGCAACATCTTAATATTCTAAGCTTCGGGAGGGAACCCGGAGCTTTTTTTGCTTAATTAGAAGTACATTTAGATTTCTAAATCCAACATTTTTCGGTAGAAATTGACAAAATAAATGTACTTTTGATTGAGTTATTCTTGATGCAATATGGGGTAAACTAGACTAAGGTATGAATAGTTTGGGGGAACCAACGATGAATTTAAGTAAAATTTTAAAACAGGTAAACGTTTTATATAAAAATGAACTACCTGATTTAGATATAAATCATATTACAGACAATTCAAGAGAAGTTAAACCAGGGTCGATGTTTGTAGCTGTCAAAGGTTATGCGCATGATGGACATGTTTATATAGATGAGGCTATTCGAAATGGAGCCCAGATTATAGTAGGTGAAGACAATTTAACTCTAACGGTACCTTATGTTCAAGTTGAAAATAGTAAAGAGGCTTTAGGACGTATGTTATGTGAGTTTTATCATCACCCTTCTTCTCATAAAAAAGTAATTGGTGTTACGGGTACGAACGGAAAAACGACGACTAGTTATATGCTAAAAGCTGTATTCGAAGCTAATGGTTATTCAGTCGGATTAATTGGAACGATTGAATATTTCATTAATGGAACGTCTTATAAAAGTTAAAACACAACTCCTGGCACTGCCGCACTACAACACTTACTTTATGAAAGCCAAGATGATGTGGTCATTGTTGAAATTTCATCACATGCTTTAAAACAGCATCGTGTTGAAGGGCTTAGGTTAGATGCAGCCGTTTTTACTAATTTAGATTCAGAACATTTAGATTATCATTACAGTATGGCTGAATATTTTGAGTCTAAATTTAAAATTTTTGGTTTATTAAAACAAAATGGAAAGGCTTTCGTGAATATTGATGATGAATGGGGCGGGAGAGCTTATGCCTTATTAAAAGAAAAAGGGACCGACGTTTATTCAGTTGGCATCAGTTCAGTAGCTGATATAATCGTTAGCCCTCATCACCATAGTGCAACAATTAAGAGTGATCGTTCTACCGTATTACTGGATTTGAAAATGCCAGGTTTGCATAACCGGTTTAATGCTGCTTTTAGTTTATTAGTTGGGGATATATTTAAATTGAATCGAGCGCAATCTGTTAAGGCGTTAAATGATGTGGAAAATGTAAGCGGGCGATTTGAAATTGTCAATTTCCCAGGAAATAAAACGATTGTTGTCGACTATGCACATACACCAAAAGGTTTTTATCATTGTTTAAACACGGGGCCGGTGCAAATCAAGTTATACATGTCTTTGGCTTTCGCGGTTCACGTGACCCTTCGAAAAGGAAGGCCATGATGGATAAATCAGCAAAGGTTAGTGATTATTATATTCTAACGTTAGATGACTTAAATAACTCAACTATGTCAGAAATGGAAGAAACCTTAAATGAATTCCATCAGAATTATGGAAAAGGTGAAGTTATCTACGATCGAACGAAAGCGATTGAGAGGGCAATTGAATTTGCAGAAGACGGAGATTGGGTTGTCATTACTGGTAAAGGTCATGAGTCGTATAAAGAGGAGTTTGAGCTTGGTACTTCTAATGATTTAGAAACAGTCAAACTTTTAAGAGACAGAGTTAGGGAAGTGAGTCGCACAAGTTAGCTAGCTAATAACTTGAACTGTGAGGTGTCTGTTAGCGTGACAAATCGTATAGATCCTAAAGTTGATGAGTATTTAAGCCATGTACATATGTGGCGTGATGAGATAAAAAAGTTAAGATCGATGATGCTAGATTGTGGTTTAACGGAAGAGCTCAAGTGGCGCAAGCCTTGTTATATGGTGGACAACCGTAATGTCGCTATAATACAAGGATTCAAACATTATTGTGCCATTATGTTTTTCAATGGAACTCTATTAAAGGACCCTCATCATTTGTTGATTAAACCAGGTGAGCATTCACAATCACAGCGTCAACTGCGTTTCACTAATGTACAAAATATAGATCAGATTGAAACAATTATTAAGTCATATTTAGAAGAAGCTATCGAACATGAAAAAGCTGGACTTGATCCTAAACCTAATAGGCGAGAAGATGAGATGCCTGAAGAACTACAATTAAAATTTGATGAAAACCCTGCCTTTAAAGAAGCTTTTGAATCATTAACACCAGGAAGGCAGCGTGCCTATATCATTTATTTCTCTAAGGCTAAAAAATCAGAAACAAGAAAATCTAGAATCGAAAAGCACATGCTTAGGATTCTGGATGGAAGGGGCCTGAATGATTAATGGGTTAAGTTTTGTCTAGTATTTGAAAAAATCTTCTAGAAAAATTTCAGTTTTGTCTAATGAATTCCCATTCTTGTCTAGTAATTTCTCGAATTTGTCTAGTAAATTCTCAAAATCGTCTAGTAAAACCCTTGAATTGTCTAGTATACAGATAACTTGTCTAGTGAAAATGCTTCAATCAAGGATGGTGTGGGTCACCAAGTATCATCACAAATACCCATCGATTACACCACTAAACAAACCCTGAAATTTTATAAGAAAAACTTGGCCTTCAGCCAAGTTTTTCTAGGGGGTAATCTATATCAATTAGGGGATTAGGTATTTAAATCTACATGTTTTCCTTTGACTAAATAAATGATGCCTTCAGCGATGTTTGTAACGTGATCTGCTGCACGTTCTAAATACCGGCTGATAAAGGCGAGTTGTGTGATAGGGTTGATTTCATCAGGATGTTCCGTCATGTGCTTCAGTAGTTTTTCAACAGATTCTCCATATTCACGGTCCACTTGATCATCAATTCTTGAAATTTCATAAGCAGACTCGATACTTTCGCTCATATAGGCATCTATGACTAAATCGATCATTTGTTTAACGACAGATGCCGTATGAAGAACTTGCTGCTTTTCTTCTGGAAGCTCTGCTTTTCCAATCCTGATCACGGATTTCGAAATATTAACTGCAAGATCTCCAATTCGTTCAATATCATTCGTTGCTTTTAATGTCATAACGAGTCTTCTAAGGTCTTTAGCAACTGGTTGCTGCTGTGCAATTAACCAAATGGCATCATCATTAATATTATCTTCAATAGAATTAATTTTTTCATCTTGATTGATCACATCTTGAGCTTGCTCAGAATCTTGATGTTCAAGAGCGTACGTTGCTTTTGTTAAAGACGTTTTAGCCATTTCGCTCATCTTAAACACACGTTGCTTCAGTTCATTTAATTGATCTTCAAAATTCTCTCTTACCATAGTACAAGCCCCTCTCAATTAATAAGATTTATCCGAAGCGACCAGTTATATAATCTTCCGTACGCTGGTCTGTTGGGTTAGAGAATAACGTTTCTGTTTCATTAAATTCTACAACTTCTCCGTTTAAGAAGAAGGCAGTTTTATCAGAAATTCGAGCAGCTTGCTGCATGTTGTGTGTGACAATCACAATGCTGTAGTCCTGCTTTAGTTTTTGGACAAGCTCCTCAACTTTTAATGTTGAGATTGGGTCTAAAGCAGATGTTGGTTCATCCATTAAAATGACGTCTGGTTCTATAGCTAACGTGCGTGCAATACATAGACGTTGTTGCTGACCACCTGAAAGTCCATAAGCATTTTCCTTAAGACGATCCTTCACTTCATCCCAAATATAAGCATCTTTTAGACTTTTCTCGACGATCTCATCAAGTAATTTTTTACTTCGAATTCCGTGTATTTTAGGGCCGTATGCTACATTTTCATAAATGGACTTCGGAAAAGGATTTGGCTTTTGAAACACCATTCCAACGCGAGTTCTAAGTTCTTCAACTTTAAAGTCTTTATTTAAAATATTTCGGTTACGATACTCAATATCTCCAGATGTTTTAACAGAAGGGACTAAATCGACCATTCTGTTTAATGTTTTAAGGTACGTTGATTTACCGCAACCAGATGGTCCAATAATAGCTGTAATTTCTTTTTCTGGAATGGCTAGGTTAATATCCTTTAATGCATGCGTTTCCCCATACCATAAATTTAAACTTTTCGAGTTAAAAACGATGTTTTGTTCAGTTTGTGGAGTCTGTTCAATACGTTCCTTTTTAAGTGTTGCTGTACTCATGTGAGTCACTCCTTTTATTAAAATGAAAGTGTCCACCAAAGCGAATCATTATTCTAATAACGCTGTTGAAATTTATTACGAATAAGAACCGCAATCGAATTTAGTGCAAATAACAGAACGAGTAATACAATGATCGTAGCTGCAGCTAGATTCGCATAAGCATCGACTAATGTTGAATCTAATGTCCAGTAATAAATTTGCATTGGTAATGCTGTAAACTTATCAAAGATACCCTCCGGAAACGGAATGAGTAGTGCTGGAATTCCAATGACCGTTAGCGGCGCTGTTTCACCAATTGCACGAGAAATGGCTAATATAGCCCCTGTTAGCATCCCGGGTAAAGCGGCAGGTAGAATAATACGTCTGATCGTTTGCCATTTAGTTGCACCCATTCCATACGATGCCTCTATTAAATGCTGTGGCACTGAACGGATTGACTCCTGCGCTGCTACAATGACAATCGGTAAAATGAGCAATGATAGGGTCAGGCCACCTGCAAGTACAATACTTCCAAAGTCCATAGCACGGACAAAAATGGTCAATCCTAATATTCCATAGACGATTGACGGAACGCCGGCCAAATTGGCGATATTGGTTTGGATCAACGATTGAGTTTTTCCTCTTTTCAAGTAAAGTTCAAGGTATAAAGCTGATCCAATTCCAACGATTAAAGTCACTGGAATAACGACGGCCATTAACCAAAAGGTTCCGAGTATTGCTCCCATAATTCCTGCACGGCTTGCTTCAGTAGATAGACGTCCTGTTAGGAAGTCCATATTAATGGCGCTAAGTCCTTGTGTTAACACTTGAATAATTAATGCTGCTAATACGACTAAACCAATCGTTGTTGCAATAAAGAATATATATTTAAGGATGTTATTTTTTAAGATCCGTGTATTCATTTTCTTTTGAACTTGCTCTAGGTTTACATAGTTCATGTTAGTATTCCTCCCTAAATTTACGGGACACGTAACGTGCTAGTAAATTCATGAGTAATGTGAAAACAAACAAGGTCATCGCTACGGCATATAAGCTAAAGTAAATAGTTGAACCAGCCGGGGCCTCACCACCAGCGACTTCTACGATATATGCAGTCATTGTCTGCATTGACTGAGTAATATCAAACGTAAAGTTTTTCGAGCTTCCACTTGCAATGGTGACAATCATCGTCTCTCCGATTGCACGGGAGATTCCTAAAATAAATGAAGCAATAATACCAGATAAGGCAGCTGGAATCACAACTTTAAAAGTCGATTCGAGCTTTGTTGCACCTAATGCAAAAGCACCTTCGCGAATAGAGTTCGGTACTGAACTCATTGCATCTTCTGATAAGGATGCGATCATTGGAATAATCATGACACCCATGACGATTCCAGGGCTTAAAATATTCGTGGCATCAATTGACGGCCAAATAGACCTTAGTAAAGGTGTCACAAACGTAAAGGCGAAAAACCCATATACGATTGTAGGAATACCGGCTAAAATTTCTAGCATAGGTTTCAATGTTCTTCTGACGCGATCTGATGCGTATTCACTTAAATAGATTGCAGCCATCATGCCAATTGGGCCAGCTACTAACATGGCAATGAGGGATGACATGATCGTCCCGTTAATTAAAGGCAAAATCCCGAATTCTGGGTTCTGACTTAAAGGTTTTAGCACAGTTCCTGTGAAGAATTCTGTTATAGGAACCCTTTTGAAAAACTCAATCGTTTCACTGAGTAATGTGTAAATAATACCAATGGTCGTTAAAATAGAAATAAGAGCAAATAGAAATAATATTGATGGAATAAGTTTTTCAAAAAGTGATGATAAATTTTTGGATTTACGTTTTTGTTCAATCATGTCTTGGACTGATTCGCTTCGTGATGTCATAAGAACTTTTCCTCCTTTCAAGGAAAAAAGCAAACTAAAATGAGAGCATTGAAGCTCTCATTCTAGTGGTTACTTCAATTCTTTAAGTTCGTTTGCTAGTTTTTTAGTTTCCTCATCTGGCAATGGAGCAAAGCCAACTTCACCAGCATAGTTATTGACGTTTTCCATTAACCAAATGGCATAATCAAGTACTTGAGGCTTCTCTTTTGCGTGGTTAACATTTAAATAAGTGAATACTGGACGTGTAAAGTTTGCATAAGGACCATCTTCAGCGATTGTCTCAAGCGACGGAGCTACAGGTCCGTTACCAAAGTCTACTTTAACGGCTTTTACTTTATCTTTATTGTTGTCATAGTAACCAAAACCGAAGAAACCAATCGCATTTTTGTCTTCTGAAACTAGCTTAACTAGAGTGGAATATTCCTGTTGTAAATTAATGCTTGATGCTAGGTCTTGTTCACCTAGAATTTCTTCGTAGAAAAACTCATACGTTCCATGGTTTTCGTTAGGGCCATACGTTTGAATCTTTTCATCTGGCCAGTCAGGGTTAATGTCTGACCACTTTGTATATTTACCCATGAAGATATCTTTGACTTGCTGTTCAGTTAATTCTGTTGCGAAATCATTTTCAGGGTTGATGACAATTGAGATACCATCTAATGCGACTTTTAACTCTTTATACTCAATTCCTAATTCTTTAGCTTTAGCTTTCTCTTCTTCTTTAATTTGACGGGATGCATCATTAAAATCTGTTCCATTTTCGACTAAAAATCTCTCGAATCCTGCGCTTGTACCAGAACGACTTACTTCAACTGATACGTTAGGCTGTGAATTAATCATGTATTCCTCAGCCATTTTTGCCATTAACGGATAAACAGTTCCAGATCCATCGATGACAACACTACCTTCTAATTCTTGACTTCCTTTTTCATTATTGTCTCCGCTTGCTGCTTCAATAGAACCCTCATCGGATCCACAAGCAGCTAATGCTACTAATGCTAGAGATAAGATTGATAGAATGAAAAGCTTTGACCATTTAGTCATTTGGAATGTCCCCCTTAGGAATGTTCTAATTTTTCGTTACAAATTCATCATAAAAGGGATTGTTTCAAATGTCTGTAAAGTAAGTGTAAAGATAAGGTTAAGAAATTGTAAATCCTTGATTTGGCGGGAGGTGAAGGGGGATAAAGAAAAACCATTCAGAACTAAATTCTGAATGGTTAAGCAGGCGACACTAATTTTAAACCGACTGTCGCTGTGATAATAACTGAAATAAATAATATTCTAAAAACTGTCGCACGTTCTTTAAACCAGATAATTCCGACTATGGCTCCACCAGCAGCGCCAATTCCAGTCCAAATTGCATACGCTGTCCCCATAGGTAAAACGGTCATGGCAACGGATAGAAGTACAAAACTTAACGAGAAGGCTAAAATAAGCATAAAGAGTGACGACCATGTTTTTTTCTGATGGTAAACATTAATCATTAAAACGCCTAACATTTCAAAGATGCCTGCAAAAATCAAAGATGTCCAGTACATTAAGTTTCACCTCGTTCAATTGTGACTAGTTTAAGACCCACGACTCCAAATAATAAAAGCACAATAAAGCCGACTTTAACAAAGCTAAAGGGCTCGTCGAAAAATAAGATATCAGATGCGACTGTACCAGCTGTTCCAAGTCCGACAAATACGGCATAGGACGTGCCAACTGGTAGCTTTTCGCCGGCCATAATAAGCAAGTAAAAGCTTATAAAAATGGCGATAACGGTCATCAGCCATTCAATTAATGTNATCCAAGCGCGCTGCATCAGATCACCCCTTATTTATAGAGAAGGCCCGAGAGAATAGCTCTCTCGGGCGAAAATTCATATATTTAAATTTTATCACTGGTATTCAGTGAATTCTATTGAAACGGGTTATGATGAATAATTTTATCGGATTTGGATAAATTATGACACACGATTCAAAATGCCTTTTGGAAAGCGAGGCATGATTATGATAAAATCATTATTTATTGTTGGAATAATTGGTATTACGAGTTTGTCGTCAAGTTTAGCTGCTGATGAGGAAAGGTCATTTCCTGTGTACAAAGTGGATCAAGATTATATTTCATCACTCCCAAGGCAATACGTAGCCTTAACCTTTGATGATGGTCCTTCGGAGTACACAAAAGTGATTGCTGATATTTTGTCAGAACGGGGAGTAGCTGGGACATTCTTTTTTATAGGTGAGAAAATTGAGGAACACCCTGAAATTGTTCATTATGTCAAGGACCAAGGGCATATGGTGGGCAGTCATTCTTATGAACATAACAATTTGACTGAGCTTACGCCTCAACTATTAGAAAATGATATGTTAGAGGCAGTTACAGGGCTCGAAGGCTTAGTCGGTCATCAAGTAGAGTTGTTCAGACCGCCGTTTGGTTCTGCAGATGAAGAAGTCGTTGAAGTGGTGAAAGATCAAGGCCTTAAGATGGTCATGTGGAACCGAGACCCTAAAGACTGGAATCGAGCTGAAGCCCAAGATATTCTAGACTATTTTTATACCGTTGATTCTGCAGGTGGCATCTACATTTTACATGAAAATCCTGATACGGTAGAAGCCTTGCCGCAAATTTTAGATTATTTACAATCGGAAGATCTTCAAGTTGTCGGATTACAGTAAAGAAGACCTTCTCAAAAAAAAAGAAGCATTTGCGCTGGATGCAAATGCTTCTTTTTAAATTACTCATCTGAATCGCTATTCTCTTTGTTTCCTTTTGCGTATTTACCTTGACGGCCATATTCCTTGTTTGTTTTCTCTTTGCGGTTTTCGCCACTCTTTCCTTGGTTGTTTGCCACTAGAATCAGCTTCCTTTGGTTTTATTTACCCCTTGTCCAAAAAATTAATCGAATTAATTAATTTATTTTCTAAGAATATGTAAAAAACCCGTCAAATAGGACGGGTTTTAAACGCTAATGTTGTTGTTGTGATGCTTTAGTAAAACCGTTAAGCAGTTGATCTTGAGTTTGTTGATCAAACTGTGCCACCTGATAATAGCCATTGTCATTTTGGTATAAGAAAATTTCATATGCCATCTCACAAATGTTAGGAATACTGTCCTGTAACACACGACGTACAACAGGGTTTGTTGCTTCAAGAGCTGCCATGGTTGCACCTGATGCACACTGTTTCAAATGACCTAACATAAATCCTGAGTAACATTCATCATTAAGCTGTGAAGGGTTTTCCTTAGGTGACTTAGGTTGACCTGGAGTTAAACCGTAAGTAACATCGTTGCTTAATTCCATGTTATAAGTGGTTGTCGGTTGGGGAGGGCGCTGTCCAGATTGGTAAGCATCCACTAGTGTGTTATAGGTTTGCTTTAAATGTTGATGTTGCTTGTTTAAGATCGTTTTTAAATTTTGATCTTGAATACCTTGTTCGTAAATTTTGTAGTGCTCCATTGTACCGATTAAACCACCTAATACTTCTTTTACATCGTATATTTCATGTGCTGAATGGCTTTGTTGAGCTGGCATTTGATTTGAGTTTTTCATTTGACTATTTGGGTTCTGTTGCTGATGCATAGTCATTCCTCCTTTATAATTTGGATTACATTATTAAGGTGGTTCAAAACACGTTTAAATATGCAGTTTCAATACTGTTACTTACTATAAATTGTTTTAAAAATTACCATTAGGCAAGAAGTATGATTCACTAGTAATCCTACAAAATAACTATAAGTCGCTTACAATTTGATGAATAAATGTTATTATAAAATTAAATATATTTAGACAAATTGGGCCAACAGGCTCTTTTTAAATTATAGGGGAATAGACATGTATCGAACGATCTCAACATTGTGTTTAGTTGGCGCTGTCATTTTTATATTAGCTAGCTTACCGTTAACTGTAACAATTTTCGGTGATTCACTACTCATTGAATGGTCCATCATTTATGATAAAACGTTAGCATACTTTAACGGGGTTTTGTCAGGAGAATCATTTACATATACAGAAGGCAAGGATCGGACTCAGCACTTTTTTGCAGATGTACCAAGTCATTTTATGACCTCATTTTTATACTTATTAGTAGCTGCTTTAATTGCAATTTCATTATCTTTGGTCTTATCGATATGGGTTAGTTTGACTAAAAAGGAATGGGTTAAAGATGTAATAGGTTTTTTGAGTGTCATTCCAGACTTCATCATGATTATCTTTTTACAACTAGTGGTTGTTTATATTTACGAGGAATACGGAGTTGCTGTATCAAGAGTGGCCACGAAATCTTCTGAAGAACCAGCTGTACTATTGCCATTAATCGTGATGATTTTAATACCGCTCATTTATCTAATTCGTAATTTATCTGAGAGAACATTTGATGTGATGGGAGAAGACTACATTTTAAATGCAAAAGCAAAAGGAATAAGGCGGTTACCTATTATCTTCAACCATGTTATCCGAAATGTATTGCCATTTTTAAAAGCAGACTTACATAAAATACTTGCGATTATGATGTCAAACCTATTTATAGTTGAGTATTTGTTTAATATCAATGGCTTATCGGCTTTTATTTTTAATAATTACTCGTATCAGTTTAATTTAACGGTCAATACGCTGATCGCATTAATGGTTGTCTATATGCTTTTATACCTATGTCTAACCTTATTTATTCGTTTTCTCGAAAGGATTTTTGCTAATGACTAATTGGAGACTTTGGACAGGGTTAAGCTTAACTCTAATACTGATCATCATCGCAATTATCGGACCATTTATTGCGCCATATGATGATAATTACACAATGGAAGTAGAGTATATCTCACAAGGTGAAGATTATGAAATGGTTACAAACCCTGCGCCACCATCAGCTAAGCATCCATTTGGGACGGATCAGTGGGGTTATGATATATTGACGTTGTTATTGTATGGAGCGAAATATACGATTTTTATTAGTTTATTCGTAGCCTTTATAAGAGTTGTCGTTGGTGGAGGCCTCGGCATTTTAGTTGGAAATCTGAACAATTCTAAATCGAATAAATTAGGGTTCGGTTTTGGTTTGTTAGGGGGAATCCCGCAATTTTTAGTGTTATATTTCGTGTTAGTCGGAATTACCATTAATTCTACATTATCCGTGTTTGAACTAACTACTCTTCAAACCGTCCTAATGGTGTTAATCGGCATTCCAGGGGTGTTTTCGGCAACTAAAAGTAAGACTATTGAACTGAAAAAGAACGAGTTTATAACCGCATCTAAGTCATTAGGCGCCAGTCCTTGGTGGGTGACCACTAAGCAAGTTTTCCCTCATCTAAAAGGGACCCTTTTATCGATGATGGTAAAAGAAATGATTCTTACACTGACTCTGATTGGTCAGCTAGGGATCTTTAAGTTATTTTTAGGTGGAACAATTCTAAGGTTGCATGGTCCTGAGGTTTACCTTTCTAAAACAAATGAATGGGCAGGGTTGATCGGACAGTGGCAATCGTTTCTTTATAATTACGAATGGATTATATGGTATCCGCTTGCAGCATTTGTTTTTACCATTTTTTCGTTTTATTTATTATCTAGGGGAATAGAGATTCATCAACGAGACCAATTGAAGCGGTATCCACATATCTAAATAAATGAGCCGTGATGTTAAGCATCACGGCTCGAGTTTTTAGTCATCTCCGAAGACTTGTTCCCAATCGCTTCGTTGATCTAACATTTCTTGAGCGAGCTGTTTAGCACCTTCTAGACTATGGTTTGCGGCCCATCCGCACTGAACTTCATTACAGGCTGGTACTTCATCAGCAGCTAAAACGTCTTTAAACGTTTGCTCTAATGCATTCAAAATTTCATCATAATCATCATGATTTAATACGGCTAGATAAAACCCAGTCTGACAACCCATTGGACTTATATCAACGACATGATCTAAGTGATTACGAATATTTTCGGCCATTAAATGTTCGATAGAATGTAGGGCATCCATGTCCATGTGCGCTTTATTGGGTTGTTTAAAACGGATGTCATATTTATGGATTTTGTCTCCGTTTGGGCCTTCCGTAACACCAACTAAGCGAACATAAGGTGCTTTGACTTTTGTATGGTCTAAGTTAAAGCTTTCAACATTCATTTTATTAGCCATTTAGCATTCTCCTCTCAATGGTTTTGTGTATTAAAAAAAACCGAGAAATCGGCACAAGCCGACCTCCCAGTTTTAGACATTAACGTGGTTATGGCGATTCGCAAATTGATTAACCGAACCTACATATTGATTTAATTCTGATGCGCCTTCAATCGCATTTGTAATAAATGTTTTAGCTGATTTAATGGCTTCTAAAGGCTCTTGCCCTTTGGCGATATAAGCCGTAATCGCAGATGCAAATGTGCAGCCTGCACCGTGTGTGTAAGTTGTGTCGATGGCATCTGTTTCAATTAAGATGAACTCATCCCCAGCATAAAATACATCAACAGCTTTGTCGCCTTCAACTTCTGAACCGCCTTTGACGATGACGTTTTTAGCGCCTAGTTCGTAAATACGTTTAGCAGCTTCTTTCATTTCGTCTACGGTTGTGATGTTCGACATACCTGCCAGCTGTCCTGCTTCAAATAAGTTAGGCGTTGTCACTAGTGCTTTTGGTACTAAAACATCACGTAATGCTTCAGAGTTTTCAGGATGTAGAGCTTCGTCCTGACCTTTACACACTAAAACAGGGTCAATAACAGCCGGTAAGTTATGCTTCTCAATCACCTCAGCCGCAAGTTTGATCACTTCCGCTGTTGGAAGCATACCTGTCTTCATAATATCAACACCTACACCATCTAGAATCGTGTGCAGTTGTGCTTTTACTGTATCAAGCTCGATTGGATACACATCATGCGCCCAGCTTGTCGATGGGTTTTGTGCAACAATCGTTGTTAAAGCTGTCATCGGATAGATGCCAATTTCTTGAGATGTTTTAATATCTGCTTGAATGCCTGCTCCACCACTGGTGTCAGAGCCAGCTAATACTAACGCTTTTTTCATGGAGACTCCCTCACTTTCTTAGTTCCTGTTTGTATTTTAAGACAATTTCATACTTATGACAAATAAGTTATATTAGTAAATTTTTAAGACGTAGAATGCTTGGTCCTAGAACGAACCGATGATTCTGCATGATCTTCTCTGAATTTGATGAAAAAGAGAATAAGACCACAGGCAAATAGCATTGCACTTGTCATGATAAAGACAGATGAAATGTTGTAAAAACCAGCCACCACTCCGCCTAAGACAGGTCCGAGCATGTTACCTAAGAATCGGAGGCTTGTATTGTAACCCATCACTTCACCTTGCATGTTAATTGGTGCGACCTGGCGAATGTATGCCATTCTAACCGGAATAATTCCGCCGAGTGTGACTCCGAGCAAGAATCTCACAATAACAAGCTGCCATACTTCAGTAACGAACGCACCAGGTAAATAAACTAATCCAGCTGCTAAGAGCAATGCAATTAGGATCTTTTCATAACCGACTTTATCGGCAATACGGCCCCAGCGTCTCGTCATAAGTAAGTTACCAAGTCCAGTTATGGAAAATGCGATTCCTGAAATGAATGCTAAGTTTTCCGGACCATTTAATTCACTGACATACAGTGCTAGAATCGGCTGCACCGCGAAGTGAGCCACTTGGATAAACATTGATAGAATGATGACTGAAATTAGCATCGGTTGTTTTAAAATAAAAGTTACTACTTCTTTTCTAGAATAACTTTCTTGTTCGTTTTCATCATCTTTTACTTTGAACTCTTTTAATCCAATGATGACAAGGACGCCTGCTAAGAAAATAGTACCTGATGTGAACTGAAAGGCTTGAGCATAACCAAATGTATCGGCTAATACACCACCAAGCATCGGTCCCATTAGCGTACCAGTGACGGTACCTGTTTGTAGCGTCCCCAAAACGCGCCCAGAGATGCCTTTTTCAGTTTGAGTCGATATGAGCGCCTGTGATAAAGGGATAAACCCAGTAAAGACACCCATGACAAATCTTAGTAAAAATAATTGAAAGACCGTTTGAACTTCTCCCATTAGGAAGACACTTGTACCTAAACCAAATGCCGCTATGATTAGGATTGGTTTTCTTCCGTAACGGTCACCTATACGACCCCAGAGCGGGGATACTAAGAACGCGGTTAAGAATGTAATTCCAAATGTATATCCTGCCCATTTTTGTACATAATCATCTGAGAAATTGCCGAACGTCTCGATATAAAGTGAGAGGAACGGCATCACCATTGTCATACTACCTGCCACAAAAAAATTGGCGAACCACATGATCGCCAAATTACGCTTTGCTCGTGAATGCTGATCCATTATATAGACCCTTCTTTCTAATGTTTCGGAACACGTTTATTTCGCTAGGCTAAATAATATCACAATTCCAAGTTGATGTCGAATAACCTGCTTAGGCGGAGTAACAGCAAAGATTTAAGACAGCTTGGGGTCGTGTTCAATCAATTGATTGTCCACATTTTCGAACGAAGTGTCCACATTTTCGATGAAACTGTTCGTATTTTCGCAGGAACTGTTCACGTTTGTAGTTCAACTGTCCGTATTTGGGAGAAAACTGTTCGCATATCAGGGAGAACTGTATGCATCTGCTAGAAAACTGTTCGCATTTCCAGAGAGAGGGGAGGAGGTAGGCAAAATAAAAACTCTCGCTTGTTTAAAGCGAGAGGGAGTTTAGTTATAACTTCGACAGCACTCTTGGTTTAACGGCTAATCGCTCAGAAATGTCGCAGTCTGTACCGAAGATTTCTTCAGGAGTTCCTGTATCAGTAATCTGACCATTTTTTAAAATGACTATGCGATCTGCTAGTGCTTGTGCATCTTCCTGGTCATGGGTTACAAAAATAGAGGTTACTCCAGTTGTTTTTAAAATTTTACGTAGTTCTTCTCTAATTTTAATTTGTAAATCAGCATCTAAATTACTGAAAGGTTCATCAAAGAGTAATAATTTAGGTTTAGGTGCAAGTGCACGTGCTAAGGCGACTCGTTGCTGCTGGCCACCACTTAATTCATACGGATAACGCTTTTCGTAGCCTTCTAAGTTTACTAGCTCTAAAACTTCTTGCAAGCGTGCCTTTTTTTCTTTGCGTGACCACTTTAATAGGCCAAATTGTATATTTTCCTTTACAGTCATGTGTGGGAATAAAGCATAATCTTGAAATACCATGCCAATTCCACGTTTTTCAGGCTGAACAAACTTTGACTGACTGCACATGCAGTCATCACCAACCATAATGTTACCTTTCGTTGGCATTTCTAACCCGGCAATTAATCTTAATAATGTACTTTTACCGCTGCCAGATTCGCCAAGAATAGTCGTAATTTCACCTTGATTAATAGTTAAATTAAACTGGTCAATTGTTCGCTCATCAGTATTTTGATATTGGAAATGTAAGTCTCGGATATGAACAAACATAGGTTTACTCCCTTTCTAACACATAATGGAAAACATAAATTGATAATGCGCTGATCAATATAATTAAAATCGATGGAACTGCCGCCTTTTGAATCATTTCATTCGTGGCATAGTTGAACGCGTTTGTCGCAAGTGTTTCAAAGTTAAAGGGTCTTAAGATTAAAGTTAAAGGTAGTTCTTTTAGTATATCTATAAAAGCTAGAATAAATCCTCCGAATATAGCACCGCGAATTAATTTGATGTCTACTCTAAAAAATGATTGTGTCACACTATTTCCTAGCATACGAGATGCTTCTGTGAAATTCGTTCCGATGCGTTCAAATCCAGATTCAACAGAATTATATGCAACAGCAAGATAACGTACGATATATGCAAAAATTAACATAAATACACTTGTACTTAATACGTAAGATGATGTCCATCCCCAATTGTAAATTATTTTGTCAATCCCTATGAATAAGGTGACAACTCCAACTGAGATGACAGCACCAGGTATAGAATAACCTAAAATAGTAATTTTAGGGAAGAGTTTTGCAGTTAAACCGCGATTTAGCCTAGAGAAATTACTTATAACAATTGCCATAATTGTGATCAGTGTTGCACCAGTGAATGCCACAAGTACGGTGTTTCCAATGACGGTTAATAATTCACTTGAGAAAAATTGTTCGTAAGTTAACAAGCTCCAACCGATTAATTGTATAAATGGAATCATAAATGCTAACAGAAAAATGGCCATGCAATAGCTAAAGGCTAGCCACTTATGTCGCCCTTTTAACTTAATGGGCTTTAAAAGCTTTACTTTAGTAGTTGTAAAACTAAACCGCTTACGACCACGAAGCACCCGTTCTAATATAAGTAACCCTAAAATGATCAGCATAAGAGTGCCTGATAGTTTAATCGCTGAGTTTAAATCACCCAATCCAAACCAGGTCTGGAATATGGCAGTTGTAAACGTTTGAATCCCATAATATTTTACAACACCATAGTCATTTAAAACTTCTAAAATAACTAAACTGACACCTGCAACGATCGATGCTCTTGTAATTGGAAGGACGATTTTAAAATAAATTCGCCAAGAGCTACTACCTAAGATTCTGGCGTTTTCAATTAAAGATGTTGACTGGCGAGCAAGAAAGGCTTTCGTGATTGTAAATACATATGGAAATAAGAACATGACAAATATAAAAACAGCCCCAGGCATGTTCATAATATTGAAATAATCTTGATTAACTGTGAGATCAAATTGGTTTCTTAAAGTTGTTTGAATGACGCCTGTATAGTTCAAGATACCGTGATATGTGTATGCACCAATATAAGGTGGGATCGCGAGTGGTAAGATTAATCCCCACTGAAAAAAGCCTCGTAAAGGGAAATCATAAGCTGAAATAATCCATGCGAGACTTGAACCAATCAATGCAGTCAGTAAACCAACAAATATAATTAGAGTAAGAGAATTCGTGATGTAAGTACCAAGCATGTATTCTCTAATATGAGTCCAGTTTTCATTTGATTCACTAAAAAATTGAATAATGATGGATAAGTTTGGGAGTAATATAAGGCTGACAAATATGATGCTTAAAATCGTCCAGCTATTCATGTTGTTTTTAATATTTCTAATCCAACTCAAAAGTGTTCACGCCCTTTAGTTCTATCACCATATCCATCTTACAAAAAAATAAAGCCTAGAGTAAGCGTTTTAACTACTTGTTATAAAATAGACAAAATCAGGTTGTTGAGGACAACAACCTGATGATGCTTATTTCCAATTGACTTCATTAAAAATCTTGACTGCTTCAGCGTTATTTTCGCCTAAAATTGATAAATTGATATCTTGTTCTTTAAAGTCTCCCCATTGCTTAAGTGTGTCAGCAGGTTCGACATTTGGATTAACTGGGTATTCGTAGTTTGCACTTGCAAATTGTTTTTGAACGTCTTCTGACGATAGGAATTCAATTAGCTTTATTGCGTTTTCTTTGTTTTGTGCATGCTTAGTAACAGCAATACCACTAACGTTTACGTGTGTTCCTGTCGTTTCTTGGTTAGGGAAGAAGACACCTAGTTGTTCAGCTACTTTAACTTCTTCTTCATCAGCTGAATTTAACATACCGCCTAAATAATAAGTATTCATGACAGCAATATCACCTTCGCCAGCTGCAACACCTTTCGCTTGGTCTCGGTCACCACCTTGAGGGTCACGTGCCATATTATTTACGATGCCTTCAGCCCAAGCCTTAGCTTCCTCGCGACCATTTAATTCGATTAATGAAGCTAATAGTGATTGGTTATAAATGTTTTCAGAAGAGCGAATTAAAATTCGGTCTTCCCATTTAGAGTTAGTTAAATCTTCGTAAGTAGAAAGTTCACTCGGATCAACGCGATCTTTATGATAGACAATGACACGTGCACGCTTAGTTAATCCGTACCACTCTTGATCTTTGTCGCGTAACTTCTCTGGTATATTTTTATTTAAAGTGTCGCTCTCAACACTTTGCAATAAGCCTTCTTCTTTAGCTCGATGAAGACGTCCTGCATCTGATGTATAGAAAAGATCAGCCGTTTGTTCACCTTCACGTTTCATGCGCTCAATTAATTCATCTGCACTACCTTCAATGACATTAACTTTAATACCTGTTTCCTCTTCAAATTGTTTATAAAGTTCATCGTCAATATCGTAATGGCGACTTGTGTATAAGTTAAGCTCGTCATCCTTAGATGCACTTTGTTCCCCGCCACAAGCAGCTAGGAAAAACATTAATAATACAAGTGAACCGATTAATAATATTTTTTTATGCATGTTAGTAACGTCCTTTCTAGATTTGTAATGGATGAGAATAATTATCAATTTCAATTTATATTGTTAATGATAATCATTCTCAAGTCAAGATGTTTTTAGAAATAACTTTAGTTTTTTCACAAATAAAAAAATCCACTCCCATTAAAAGAGTGGATTTTAGCCGATTAAAAATCAAATAAGTCACCAGATAGATAACGTTCACCTGTGTCAGGGGCAATGGCGACAATCACATCACCTGGTTGTTTGCGCTTAGCAACCTCTAACGCAGCGTAAGTCGTAGCACCGCCTGAAGGTCCAACGAGAATACCTTCTTCACGTGCGAGGCGACGAGTCACGTTATAGGCTTGATCGTCTTCAATTTTTAAAATTTCATCGCAAACATCTAAGTTAAGTGTATCAGGAATAAAGCCTGGGCTTGTTCCGACTAGTTTATGTTTCCCAGGTTTACCACCTGATAAGACAGGTGACCCTGCTGGTTCCACGACATGAACCGTTAAATCTTGATAAATCTTCTTAAGTTCTTCACCAGTGCCTGTCACCGTTCCGCCAGTTCCTGAACTTGCTACAAATGCTGAAAGGGGTTTGCCTAAGAAGTCCATTGCTTCTTTAATCTCTTTAGCAGTGGAGTTTCGGTGGGCATCTGGATTCGCTTTGTTTTCAAATTGCATTGGCATAAAGCTGTTTGGAATTTCGTTTAAAAGCTGTTTGGCTTTTTCAATTGCGCCAGGCATTTTTTGATCGCCAGGCGTTAACACGACTTCAGCTCCGTAAGCTTTTAGTAAATTGATGCGTTCCTTTGTCATCGTATCCGGCATCACTAGAATCGCTTTATAACCACGTGCAGCCGCATTCATCGCCAGGCCAATGCCTGTGTTGCCGCTCGTTGGCTCGATAATCGTTGAACCTTCTTTTAGTAGACCTTCTTTTTCAGCCTCGACAATCATGTTATAAGCCGCGCGATCTTTAACACTTCCGCTTGGATTAAACATCTCAAGCTTTAAATAGACGTCAGCTCCGTTTGCTGGACTTAGTCGATTTAGTTTAACAAGTGGTGTATCTCCGATTAATTCAGCTATATTATTGACAACACGCATGTTTTCACATCCCTTACAATTTTCATTCAACCTAATCATAGTTTATCAATAGGGATTAGTTGAATTCAAATGCTTAGTTTATCTTATTATAGCATCTTAATTTTGGCCATGAATTATGTGTTAAGATAAAAGAAAAAAGGTAGGGGCTAACTGTATGACATTTAAGAATGAAAAAGGAATCCATACTGATTTTAAAGAGCGAATGACGTATGGTGATTATTTAGATTTAGATTCCATATTGAATGCGCAGCATCGATTGTCCGGTCACCATGATGAGATGTTATTTATCGTCATTCATCAGGTGAGTGAGCTGTGGCTGAAGTTAACGATTCATGAAATTCAGGCGGCTAGCGAAGCCATTCAATCCGGAAATTTTGATAGCGCGTTTAAAAAGCTAGCGCGTGTGTCTAAAATACAGAACCAGATTATACAGGCATGGGATGTGTTAGCTACTATGACGCCGGCTGAATATCTCGAGTTTCGCGACTACTTAGGTCAGGCCTCTGGTTTTCAGTCGTATCAATATCGTATGGTTGAATTCGCTTTAGGTTATAAAACGCCTCACGTGTTAAAAATTTACGAAAAGGACCCTGAACTTCATGCCATGTTAAAAGAGGCTTATGAAGCACCTGGATTATATGATGTAGCAATCGAAGCCTTAGCAAAATCAGGTTTTGACATTAATCAAGAAGTATTAGAACGTGACTATACAAAGACTTATGAGGCGAATGAGAGTGTTGAGGCGGCTTGGATCGAAGTCTATCAAAATGTTGAAAAGTATTGGGATTTATATGAGTTAGCCGAAAAGTTAGTTGATATCGAAGACTGGATGCAGCAGTGGCGTTTCCGTCATATGAAAACGGTCGAGAGAATCATTGGGCATAAAACTGGAACTGGGGGCTCATCAGGTGTTGGTTATTTGAAAAAAGTACTGGATCATTACTTTTTCCCAGAGCTCTGGAACGTTCGTACGAAATTATAATAGAAGACCCCCGTCATCAAAATAGAGTGACCCAATAATATGAGACAGGAAAAAACACCCCCTATGTCGTATGTAAAAGTATTCGACAATTTAGGAGGTGTTTTTCTTTATGGGTAAAAATCGAT
>NZ_JBHUMZ010000018.1:0-40997 GCF_042685285.1 Piscibacillus salipiscarius | reverse complement strand
AGGATAATTTTCAGATCGTTTTGGCAAGGTAAACACGCTCCTTAATAGTCTATTGTATTAAAAAAACTACTCAATCTCACGTGTCCACTTTTTATACTAACTCCAGTTCACTTGGAGATACGAACACTTTTCATCAGAATGCGTACACTTTTCCTAGAAATACGAACAGTTTTCGTTCAAATACGATCAATACTCCATAAAATGTGAACATTTTCCGCTCAAATACAAACACTTCACTTAGAAATACAAACATTTTCTAAACAAATATGAACTAATACGCAACATAAAAAAACTTGCCGCAGCATCTGCGACAAGTTTTAATCACTAATTATTCTTTATTTGGATCAACTACAGCGAACATGATTTCAGCTTCGCAGGCCATGTCGCCATCGACCGTTGCGACTGCCTTAGCTTTTCCGATTGGGCCTTTAAGGCGAAGCATTTCTACGTCAAGCTTTAGGCGGTCACCTGGTTTGACTTGGCGTTTGAAACGGCATTTATCAATGCCTGTAAACATTCCAAGCTTACCTTTGTTCTCTTCTTTTTGCAAAATGGCAACGGCACCGACTTGAGCTAAAGCTTCGACAATTAAGACGCCTGGCATGACCATGTATTCTGGAAAATGGCCTTGGAAGAACGGTTCGTTAGCAGTAACGTTCTTATAACCGACTGCGCGTTTTCCTTCTTCAAGTTCCTCGACTTGATCGACTAGTAAAAATGGATAACGGTGTGGGATAATCGATTTGATTTGTTCGATATCTAACATGGTTTTCCTCCTTAAGCGGTGGTTACTTACCTTTAATGTAGTTCCACATGTCTTTCCAAAAATCTAAGCTACGTACGGTATCGGCATCGTCCCCGTCACCGAGTTTAGTATATCCGACATCTAAGCCAATATAAAAAGCGATAAAACACAGTACGATAAATAACACGACGCGAAGCCATACAGGAATAAAGCGGATTCTGGAATTTATAAACCGCTTGATTGGTCCCTGTTGCTTACGTTCTTTCTTAGCTTCTTTACGCTTTTGCTGCTTCTTCGAGTTCTCTTTCGATTGCCCTTCAGTTGTTGTTTTCTTCTTCTTCTCTTCTGAAGCCATATTTAAACCTCAATTCTAAGCTCATGATCTTCCGCTTTTATTGTGAAAAAAACTTTTGATTTCGTCAAGTTTTAATTGCAGAGGCATTAGATTAAGAACGCATGCTTCCGATGAGCCCCATCATTTGGTCGCCGATTGAAATAGACTTGGCGTTAAATGAATAAGCGCGCTGTGCTTCTAGTAAGTCGGTCATTTCTTTACCGATATTGACGTTGGATTGTTCTAACGAGCCTGGAATCAAGCCCGCTTCATCTGGTGCAACGTTAGCCGTGATGTCTTCAGTTGCAACTCCCAAACCAGCTTCATCGATTCTAAACAAATTCCCGCCAGTTGCCTCAAGTGCACGTGGCATCGTGATGTCAACCAGTTGTAATGTTCCTTCGACTTGTGTTTCCTCACCGCGAGTTACTCGCACTTCACCATTTTCAGTAAACGATATGTCGTCAAAATTACTTTCTAAAATGATTGGCCCGTTCTGACCTTGAACAGGTAAACCTTCACTCGTCGTCAACATGACCCCAGCACCGTCATTAACAGGCTGCAAGTAAAAGTTCCCAGCTTTTGTATAGCGAAGTTCGTTCCCGCCGCCTTGTAGTGGAGCGTTAACGACGAAAAATCGTTCGCCATTTTGCGTTGCGATATCAAGCGCACGGCCAGTTTGCTGGATGGTACCAGAGTCCATATGCATGCTAGTATGTGCCATTTTAGCTCCTGACCCAACGCGGATACCTTCTGGCGTTAGACGTGGCGCCTCCGCATCTCCGTTATTAATGTTATTCACCTGTTGGAACAACAACGATGAAAACTGTGCACTCTTCGCTTTATATCCAAATGTATTCGAATTTGCTAAGTTATTAGATGTTAAATCCATTCTTTGTTGTAGTTGATTCATGGTGGTGGCAGCGTTTAGCATATTACGCATTGTTTAGCCCCCTAATTTATGCGCCCGACCTGATTGGCGGCCATGTCCATACTTTTATCGTACGTCTTAACGACCTGCTGATTAATCTCAAATAATCGGTAAGACCTCATCATTTCCGTCATCATGTGCTGCGGGTCAACATTCGATCGTTCCAGCTGTCCTTGATTGACACTGAACTCAGTCCCTGCTACTTCTCGTGCGTTTTGAATAGCAACTCCTTCATTTCGAAAAAGGTTGTCGCCTTCTTTCACCATGTCATTAGCATTCGGTTGATAGGCGATGCCTAAAAGGGTATTGTCAAACGGCGAGATAACTTGTCCGTTTTCAGTAACTTCGAACTGTTCCGTGCCTGTTTGGATTCGGTTATTGTTTTGATCCAAAACGTAGTGACCTTGTGATGTCGTTAAAAATCCTTCTGCATCAACGGTAAAATTCCCGTTCCGCGTGTAGCGTAATGCTCCGTCTTCGTTAGCAACTGTGAAAAAAGTAAATCCGTCTTCATCAGGCATGTTGCCGTTTACGAGTGCTAGGTCAGTTGAGATTCCTGTGTCTCTTAGGTCACCTTGATTGAAATGCGGTGTATTTTCCTGCATGTAAACGCCTGTGTTAATAGCTCCAACTCGGTGGTTGTTTGGTATTCTCGGTTCGTTTTGAGTTGGAAGGTTGTACCCGTCGTATGCGTTGATCAACATTTCTGGAAATGCGCGAAACGTTGAACGGTCTGATTTATAGCCAGGTGTTAATGCGTTCGACATATTATTTGATAGTGCGTCTTGGTAACGTTGTTGCGCAATCATGCCGGCTCCTGCTGCGTTATAGCCTCTGAGCATTTGTTTGCGCCTCCTTTTCGGTTGGTGGTCCAACCAGTGGTTTATGTATAAGCCAAGGCTTGGGGTCCCATGCAGATGCTATGGGTTTCCTTCTCGGCTGCCTTGGCTCGTCTTTTGACTTCTACGAATTAGCTTGCAAGACTTTTTCAAAAAGATGAAAAATGTTCGCTTTCCTAGGGCGACCAGCAAGCCTCCTCAAGCTCGTACCTCGCTTTGCGGGGTCTTGCATTGGCCGCTGTTCCCTTAGGAGTCTCACATTTTTCATTCCTAAGAGCCTTGCATACACAAAAATTAACCAATCTTCTCGATTTTGTCGATGTTTTCTAGCATGATACCTGTGCCTTTTGCGACGCAGTGCATTGGTTCTTCGGCGATGAAGACTGGGACTTTGAGTTCTTCAGCCATGAGCTGATCGAGTCCGTCTAGTAATGCGCCGCCGCCTGTTAGGATGACACCGCGGTCGATGATGTCAGCAGATAGTTCTGGTGGTGTGTTCTCAAGAACTTGTTTCGCTGCTTGAACCACGAGTGCGACTTGTTCGCGTAGTGCTTCTTCTATTTCTTCAGATCCGATCGTAATCGTACGCGGCAAGCCTGAAACTAAGTCACGTCCGCGAATGTCAATTGTTTCGTTACGGTTACCTGGGAAGACAGTCGCGATGTTGACTTTGATGTCTTCTGCTGTGCGGTCACCGATTAGTAGTTTATACTTGCGTTTGATGTATTGTAAGATTTCTTGATCAAGCTTGTCACCTGCAAGTTTAATAGATTCAGATGTGACGATATCGCCCATGGATAGAACGGCAATATCTGTTGTTCCTCCACCGATATCAATAACCATGTTACCGCTTGGTTGGAAAATATCCATACCAGCACCCACTGCGGCTACTTTTGGTTCTTCTTCTAAGTAAACTTTCTTACCTCCGCTTTTTTCAGCTGCTTCACGGATGGCTTTTTGTTCAACTTTTGTTATGTTTGTTGGGCAGCATACTAGAATACGCGGCTTTGAGAACATTCCTTTAACGTTGATTTTTCCGATGAAATATCTTAACATTGCTTCGGTTACGTCAAAGTCAGCGATGACGCCGTCTTTAAGCGGGCGGATCGCTTCTATATTTCCTGGCGTACGGCCGACCATGCGGCGTGCAGCCATTCCGACTTCTAATACTTTCCCTGAATTTTTATCCATCGCAACAACGGATGGTTCATCTAATACGATTCCTTTTCCTTTTACATGAATCAGCACATTGGCTGTACCTAAATCGATTCCAATATCTCTAGCAAACATGAATTAATGACTCCCCCTACACGTGCAAAAATAATAGTACTCTATTGACATATTTTATCACTTTTCAACCACCATGTCACTTTGTTTTTTGGTTAAGAGTTTGTTTTTTTATTGAAATTTGTTTTATTTTTATATTAAGTGTCAAATTCTCTGGAAGTTAGGTCATGAGGAGTTATTTAATGCGCTGATGGTCTTCCAATTTCGGTTCAGTGTTTCCCTATTGCGGTTCAACACGTCACTATTGCGACTAATTGCTTCCCTATTGCTGTTAAACTCCCCCCTATTTAGATTCATGACTGAGCGTCCCTACCGACATTTGCAGCTTCCTTAATGACAATTGCCCATCAATACCCTTCCAATCTATGAATTTTGTCGAAATTCCTCCTTCTTACGCAGGGGCTTGTCTTCAAGTGCAAAACATAATAAACTAAAAATACAGAAAATTCTGTAAGGGGAGGTTTTACATTGAAAACAAAGGTGTTGGATCAACTGGATGGGGTATTGACTAGGGCTCGTCGTCAAACGCTTGGGGATCTTTTGACGAGGACAAGGGAGCGTTATCCGGATAAGTTTGCGATTGCTTATCGTGATCAACGTCTGACGTATCAGGAGCTAGATGATTTGGTGAATCAGACGGCGCATGCGTTTCGCCGGGATGGGGTTCAGAAAGGTGACATGATCACGGTTATGTCTAAAAATAGTCTTGATTTTGTTGTCGTGAACTTTGCGCTGGCCCGGCTTGGAGCTGTCATGATTCCGATTAACTACATGTTAACGGAAGATGATGTGGCTTATATTTTAAATCATGCGGGTGTTACGGGTTTCATTGCACCTGAGGAGTTCGCGCCGATTTTAGAAAAATCTAAAGGTAACCTTGAAATTAAATTCCGCTACTTAATGGAGTTTCCAAACAATCAGCGTGTTTCTGAAGTTTTACAAGACTGGAAGCCTCTGTCTCATTTGCAGGCAGGTCAGCCAACTGATCTCGTTGATGAGGATCTTGACGATGATGATTTGGCTCACGTGCTATATACGAGTGGTACGGAGTCTCGTCCTAAAGGAGTGATGCTCACTCATAAAAGTATTGTCAGTGAGTATGTAAGCTGTGTGGTGAATGGTGAGATGTCGGATAAAGATGTTTGCATTCACGCGCTGCCGCTTTATCATAGTGCTCAGCTTCACTGCTTCCTTGGCCCGAGTATTTACCTTGGTTCGAGTGGAATCATATTGGATGCCGCTTCACCAGAGGTCATTTTAGAAACAATTGAACGTGAACAAATCACTCAGCTTTTCTGCCCACCGACTGTGTGGATTGCTCTACTTCGTCACCCTGATTTTGACAGTCGTGACCTTTCGACTTTAGAAAAATGTTATTACGGTGCAGCGATTATGCCTCGTGAAATTTTAAAGGAACTATCGGAGCGCCTTCCGCAAGCCCGCTTTTACAATTTCTACGGCCAAACGGAAGTTGCACCACTCGCAACGGCTCTTGGCCCTGATGAACAGTTAACTAAATTAGGTTCTGCAGGGAAGCCGACTTTAAACATGCAAACAAGAATTGTGGATGATAATGACGTCGAAGTCGCGCGCGGTGAAGTAGGTGAAATCGTCCACCGCACGCCGCATGCGATGAAGGGTTATCTTCATGATCCTAAAAAGACCGCTGAAGCGTTTAAAAATGGCTGGTTCCACAGCGGGGACCTTGGTGTGATGGATGAAGATGGCTACATTACGATTGTTGATCGTAAGAAGGATATGATTAAAACAGGCGGTGTTAACGTTTCGAGCCGGGAAGTTGAAGAGATGATCTATCAGCTTGAGGGTGTTTCTGAAGTTGCAGTTATCGGCATTCCAGATAATTACTGGATTGAGGCCGTCACTGCGATTGTCGTGCCAAAGCTTGAAACTAATCTAACTGAGCAGCAAGTGATTGACTTTTGCCAAGATAAATTGTCCAAGTTCAAAGTTCCAAAACACGTTGCCTTCACCGATGAACTTCCGAAGAATCCTAGCGGAAAAGTGCTCAAGCGTGATTTACGAGAACAGTTCAACGATTTAAATCAAAAATAATTAACTAACATCCTCGTCATTACCCTGCGAGGATGTTTTTTTCTGAAACGTTTTATGCTAGAGTTTTTATAGAGAAAAATCGGCGCACCCGATTAGGAGGAGACAAATGGACAAAAAGAGTATAGGGCTTGTTATCTTAGTCATCGTCGTTGCTGCTGCCACATGGTGGTTCAACCAAGATGATAATGATCAATCCAACCATTATTATGTATTTAATTTAGATGGAGAATCTGAGAATTGGGATTTGAATCAATATAAAGTAGAGTTTGTGCCAACTAGTCATACAGCAGGCGGTGGAACACTTCACTTTAACGGAGAGCGGGGACCCATTGTTGATAGCTTAAATTTTCAAACTTACGCACTCGTCGATGGAGTTGAAGTCACGCTGCAGTCTGAATCGATTCACGAACCGTTAGATGCAAGTACGGTTAATATTGGATTTGTTGATAATAATGTCTTTAAACCGAACGGAGATCCCGTTATGTTTCAAGATATTGAAAAAATTCACGCAGAAATTGAGTGGCCTGGAGCAAGCGGTGAGTATCAAACAGAGGAAATCGTTTTGTATGAACTTCGCAAAAAGTAAAAAAGTGCCCGTCACAGGTGTATTGATATCCAGAATATGAGGCTTAATGGGTTATGTATAGGTGACAGGCGTTTGGTTGTCTAAACCTTAGTTTGTTCTCGGTACTTTTTACGCGTCGCCTCCCCACCTCTTATATGTCTTATGGACTTATGAAACTCTAACACTTCCTTGACCTCTTTAGCTAAGGCTGGGTTAATTGTTGGGAGCCTTTCGGTTAAATCTTTGTGCACAGTACTTTTCGATACGCCGAAATCTTTAGCAATCACGCGTACCGTTTTCTTTGTCTCTAATAGATGCTCCGCGATTCGGATCGTTCTTTCTTTGATGTAATCGTGCAAACTCCTCGCCTCCTGATGTACCTCTAAAGATGTGATGGTACAGTTTATTCAGGAAAACGAGTAAATATGTTAGGAAGTTGGAGAGTTGTTGTTAGGTAAGGCCTCGTGCGTGATTGAAGTGGGCGGAATTATCTCCATGTGCGGGTGATTTGTTCGTATTTTGACTGATCTGTTCGTATCTTCATGAGAATTGTTCATATTGGCTGTAGTTTTGTCCGTATTCTTAGGTCAATTGTTCGTATGGAGTGGATATCTGTCCGCATTTTCAGTTAATCTGTTCGCATACAGCTGAGTTTTGTCCGCATTTTGAGGTAAACTGTTCATATTTGGTCTTGATCTGTTCGTATCTAGCAGTGATCTGTCCGTATTTCATGACAAACTGTTCACATCAGGCCATAAACTGTCCGTATTTCATGGAAAACTGTTCGCATTATGACGTGGGCTGTCCGTATTCCATTACAGCACGTTTGTATTTACCATATTCGATTAAACCAAAAAAATTCTCGCCCGTTCTCAGGCGAGAATTTTTTACCTTACTGATTAAAAGTTAGGATTAACAGGTTTGCCTTCTTCTAGGAGTCTGAAGTGGACTTTAGTCACTTCTTCATCTCCGTAGACGTTCGTACCTGATACGCCAATCACATCACCTTGAGATACTTCGTCGCCTTCTTTTACTGAAGCCTCAGATAAGCTTCCGTAGAAAGTCGAACGCGTATCGTCATGCTCAATCTCAACTACTTGACCTTCTAAATCATCCTTATAAACCTTCGTCACCGTTCCGCTAAGGGCAGCGATTACTTCGAATGGTTGTCCATCCTTAGAAGTAATGTCGACACCTTTACTCTGGTAATACGTGTTGTTGTAGAAAATAAGTGCATCTTCTTGTTCTTCTTCTGTTGCTTCGGCGTCATAAAATTTTGTAATGATTTCAGCTTGATCCCCTAACAGAGTCGGCATCACTAAATCTTCCTGTTCCGCTGTGACTGGTACAGACTCCTCTTCACCGTTGTTATCTGCAACTTGGCTTGGGTTTTCCTCATTAGTTTGATTACCGTCTTCCGTCACATCAGATGCTTGGAATTGGTAGACCATAACCCCCGCTAAAATCACAGCAACTAGAGTGATGTAAAGGACTGGGTAAAACCAGCGTTGGCGCGTCAGGCGCTTCCACTTAGATTGGCGCATTAATTGCTTTTCTTTTTCATTCATTTTCATCACCTCAGCAACATTCTGAACGAAAAATGAAGAATATATACATCAAAGTCGAAAATTTTTCAAAAAATGGTGATGAATTTTGATTTTTAGGGTAAACTAAAGAAATTTTTTATGTGGAAAAGTGAATCTCTGACTAGTTATGCACATGTGGATATAACGAGTTATTCACATTTTGGGAGGGAGTTATTCACCTATCCACGAACTAGAAAAATTTTTATTTTGAAGATAAATAGAGTTACACACAAATTGTCCTACCTTCACTCTTAATCTTTCAAATAAAAAAGCCACCTCATATAGAGGCAGCTAATTCATCGCACTTAGTGATCCGACCACGTCTTGAATAGTAGAGATGTCGACACCTTGGTAGTAGTGTTTAACAATTTCACGATAGGTTTTTCCTTGTTGGGCCATGCCGTTTGCGCCGTACTGACTCATGCCGACGCCGTGTCCGTATCCTCTTGTTGTAAAGATGATGTGGTCGCCTTTCGCTTCAATAGTGAAGTCGTTTGAGCGTAATCCTAGCGTTTCTCGAATTTCTCGTCCTGTAAAATTCTTTCCGTTAATGGTCATTTTCTTAATGCGCTGGCTTTCCGTTCTAACTGTGTTGGTTACTTCAATAACACTAGAATCTAAACCGAGCTTTTGTACCACTTCGCTTCTAGGTAAAATTTGTTGTTCCAGATATTCTGGCGACTTTTTATCCCATGGACTGTTGACCATTTTTAAGTATGGGACTTCATTTTGCCAGTAATCCTCGGCATTTTCTGTGTAACCATTACTCGTTGAGAAAAATTGAGCTGTAATTGGGTCACCACTGTATGTGATGATTTGACCTTTGGTTTCCTTAACTGCTTTAGTGATTTTATTAATCTTCCATGAATAATCGACGCCCCATGCCTTTCGCAATTCTTCTAAACTCTTGTAAACTTGGTGCTGGACAGTATCGGTAACATCGTAGTTTTTAGCAGCCCCGCCCTTTTTTAATATTTGTGCGACATATGTCCTTGCAGCTAAGGCTTGTGCTTTAATTGCTTCCATTTCAAAACTAGCAGGGACTTCCGATGCGACCACTGACACGACGTACTCTTCCAGTGGGACCTCTTCGACTTTTTCCGTTGCGCTTCTCATCACTTGAACCACTGGTTGATCGCTCGTTTCTAAATCAACCTCTACTGTTTCATTCATGTCAACTGTTTCTGTCGATGCATTAGAAAATGGTACAACGATGGCAGCTGGAAGAACGGTAATCACTGAGATCAAGACTGCTCCAATGATAAGGAATTCATGTTTTATGTTCATAGCGACAGCTCCTCCTTTGATAAAATCTGTATCTATCAATATAATTATTCCCAAATTATTTTTGATAGAACCAAAAAGTAGATTTATTTGAAGTTGCAGAGGCTGTCTATTATAGACATATGTACAATTTGGCATAAAAAAAGCGGCGATTGCCGCCGCTTTTAACATACATATTAACTAGATTGTGCCATTGAGTCGTTAATAACTTGGTCGACTTTTTCAGTTTCCTCGTAAACGCGCTCGATGTCAGCACCTAAATCTCTTAATTTACCTTCAAAGTTTACATAGCCACGATCTAAATGTTTAAGTTCAGTCACAGTTGTACGTCCTTCAGCAACAAGACCTGCAATGATTAACGCTGCTGCAGCACGTAAGTCTGTCGCTGCAACTTCTGCGCCTTGTAGTTCTGAAGGGCCTTCAATAATAGCACTACGTCCTTCAATTTTTGCAACTGCATTCATGCGTCTGAATTCTTCAACGTGCATGAAACGATTTTCAAAAACAGTTTCGGAAATCACGCTTGTGCCTCTAGATCTCATAGCCAAAGCCATAAACTGTGATTGTAAGTCAGTTGGGAACCCAGGGTATGGTAGAGTTTTAATATCTACTCCTTTTAGTTCACCGTTACCAATTACGCGCACACTATTTTCATATTCTTCAATCTTAACGCCCATTTCTCCCATTTTAGCAATAAGAGAACGTAAATGGTCTGGAATAGCGCCTTCTACGACGACATCTCCGCCTGTAATCGCTGCTGCAACCATAAATGTTCCAGCTTCAATACGATCAGGAATGATGTTGTGCTCTACGCCATGTAAAGTTGGGACACCTTCAATACGAATCGTCTCCGTACCAGCGCCAACAACTTTTCCACCCATTTGATTAATATAATTTGCTAAATCTACTATTTCTGGCTCTCTAGCACAGTTCTCAATGACTGTTGTACCTTCTGCTAGAGCTGCTGCCATAATTAAGTTTTCAGTTGCACCTACACTAGGAAAATCTAAATAAATGCGAGCTCCTACTAGTTTTTCAGGAACATGTGCTTCTACATAACCATTTCCAACATGAATCTTCGCACCCATTGCTTCAAAGCCTTTTAAATGCTGATCAATTGGACGAGAACCAATTGCACAACCACCTGGCATAGCCACTTTTGCATGACCGAAGCGTGCTAATAGAGGTCCTAAAACAAGAACTGAGGCTCTCATTTTACGAACATATTCAAAAGGCGTTTCAGTTTTTAATTGATTAGAAGCATCTATAACTAATTGGTTTTCAGATTGTAAGACATTAATATTCATATAACGTAAAACTTCACTAATTGTATCAACATCAGCTAAATGAGGAACTTGCTTTAATGTACTTTTTCCTTCACTAGCCATTATACTTGCTGCAATTACTGGTAATACGGCATTCTTTGCTCCCTCTACCTTCACCGTACCACGTAATTGGTTTCCACCAGATACTATGATTTTTTCCAAGGTTTTTCCCTCCGTGTCGATATTCCGTATGTTATTTAATATTCAATAACAAGGATAGGTGTTCCAATCGTTATGGTATTTAGACCATTCTCTTGTTCCCTAACCGAAAATTGTATGTTTATTTCGTCGTTTTTTAATGGTATATATTGCTCGAATTGATCGCTTTCTCCGCTCACAACTTTGAATTTTTCTTCGTCCAATACATTTGTCGTTTCTACATCGTAATGATTGATGATTTTCTCAATCATAAAATTACTATTAATTTTAACATCTGTTCGTGATTGAAAACAAGAGTATATTCGACTGTTTTCAAAAAAATGTCGAAATTCCGCATTTAACATACGATTTTGTAACACTTTTTTGATCTCTTTATTCCAATCGGCGCCTTTAAATTCATATATGACTTTTACCCTGTTATCAGATAAATAAACCATATTAAATGATTCGGTGATGTTTTTATTTTTTTGGGTTACTTTTTTCTGATTTTGAGTAAAAGCTTTCGCCTGTTTTTTATCTGTGACCGTTAGGATTGTAACATTAACGCTTGAAATATCCAAGCCTTCCTTGATAAAAAACTCCTCTAACTGATCAATCGTTGAAACGTCGGCGAGTAATGAATTACTAGATTGATAGAATAAAGAAATACTTAATAAAAATAATACTACTACGGAAACCCATCGCATGGCTTTCTCCCCCTTGGAAAAATCATTTAGTAAAAGGATGGACAAAGCCTTACGAAGTTATACATGTGAATTTAGAGTAGATGTTGTAACTGTCTGGACCATTGAATGAAGTCAATAAAGAAGTTGCTGACAGTAGAGCCGATTGTAATGGATAACATAATAAATAGTATTCGGCTTTCTACAACTCTATTCTTTTTAAAAATCTGCTCGAGTTGTACAGCCTCGAGCACTTTCCATGCTAGTATGATAAACATAATGTGCATGAACATAAAAATAATTGAGTCAATCGCGAGATCTGTAAACATGTTTACACCTCTAATTCCTATTTCAACATTTCCCGGGTAATATCGACACTAAACCTAAAATTTCATAAAATCTTTAATTGTTCGTTAAAAAGTGTCATGATAGCTTAATAATATTGTTTAATTAACTCTTATCTGCAAGTTTTTTAACTATACCTGCAAGTAGCCTACACATTCTACAGTACAAACAAAAGACTCGACGTATCTGCCGAGTCTTCCTGTACATAAGCTTATCTATTTTCCGAAATGTCAATACGGTTGATAGCGCGTTGTAAAGCTAATTCCGCACGTTTTTGATCAATGTCTTCAGATTTTGCCATGTTGAGACGTTGTTCTGCGCGTTCTTTAGCTTGCTTCGCACGATCAACGTCGATTTCGGAAGGTTGTTCTGCTGCTTGTGCTAGGATTGTCACTTGTTCTGGTCTGACTTCAACAAATCCGCCGCTAACAGCAAGTAATTCAGTCTGACCTTCCTTTTTTAAACGTACTGCACTAATGGTTAATGGAGCAACTAATGGGATGTGACCTGGTAATATACCAAGCTCTCCACTCTCTGCTCTAACACTGACCATTTCATATGAGCCTTCAAGTGCAGGGCCGTCAGGAGTGACAACACTCACATTTAGTGTTTTCAACCTTACCCCTCCTCGGGCACGCGTAAGGCGGCGACAAATCACCGCCTACGTTCCCATTTTTATTGTTCCATTTCCTTTGCTTTTTCCACTACTTCTTCAATACGTCCAACTAGACGGAACGCATCTTCAGGTAGGTCGTCATATTTACCAGATAGGATTTCTTTGAATCCTTTGATTGTTTCTTCAACTTGTACGTAAGAACCTGGTTGACCTGTAAACTGTTCCGCAACGTGGAAGTTCTGAGATAGGAAGAATTGTACACGACGAGCACGAGCAACTGTTAGCTTATCCTCGTCTGATAATTCATCCATACCTAGAATTGCGATAATGTCTTGTAGTTCTTTATAACGTTGTAGCGTACGCTGAACTTCACGAGCTACTTCATAGTGTTCTTCACCTACGATGTTAGGGTCTAGAGCACGAGAAGTTGATGATAGTGGGTCCACCGCTGGGTAGATCCCTTGCTCAGATAAGCTACGCTCTAAGTTTGTTGTCGCATCTAAGTGAGCGAATGTTGTTGCCGGTGACGGGTCTGTGTAGTCATCGGCAGGTACGTATACAGCTTGGATTGAAGTGATTGAACCTTTATCCGTAGAAGTGATACGTTCCTGTAATTGACCCATTTCCGTAGCAAGTGTTGGCTGGTAACCAACGGCTGATGGCATACGGCCAAGTAGTGCCGATACCTCAGTACCTGCTTGTGTAAAACGGAAAATGTTGTCGATGAATAATAGTACGTCCTGACCTTGTTCGTCACGGAAGTACTCTGCCATTGTTAGTCCAGTTAATGCAACACGCATACGTGAACCTGGTGGCTCGTTCATCTGACCGAATACCATAGCAGTTTGGTTAATTACTCCAGAGTCGCTCATTTCGTGGTAAAGGTCGTTACCTTCACGAGTACGCTCACCTACACCTGCGAATACTGAGATCCCGCTGTGCTCTTGAGCGATGTTGTTAATAAGCTCCTGGATTAGTACGGTTTTACCTACACCCGCACCACCGAATAGACCTACTTTACCACCTTTTACGTATGGTGCTAATAAGTCTACTACTTTAATTCCTGTTTCTAAGATTTCTGTTTCTGTCGCTAAGTTTTCAAACTTAGGTGGTTCACGGTGAATAGGGTCACGGCGAACCTCTTCTGGAATTTCTTCACCTAAATCAATGTGATCACCTAGTACGTTAAACACACGACCTAGTGTTGCTTCACCTACTGGTACAGAGATTGGGTTAGTTGTGTTCGTTACTTCAGCACCACGAACAAGTCCGTCTGTAGAACCCATCGCAACTGTACGTACTGAGTTATCACCTAGGTGAAGAGCAACTTCAAGTGTTAGTTCATCGCGGTTCTCATCACCAGCGATTACTAGGGCGTTATATATTTCAGGTAAGTCGCCACTGTCGAATTTTACGTCAACAACTGGACCCATTACCTGTGTTACGCGTCCTTTACTCATCTTTTTCCCTCCTCACGAATTCATTCAAGCCGTTATTCTAGCGCTGCTGCACCTGCACTAATTTCGGAAATTTCTTGTGTGATTGCTGCCTGACGTGCACGGTTGTAAGAAAGTGTTAAGTCATCAATGAGCTCACCTGCGTTATCAGTTGCGTTACGCATAGCTGTCATACGTGATGCGTGCTCACTTGCTTTACCGTCTAATAATGCACCGTAAACAATGCTTTCCGCGTATTGTGGCAATAGTACTTTTAAAATTTCTTCTTCATCTGGTTCATATTCGTAACTTGTCAATTTCTTGCCTTCCGTATCAATGTCCGTTAATGGCAATACTTTTTTCTCAGTTACTTCTTGAGAAATCGCACTGATGAAATGGTTGTAGAAGATGTGTAATTCATCTATTTCACCGTCAGCAAAAAGTTTAACTGCATAGCTTGCGATTTCTTTAATCTCAGCGAAATCTGGTTGGTCTGGTAAACCCGTTACATCTTTAACGATTGGCATACCATTTTTCTTACAAAAATCGCGTCCGACTTTACCGATTGGTAATACGGTGTATTCATCTTTAGATGCATGTTCCTTTTGCACTTTTTGGTAAAGGGCACGTAAAACGTTACTGTTGTAAGGACCTGCTAGACCACGGTCTGATGTAATCACAATGTAACCTGTTTTCTTAACGGGTCTCGATTGCAACATCGGGTGGTCTGCACCAGTGTTACCGCCAGCAATACTAGCAACAACTTCTTGAATTTTCTCCATATATGGAACGAACTTTTTGGCGTTTTGCTCTGCTCTGTTTAATTTAGAAGCAGACACCATTTCCATTGCGCTCGTAATCTTTTGTGTACTTTTCGTCGAATTAATTCGATTTTTAATGTCACGAAGCGATGCCACTACGTCTCACCACCTTTTTTCGAGACTTCATCATCATTACTCACTTACAGCAAATGTGTTTTTAAAGTCTTCAATTGCTTTATTGAAATCTTCTTTTTCTGGTAAGTTTCCAGTATCACGAATGTGTGCTAGTAACTCAGACGCATGCTGATCTAAGTATGCATGTAGATCTGCTTCAAAGCGCTGGATATCTTCTACTGGAATATCATCTAGATAACCGTTAACAAGTGCGTAAATAATCGCAACTTGGTATTCAACTGGTTGTGGTTTGTTTAGACCCTGTTTTAGTACTTCAACCGTACGCTGACCACGATTTAGTTTCGCTTGTGTCGCTTTATCAAGGTCTGAACCGAACTGTGCGAATGATTCTAGCTCACGGAATGAAGCTAGGTCTAGACGTAGCGTACCTGCTACCTTCTTCATCGCTTTGATCTGTGCGGAACCACCAACACGTGATACCGATAGACCTGGGTTGATTGCTGGACGTACACCAGAGTGGAATAGATCTGATTGTAAGAAGATCTGTCCGTCTGTGATTGAGATAACGTTTGTAGGGATGTACGCACCGATGTCCCCTGCTTGCGTTTCAACGAAAGGTAGAGCTGTTAATGAACCGCCACCTAAATCGTCATTTAGTTTCGCCGCACGCTCTAGTAAACGAGAGTGTAGGTAGAATACATCCCCTGGGAATGCTTCACGACCTGGTGGGCGACGTAATAGTAGTGAAAGTTCACGGTAAGCTGCTGCCTGTTTAGAAAGGTCATCATATGCAACTAGAACGTGTTCACCGTTGTACATGAACTCCTCACCCATTGATACACCTGCATATGGAGCTAGGAATAGTAATGGAGCTGGGTCAGAAGCACCTGCGTTAATGATAATAGAGTATTCTAACGCACCGTTTTTACGTAGTGTTTCAACGAATCCACGAACTGTCGATTCTTTTTGGCCGATTGCTACGTAAATACAAATTACGCCAGTTTCTTTTTGGTTAATAATTGTGTCCATCGCGATCGATGTTTTACCAGTCTGACGGTCACCGATAATTAACTCACGCTGACCACGACCGATTGGTACCATTGAGTCGATAACTTTAATACCTGTTTGTAGTGGCTCGTGTACTGATTTACGTGCCATTACACCAGGTGCTGGTGATTCAATTGGACGAGTTTTGCTCGTTTCAATTGGTCCTAAACCGTCAACTGGTTGACCTAATGGATTAACAACACGTCCTAATAATTCTTTACCAACTGGAACCTGCATGATGCGTCCAGTACGACGAACTTCATCGCCTTCACGAATTTCTGTAAATGGTCCAAGGATGACGATACCTACGTTGTTTTCTTCTAGGTTTTGCGCCATACCCATTACACCGTTTGAAAACTCAACAAGCTCACCAGCCATTACGTTATCAAGGCCGTGAACACGTGCGATACCGTCACCGATTTCGATAACTGTACCGACTTCGTTTGCTTCAACTTCAGAATCATAATTTTCGATCTGCTGTTTAATTAGCGCACTAATTTCTTCTGCTTTGATGCTCATCCATTTCACCCCTATCTTTACTTGTTTGCAGTTACTAAATTCTGTTCTAAACGTTTAAGTTGTGTCTTAACAGTTCCATCGTAAATTTGATTTCCAATACGAATCTTAATTCCACCAAGTACAGATGGGTCTACGATATTGTTGATTCGAAGGGTGTTAATCATCATTTTATTCGCAAACACATCTTGGATCTGTTTTGTTTCTTCTTCAGTTAATTCACGAACAGAATAAACATCAGCTTCTGCAATTCCTCTTGCTTCGTTCTTCATTTTGACAAACTCATCGACTAGATCTGCAATCATGTCAGAACGGCGTTTGTCTACTAATAGTAATAATGTATTTCGTGTTTCTTTTGAGACGTCTTTAAAAACGTTACGAATTAGTTCTTTTTTCTGCTCGCTTGATAAACGAGGGTTACCTAAGAACTCTTGTAATGATTCATCATTTAGGAAAACACTTCTTACAACTAAAAGCTCTTCTTCTAGCTGATCTAGATTTGATTTTCCTTTTCCAATTTCAAACAAGGCTACGGCATAACGCTTTGCTACTACTGATTGACTCATTTCGATTCGCCTACTTCTTTAAGGTATTGTTGAATGAGTTCATCTTGTTCATTTGCAGAAAGTTCTTTTTCAATAACCTTGCTAGCAATTTGAACAGAAAGCGTAGCCACTTGTTCTTGTAATGCCTGAACTGCTTTGTCGCGTTCTTGGGCGATTTCTTCGCGAGCACTTTCTTTAATGCGCTCTGCTTCTTGTCTTGCATCATCTAAGATGGAAGACTCTTGTGTTTTTGCCGTTTGTTTGGCATCTTCAATGATTTGATGTGCGTTTTGACGTGCTTCTTTAAGTTCTGCATTTGCTTCGTTCATAAAGCGTTCTGCTTCTTGACGGTTTTGCTCTGCAGTATCTATTTCATTCGCAATGTGATCTTCACGCTCTTTCATCACTTTCATTAGTGGTCCCCAAGCGAATTTTGCTAAAAGAGCCAATAGAATGATGAAGATAACTAATTGAGCGAGCATATCACCAACGTTAAATCCTGCTGCACCTAAAACCAAGTTGGTACCTAACACAGCCTTCACTCCTTTCGGCTAACTCCTCACATTTTATAAAATGTTTAGTTTTAAGAAATCCACTCGCTTTCCGTGGGCGATCCACAAGCCTCCTCACTCGTCCCTCGTTGCGGGGTCTTGTTCGGCTCGCTATTCCCACGAAGAACACGACGTTCAAGTGTCGGCGTTGGTCACAGGACGTGACCGTTTTTAGCCGACCAGGAGTCTCGCGGATTTCTCGCAAAACATCAATAACTAAACATGCACATAAAGGAATGGCGAAGTATGTCCATCATAACTTCGCCATTCAATTGTTCGTCGTAAAAAACTACATAGACATAAATGCGATTACGACTGCGATGATCGGAAGCGCCTCAACTAACGCTACCCCGATGAACATTGTTGTTTGTAGAGTACCGCGAAGCTCTGGTTGACGAGCGATACCATTTACTGTTCCGTTTACGATTAAACCGTTACCAATACCTGCACCTAATGCACCTAATCCTACTGCGATTGCAGCTGCTAACATAATAAATTCCTCCTCAAAATATATTTATAAATTAGTTTGATTTTTCTCGCCATTAAAGACGAATGAATTTTATTAAAATACTCAGCTAATGCTAAGTACTAATTCACATAAATTAATGATCTTCGCTCACTTTGTGAGACATGTAAACCATCGTTAACATGGTAAAGATAAATGCTTGAATTGCACCGATGAAAATACTAAATCCTTGCCAAGCGATCATCGGGATAAATCCACCTACTAACCCCGCGATTGAGCCTGATGCTACTAGACCAGCTAGTAGAGTTAATAAAATCTCACCAGCGTAAATGTTACCGTAAAGACGTAGACCTAGTGTCAACGTATTCGCAAATTCCTCGATGATTTTTAGTGGGAATAAGAACGGTAATGGTTTGAAGAATTCTTTTGTATATTCCTTCGATCCTTTCATCTTGACACCATAGTAGTGTGTTAATACAACCACCATTGTTGCGAGTGTCAATGTAATACCCGGGTCAGATGTCGGTGATTTCCACCATAAGTAATGATCAAATGACACCATTGTGATAACCCCAAGCATGTTGGAGACGAAGATGTACAATAATAATGTTAATCCTAACCCCATAAAGCGTCGCCCTGTCTCGTAGTCCATTGTGTTTCCAATGATATCTTTCACGAATTCTACGATCCACTCCATGAAGTTCTGGAAGCCTGTTGGTCTACGTTGTAGATTCTTACTAGCTACAACTGCGAGTATAAATACAATCGTTGATGCAACCAACATCATAAGTACGTTTGACATATTGAAATCAAGCCATGAGATTCCAAATAAGTCATTTAACATTGGACTTTTGTGATCCACTTCATTCACCTCTCTTCCTCGTGGTTAGTTCGGTTTGTGTAAGAAAATAATCTATGATAATGACCAAATAAGGTGTCATTAAACCAATCATTACGGCAATCATGTTGAAAACTTCCGGATATTGCAAGCCTATAGCGGCTGCAAGTGCGGCTGTCGCAAACCGAGTTAACATTCCCAGCGTGCGTCTCTTCTCATCTCGTTCGACAACACCTTGTCCTAATCGATTAATTTTGACTTGAAGAAGCCATAAATTAAACGTGCTGATTCCAGCACCTAGAATTAGACCGGCAAATATGGTTTGATAGTCTGTGAATCCCCATCCTATGACAAAAATCGCTAGGATATAGAACATCCATTTGAGCTGGCGGCTGACCATGTATGTATAATTGTCCATTCTAATCGTCTCCTAGAAACTTTTTGACAAGTAAAATCATACCATACACGCCTGATGCCAAACCTAAAAGTAAACCAATGATCAGGAAAAGAGGGGACGTGCCTAAGTAACCATCAAGCCACCTTCCAAGCAGAATTCCGACAATTGTCGAACCGGATAAGTAACTTAATATACTCGCTGTGATTGCCATTCCTTGAAGTGGGCGTTTATTCAGGTTAACCACTCCAATCGTGATTTCAGTGGAAAAGATTTATCAAACGATATCGACAAATCTTGCAGAGGCAAATCTTCAAAAATAAAATCTCTTAAAACATTTGCCCACACTAAATTAGATTACAATACGAGTATTTTAAAGTCAATTGTAAATATGCAGAAATTAAAACAACTTTGTGACAAAAATCACATTTATGTTGAAAACGCTTTATCTGCCTAAAATTCAGGCAGATAAATTTCTTTTTCTTCATATAAAGTTTCATCGTCTTGTGTCATTTCAAAAACGACTTTATACTCGCCCTCTGGCAGGTCGCTGATTTTAAATTCTTTTTCAAATACGCCTTTAGACACGTTTTCTTGAGTGAACAGCGGTTGTGCGTGTAGGTCTTTTGGATCGATTAAAGTGGCTGTAAGTTTTTCAATTGGTTCGTTCACATAAAATCTTAATGTCAAATGCTCCGTTTGAAAAGGTGCCATGTCCAATTCCATGCCGGTAATTCTTGGATAATCGGATGTTTCGTTAATAAATAAGTACGGCAAGTGTTTTTGTTGCTGATTAAGTGATACCTCTATATAGCCCTCACGCGTTCCTTTTTCAGTACGTCTTGAATTGATTTGTGCACCTACCTTGAATCGTCGTTTTTCGTTAGGGCCAATCGTTGAATTGAGCGGCAGGTCCCATACGATTCCATTCTCCCTTTTTGGAATATTCCATTTAATGTCAAGAGGTTTCCTTGAAAGGTTCTTAATAGTAATCGTTTGATCTACTTTTTTTAACCCTTTTTCTATCTTACCAAAATTAAGCCGGTTGTGGTCTATGATGTAACTTTGGGTTAGGGCTTTGTTCATATTAATAAAACCGGTTCCTTGTTCAGATGGCGAAAGCTCTTCTTCTCCCATTTTGAATAGATCAGTAGATGATAGTAAGCGAGCTTTAATTTGTTCTGGTGTATCGTGTGGGTATGCTTGTTTTAACAGAGCCGTAACGCCTGCCACGTAAGGTGATGCCATGCTTGTTCCTTGAAGTGAGGCATACCCTTCTGGCACCGTGCTCACAATCTCAACTCCTGGTGCAATGAGGTCAGGTTTGATAGTCCATGATGAAGCGACAGGTCCGCGTGAACTGAATGGGGCTAATGCATTACGTATCGTTTGGTAGTTCGTTTTTAACCAGCCGTCACCTTGCATGAGCAGTTCTGCCTCTTCTTCTGTAATGTAAGCCGTTGGAAATGGAGCTTCTACCCACTCCCATTCGTTTGGGTCATCTTCAGGTCCGTTATAGATGAGTGCAGCTGTTGCCCCCTTTTCATCTAGCTGCTGAATGAGTTCGTAATACGGTGTGTCTCCTTTTTTTATTAAAACGACTCGGTCGTGAATGGTTTGTTCTAAGGTGTCTAATGAATTAGGTATAACTAAAGGCTGATCTCGTTTCAGGTTCCATTTTTCTGATAGTGGGAGCTGGCGGATCGGCACGACTTGTTCCTTTTGAGTGTATACTTGGGCAAGCTTTTGCTTCGTAATCGCCGCCCCGACTGAAATCGCTTTTTCTGACGTTGCCGGCGAACCAACCGTCCAGTCTTCAGGTCCGCTATTCCCATTTGCTACAACGACAATTTTGCCGAGCTCGACTGCTTTATTAACGGCGCGCGTCATCGGATCATCAGGGCTATTCGTTTCGCTTCCAAGCGACATATTGATGATCTCCATATCGTCGTTAACAGCTTGCTCGAGAGCAGCTATGATTTGCGCGGTCGTCCCCGTTCCGCCTGGGCCAAGTGCACGATAAGCATAGAGGTCCGCTTCAGGTGCAACTCCCTGCATGGTTCCGTTACCTGCGATGATACCAGAGACGTGGGTTCCGTGAAGCGTCGGCATCCCCTGTTCGGGCGTTGTTTCCATTGGGTCTTTGTCAAAATCAACTAGATCAAACCCACCATGGTAACTTTTTTCAAGGTCGGGGTGTTCATGGTCAATTCCAGTATCGATGACTCCGACTTGAACACCTTTGCCTGTGAAGGGTAGGTTTTTTGGATGATAACGTGCCATCTCAGGGTGAAGGTCCTCATTGGTGTTTGCTTTTGTTTGCGGCACTGAGTACGTCTGGACTGGGCTCACCTTACTGACAAACTCTTCTTCGTGCAAACTCTTTATGTGGCGCTGCTTCCCCGTTACAGCTAGAGCCTGCATGAGCGTATCATAGACATACTCAACTTCGACTAACGGATAATATTTTTCAATGTATTCTTTCGTCTCATGCGGATCTTGATCCACTTCCATTATAAAGGTCATTTCTTCCGCTTGTAGATAGATTGGTGTCATGATGATAAGTATTATTGCAAAGATTAGCCTCATAGCTCGCACCTCTTCAGTTGTTTTAGTTTTATTGTGTGGAAAAATAGGGAAGTCATGCTTGGGATGGGGAAAAAGTTTTGGGGTTGACGGTTTGGCCCGGGACGTGGACAGTTTGACCTCGGATGCGAACAGTTTTCTCTGGAATGCGAACATTTCTCCTCCTCACGCGATCAGTTTAGTCCAGGATGCGGACACTTCACCCTGACATACGAACAGTTCTCCTTCTCACGCGAACAGTTTAGCCCAGGATGCGGACACTTCACCGTGAAATACGAACAGTTCTCCTCCTCACGTGAACAGTTTAGCCCCGAACGCGGACACTTCACCGTGAAATACGAACAGTTTTCCTCCTCACGTGAACAGTTTAGCCCAGGATGCGGACAATTCATCCTGATATACGAACAGTTCCCCTCCTCACGTGAACAGTTTAGCCCCGAATGCGGACAATTCACCCCCATACGAACAAAAGGACATCTATCAAACAATAAGAAGCTTTTGCGCGTACGCAAAAGCTTCCAAATTTAATCTTATAAAAATTCATCTGGTTTTTCGCCCGCTTGCTTAAAATAGTACCTGATGGCGTCTGCTATCCGTCGGGATGCCTGTCCGTCGCCGTACGGATTCGATGCCCGGGACATTTTTTTATGTTCGCCGTCATCTGACAACAATAAGTCAGCCATTTCAAAGATATTCTCTTCGTCGGTTCCAGCAAGTTTGAGTGTACCTGCTTCGATGCCTTCTGGTCGCTCTGTTGTATCACGAAGCACGAGTACCGGCACACCTAAAGAAGGTGCTTCTTCCTGAACGCCGCCAGAGTCAGTTAGGATCAAGTGAGCATTCGATGCGAAGTTATGGAAGTCAATTACTTCAAGCGGTTCGATTAGCTGGATTCGGTCGTGATCGCCAAGCCACTTTTTCGCTGTTTCTTGTACAACTGGATTCAGGTGCACAGGATAAACCATTTCCACATCTTCGTGCTTGTCGGCCAAACGGCGAATTGCTCTAAACATTTGGTCCATGTTATCGCCCTGGTTCTCACGGCGGTGCGCGGTCATGAGCACTAAGCGTTTGCCTTCAGCTTTTTTCAAAACATCATGCTCATAATCAGCAGATACGGTTGTCTGAAGCGCGTCAATCGCTGTGTTACCAGTTATAAAAATTTGATCCTCAGATTTATTTTCTTGAAGTAAATTTTGTTTAGACTGAGTCGTTGGCGCAAAGTGTAAATCTGCCACGACGCCCGTTGCTTGTCGGTTAATTTCTTCTGGAAATGGTGAGTATTTATTCCACGTACGAAGACCTGCCTCAACGTGACCAACCGGAATTTCGTTATAAAACGCAGCTAAACTCGCCGCAAATGTTGTCGTCGTGTCACCGTGCACGAGCACGATATCTGGCTTCGCTTCCTTCATGACCTCATCTAAACCTTCAAGGGCACGAGTCGTAATCTGCGCTAATGACTGCTTCTTTTTCATAATATTTAAGTCAAAATCAGGTTTAATATCGAATATGGATAAAACTTGATCGAGCATCTCTCTGTGCTGAGCCGTGACCGTTACAATCGGCTCAAACTCATCCGATCGTTTCTGAAGTTCCAAGACAAGTGGTGCCATTTTTATCGCTTCAGGTCTTGTACCGAAAATCGTCATGACTTTTAACTTACTCATAAATTCACCCCGTTATTTGGTACCGAATAATCTGTCTCCTGCATCCCCTAACCCAGGGATGATGTAGCCTTTTTCGTTTAGCTTTTCATCCAAACCTGCTACATAAATGTTAATGTCTGGGTGTGCTTCTTTTACGGCTTCAACGCCTTCAGGTGCTGCAATTAAGCACATTAAGCTAATCTGCTTAGCGCCGCGCTTTTTAATCGAGTTAATCGCTTCAATGGCCGACCCACCTGTTGCTAGCATTGGGTCCGTCACGATTAATTCACGCTCTTCAATATCTGATGGTAATTTAATGTAATATTCTACTGGTTTTAGAGTTTCAGGATCACGATATAACCCGACGTGTCCAATTTTCGCAGCTGGAATCAATTTCACGATGCCATCAACCATGCCAAGGCCAGCACGTAAAATTGGGATGACTCCAAGTTTTTTACCTGCTAAAACTTTTGACTTAGCCGTTGCGACTGGTGTTTCAACCTCAACTTCTTCTAATGGAAGTTCGCGTGTAATTTCATACATCATTAGCGTCGCGACCTCATCCGTCAGTTCACGAAACGCTTTAGTACCTGTGTTTTTATCACGAATAATCGTTAATTTGTGCTGTATTAAAGGATGATCAAAAACATATACTTTACCCACGAGCCAATCTCTCCTTTATTTATAATCTATTGAATTGTAGCGAAATATGAACAATGTTGCAATAGTAATCAGTCGATTGTTAAGTATTTGCAAAACTTAATTTTCCCCAAATTTCAAACCGCATGAAAAAAGTAGCGGGAATTCCGCTACTTATTGATACATTGGAAAACGATCCGTCAGCTTTTTCACGCGTTCTTTTGCTTCTTCAAGCTTACCTTCATCTTCATGGTGCTTAAGCGTAAACGCGATAATTGCTGCTACTTCATCCATTTCCTCTAAACCGAATCCGCGAGATGTCACAGCTGCTGTTCCAATGCGAATTCCGCTTGTTACAAATGGACTTTCTGGATCAAATGGAATCGTATTTTTATTCGTTGTCACACCGATATCGTCAAGTGCTTTTTCAGCCACTTTACCTGTTAAGCCTAACGGACGAACGTCTAATAATAGTAAGTGATTGTCTGTTCCGCCAGATACAAGGCGAACTCCTTCTTTAACTAATGATTCACCTAAGCGTTTAGCGTTGTCGATAATTTTTTGCGTGTAATCTTTAAACTCTGGTTGAAGCGCTTCTTGGAACGCGACACCTTTAGCTGCAATCACGTGCATAAGAGGTCCACCCTGCATACCAGGGAACACGTTTTTATCTACTTTTTTCGCAAATTCTTCTTTACATAAAATCATCCCGCCACGAGGGCCGCGTAATGTTTTGTGAGTGGTTGTTGTTACAAAATGCGCATGCGGCACTGGGCTTGGGTGAAGACCTGTCGCCACAAGTCCTGCGATATGCGCCATATCTACTAATAGATAAGCATCCACTTCATCCGCAATCTCGCGGAACTTTTTAAAATCAAGCGAACGAGGATATGCCGATGCGCCAGCTACAATTAGCTTCGGCTTCACTTCTTTCGCTTTTTCTAATACTTTATCGTAATCTAAAACTTCAGTATCTTCCTCAACGCCGTAATCGACCACGTTATATAGCTTACCACTAAAGTTAACCGGACTACCGTGCGTTAAGTGGCCACCATGGTTTAAGTTCATGCCAAGGATTGTGTCACCTGGTTCAAGTACTGAAAAATAAACCGCCATGTTTGCCTGCGCGCCTGAGTGCGGCTGCACGTTGGCATGGTCAGCGTCAAATAGCTTTTTCGCACGATCGCGCGCTAAGTTTTCAGCAATATCCACATATTCACAGCCACCATAATAACGACGGCCTGGGTAACCTTCTGCATATTTATTCGTTAATACAGACCCAGCAGCTTGCATCACCGCTTCAGAGACAAAGTTTTCAGATGCGATTAATTCAATTTTGTCGTTTTGGCGACCTTTTTCTAAATTAATCGCTTCCAGCATTTCCTTGTCAACTTCGTGTAATTGGTTCGATAAATGTGTCATCGAGAAAGCCTCCTTATGTATGTCAAAATAAAATTTCATCTACTTCTGGTACATCGCACGCTCTCCGCCGATTAGTTTCGGTCTTGTGTAGGCAAATGTCGCATGAGCTTGTCCAACTGACGTTTGGCTTAGCCTCATTGGTACGGCTACATGCTTTAGATGCATGCCGATCAGCGTATCACCTAAGTCCATGCCGTAGTCAGCTTTAATAAACTCGACTAAAACAGGGTCATTTAGCTGTTTATATGCATGTGACGCCATCGAGCCACCTGCTTTCGGATGCGGAACAGCAATTACTTCATCTAAGTTTAATCGTTCCATCGTTTGACGTTCGACGACAACGGCACGATTCAAATGCTCGCAGCACTGAAATGCTAGTTCAACGCCTGTCTCAACCTGAAACGCTTTTAATTCATTAAAAATAGCTCCCGCAATCTCTGTGCTACCAGATGTGCCGATTCGTTCACCAGCAATTTCACTCGTCGAACAACCTAGCATAAAAATGCCATTTGAACGCACAATATTTTGGTCTTTCCACTGATTCATTATAACATGAATTTCGTTTCTTATCTTCTCTATATTCAAAATTTTCACCCCTTTTCTATTTGAAAAAATACCTGTCCCATATCGGAACAGGCACATTCTAATTTTGTTCGTAAGCCATCATTTTGCTCACACGATTTTCGTGACGCCCACCTTCGAATTCTGACTCGAGAAATGCTTTTACCACTTCACGGGCAAGGCCTGGGCCAATCACGCGTTCACCTAATGCGATCACATTTGCGTTATTATGCTGGCGCGTCATTTTTGCACTAAACACATCGTGCACGAGTGCGCAGCGTACACCTTTAACTTTGTTGGCCGACATCGACATACCAATTCCTGTCCCGCAAACTAGAATGCCAAAATCGTACTCTCCTTGAGCGACTTTTTCTGCAGCTGGAATCCCGTAATCAGGATAATCTACTGAGCAGTCGCCCTCGCAGCCTAAATCATCATACTCAATATTCATTTCATCTAATAATGACGCAATCTCGTTACGAATATTCACGCCACCATGATCTGACGTTAATACTATTTTCATTGTTCATCCCCCTTTTTGATTCGGTCGATATATGTTTCAATTTCATTCATCGTTTGTTTATACGTCTCATTCGACAACCCGATTGGATCCGCTATATCTGGGTTCAGATCTTCATCATCCTTATGTCTAGTGAATTCTTTTAAGGTAAAAACTTTTTTGCGATACTTCGGGTAATCCATTTCGATGTTGAGCTTATGATGTGCCGTCATCGTGAGCACCACATCAGCCCAGTCGAGTAGGTCATCGGTCAGGGGCTGCGACTTGTGATCGCAATCAATTCCTTTATCGCTCAAGACTTGGGCTGCCTTCGGATTCGCCTCTTGGCCGAACCCTGCGAAAATGCCGGCCGACTTCACTTCAAGGTCAGGCCTTTTATGTTTTAAAATCGCTTCAGCCATTGGTGAGCGACAAGTATTTCCAGTACAGACAAACAACACGCGTTTCAACTAAGAAACCTCCTTCAAGACTCTTCAATTGAAATATACCATAAGTCAGGGGGTAAGTGATAGATTTTCGGCTTTTTGGAGGACCGTTTTATTGGAATGCGGACAATTTTGGCTCGGATGCGGACAATTTATCCGAAAATGCGAACAGTTCTCCTCGTGACGCGAACACTTCTCCCGGCGATGCGAACAGTTCTCTCCGATATGCGGACAGTTCTCCTCGGGATGCGAACAAATCACGCTCTGACGCAACAAAAAAGAAAACTTTTGCGCGTGGCAAAAGTTTTCACATTTATAAAGCCATTTGTATGCCGATCATGATTAACACGATTCCGCCGAGGGCTTCGGAGTATCTGCCGAGAAGGGTTTTTCCTTTTCTAGCAAAAATAATTCCCATGGTTGCTAGGAACATACTCATGATGCCAAACAGCATGATAATCGCAAATTGGTTAAGGCCGAACATTCCGAGGCTGAGGCCTACGGAGAAGCTGTCGAGACTGACGGTGAAGGCTAATATTGTAAATCCAGCTAGATGCAGGGTGCGGTCTGTTTCCTTCTCGAGCATTGTCGCAACCATCATTTGAGCGCCGATGATAATTAGGATCCATCCACCGATACTTTGTGTGATTATACCGAGTTTATGGGAAAGTAAGTGGCCTAACGTAACCCCCGCTAGTGGCATGATGACGTGAAATAAGCCGACGAGTAAAATAAACGTGGCAATCATGCATAATCTAGTCCTCATTAGGCCAACTGATAAGCTGACCGAAAAGGCATCCATTCCGATAGCAACAGATAATAAGACGATTGGAATTATACTTTCATAAAAATACGTCACAAGCGTACCTCCTAGCCTTGGACATGCTAGTTAACTTTATGCAAGTCCAATGGTAAATAGAAGTAAACCTGTGACGTTTTTTATATAATCCTAGTCGCAGCTCGTTCTAATCGGTTCATGAGCGCCTCGCCAATTCCTTCTTTTGAAAAACTTTCCGCCAAAACAAGGTCGACATCGAGGTCGTCAATTTGACGTAGTGCATCATATAGATTACTTGTAATCCCCGTTAAATCTGAGCGAGAGCCGAGAATCACAGCATCGCTAAACCCGAGTTCGTTAGCTCGCTCTTTACTTACTAAAACTTGAACGGACTCACCGCGCTCTGCTGCTTCATCCGCAACCTTACGCATCTGTGAAGCATCACCGCGCACAATCCAGATTGGGGCATCAGGCGCGTAGTGTTTATACTTCATACCTGGTGAGCGTGGCTGCTCGTCTCTTTTCACTTTAGAAGAAGCAACATCGATTGGTCCGATGACCGCTTCAATATCCGATTTCGTCACGCCACCCGGACGTAAAATCATCGGCTTGTCTATTGTACAATCAATAACGGTTGATTCAACACCGACGCCCGTTTTCCCGCCGTCGACAATCCCGGCGATTCGGCCTGTTAAATCATGCGCTACATGATCAGCCGTTGTCGGGCTTGGTTTACCCGATCGATTAGCACTCGGGGCCGCAACCGGAAGCTGGCACGTTTTTAATAATTCAAGGGCAACTGGATGATCTGGCATCCTGATTCCAACCGAATCAAGGCCTGCCGTTACATTCTTTGCAAGTGTTCCGTTTGAAGGAAGTATAATCGTTAGCGGCCCAGGCCAAAAAGCATCCATCAATTTGGATGCTGTTTCCGGTTTATGAGTCACATATTTTTTTATTAGATCAGCCTGACCGATATGCACGATGAGCGGGTTGTCAGCAGGGCGACCTTTTGCATCAAAAATCGCCTGGACCGCCTGCTCGTTCGTTGCATCTGCGCCAAGACCGTAAACTGTCTCTGTCGGAAAAGCGACCGTCTGCCCTGACATTAATAGTTCGGCTGCTTCGTTGATTTGGTGTTTAGTAAACATTCGAGCCATACGTGGTTCTCCTTTGCTGATGGGTCTATCACTCATCATATTATATCACGTATGGCCCGTAAACTTATAGCTCCTTCACGAACCAATCGACATCGCTCGGGTCGTGGACAGGAGGCTCAAAGGTTTCCTTAAACTGGTTCATTTCGAGAAGTGGAGACGTTTTAGCATCTTGAACATGCACAAAGAGCTCTTTATACTTCTCAGACCTTGCTTTCTCGGCAATCCAATCAAACACCATAATGAGCATGGCTGGGTTCGTCTGTTCACTCATCACTAAGCGCCTGAGCCAAACCTTTTTATCATTAATTGGGTAGAGCACAAAAAATCCAAGCTGCTGACCATCTAGTTCTAAAAAGTATCCGTGTTCTTTTACCCAAGATTCGTTAAACAACTCTTGATCCTTTGCTTTTTTAAAAAACGTATCGTAATCCTTCGGGGACTGTTCTTTTACCGGCGTAATGTTAACCATCATCTCACTCTCCTCAAATCTAGTATCTCTATTAATTTATGTGCAAGGTTTCGTGATTATGATGATTTAGTAGAAAAATTTAATAGTTTGTCCTACTGATCAGGCAAACATTCCTTTCAGCCAGTCCCATAAAAAGAATGACACTTCAACGTCTTCCTCTTCTTCTTGCTCCTGCTTAGTATCTTTTTCGGCCTCTTCTTCGTCATGCTCTAACACTGTTGTTCCGCTTTCAAAGTCAACGAAGCATAACGGTGGGAACAAGACGCACCACCAGTTGTCACCGGCTCCCTCACCGATCGTAATTAAAATCGCTTCGTATGTGCCGCCAGGATAAACAAAACGATCATACACTTTATCGGGAAACTCAACCTCACCGTATTTTACTGAAAAAGATTGATTGCCAACCGTATCAGCTACAATCGCTTCAATTTCGCCTAAGTTTTGTTGAATATGCGAGCGTGCATCTTCAATGGATGTAAGATCTTCTACCCATTCCGTAATTTCCGCATTCACATTGTCTCTAACTTCACGCTTAATCTCTTGATCTTCATCACTATTTGAATTCGCTAATATGCGAAGACGAATGGCTTCATCAGGAATGACTTGATACCCTGCTTCAGTCGCTGGCTTCGATTCAGCAACCGACTCCATATAGACGAATTGAATAACTAAAACTAATGCAATCCCCATCATAATGTATTTCATCTCAATCAACCTTTCTCGTAATCTAGTAATTTTATGAACATTATGGACAGGGTTAATAGAGTTTATACATAATTGATAAAAAGAGTTGTCGTTTTGGAAGAATGTGTTATGATAGATTTTAAAAACTTATAGGGGGAGTTTTTATGTTTGTACATCAAGTGGATGAAGAAGTTTCGCTAAAGCTAGTTGATCTTGGGGATGCTGAAGAGTTGTTTCAGCTTACGGATCGTTCGCGCGACCATCTTCGTACGTGGCTGCCTTGGCTAGATCACACGAAGGAGCTAAAGGACACCGAAAATTATATTAAGTTTAGTAAAAAGGCCTATGCGAATCATGAGGGTATGAACACAGTGGTGCTGTATAATGGAAAGACTGCCGGTGTTGTGGGTTTTAATGAACTTGACTGGACGAATCGTATCGCGTATATCGGCTACTGGCTCGGGGTCGATTTTACGGGAAAAGGAATCATGACTCGCGCGGCTGGGGCGCTGACTGATTACGCAATCCGTGACCTTGGCATGAATAAAGTTGATATAACAGCCGCTGAGCACAACCGTGGAAGCCGTTCGATTCCAGAACGCCTCGGGTTTACAGAGGAAGGCAAAATTCGAAGCCGCGAATGGCTTTATGACCACTATGTGGACCACATCGTCTACGGCATGCTGAAAGAAGAATGGGAGAAATTAATAAGATAGCATTTGCGGATTTGCCGCAAATGCTTTTTTTGAGACATTGGGGATGCTTTTTGGGACATTTTGGTCTCTGATAAGGACTCGAATTTTGTCGAAAAAGGGTATTCAAGGCGTTTTTTGAGACATTGAGCTTGATTTATAGGACATTGACACTCGTTTTTGAGACAATGCATGCGAATTCAACTCCAAAGAACCATACGATCTTTGCCATTAATGTCTTGCAAAACTTGAACAACCGCCTCGGGATCAGCCTGCTGAATTAACTTAGGCACAGACTCGCCTTGATCATAACCAATTTCAAACGCCACAAGCCGAGGAGGTTTTCTCAAAAGACCAATTTGGCGAATGATTTCGCGGTAAGCCGCAAGACCATGGTCATCCGCAAATAGTGCTAACTCAGGGTCGTGCATCACCGTTTCTGATAGTTCAGGTCGGTCGCTCTCTGGAACATATGGCGGATTTGAGATCACAATATCGATGGGTTCATTTATGACAGGTTCTAAAAAATTGCCTTGCTTGAACTCGACATCAGCTCCTAACCTCTCAGCGTTTCCACTGGCCACTTTAAGCGCATCCGGACTTATATCGGTTGCGAACATCGATAGTTGTGGATGTTCTTTTTTCAATGTTACGGCAATGATTCCGCTGCCCGTGCCGACATCGACAATTGTATCATTAGGCTGAATAAATGGTTTGACTGCCTCGATAAGCTCTTCTGTTTCAGGGCGCGGAATGAGAACGTGCTCACTAACACTAAACTTGCGGCCATAAAATTCCGAAACACCTGTAAAGTGCTCGAGCGGCTTGCCGGTATCCGCATGATCACGCACCCAGTCTTCAAACGTGCTCCATTCGCTTAACTTTTCTTGCTGCATGAGTAAAAAATCAGCTAGTTCCACATCTAAAAGATGCATTAGCAAAAGGTCAGCAACGCGTGCCTCACGATTATGTTGTTCTAAAAAAGAAGAAGCCCACCTGCGGGCCTCTCTAACTGTCATACTCAAATTATTCACCGACTTCTTCAAGTTTCTTCGTTTGTTCATCGATAATTAAAGAATCAATGATTTCATCCAAATTACCCTGCATCACTTGGTCCAATTTATTGATTGTAAGGCCGATGCGGTGATCCGTCACACGGCTTTGAGGGTAGTTGTACGTACGGATACGCTCCGAACGGTCACCAGTACCTACCGCTGATTTACGGTTTTCATCATATTCTGCTTGCGCTTCTTGCTGGAATTTTTCATAAATACGTGCGCGCAGAACCTTCATCGCTTTTTCTTTGTTCTTAATCTGGGACTTTTCATCCTGACATGACACTACTACTCCAGTTGGTTCATGCGTTAAACGAACGGCAGACATCGTTGTATTTACACTTTGGCCACCTGGTCCTGATGATGCGAACGTGTCAACACGAATATCTTTTTCATTTATATCAACTTCAACTTCTTCTGCTTCAGGTAAAACCGCAACGGTTGCTGTTGACGTGTGGATACGTCCGCCTGATTCAGTTTCAGGCACACGTTGCACGCGGTGAGCACCGTTTTCATATTTTAATTTTGAATAAGCCCCGCGACCGTTAATCATAAAGATAATCTCTTTATAGCCACCCATGTCAGCTTCATGGTACTCGATTACTTCTGTCTTCCAGCCTTGGCTTTCCGCATAGCGAGAATACATGCGGTAAAGGTTCGCTGCGAATAACGCCGCTTCCTCACCACCTGCTGCACCACGGATTTCAAAGATTACGTTTTTATCATCGTTCGGGTCTTTTGGAATGAGCAGAAGCTTCATTTCTTGTTCAAGCGTCTCAACTTCAGGCTCAAGCTCATCAAGTTCTTCACGTGCCATTTCGCGAAGATCCTCATCTGACTCGTCTTCTAAAATGGTTTTAGATTCTTTAATGGAATCCGTCACTTCTTTATAACGGCGATATTTTTCAACGACCTCTTGTAGGTCCGATTGTTCTTTAGAATAGTCACGTAATTTTTTCGAATCATTGATGACTTCTGGGTCCATCAATAGTTCTGTTAATTTGTTATAACGATCTTCAATGTGCTGTAGTTTATCGAACATTTCCGTACACCTCTGCTTTACTATACATACTCCACATTATATCATATCACAAATGAGAAAAATATTTCTTATAATGGCGGTAAAAGTTTTAACGAGACATCTCGGTGTTGAAAAAAGCTTAAACGCCAAAAACGGCATTTAAGCTTTGTAACTGGCACGCTTGGAGTAAACGCGCTTGGTCGATCTAGGATGATTTGGAACTTCGTGGTGATGGCGACAGCGTGGCTCGTACGATTCGGATGCGCCGACTAAAATAATCGGGTCGTCATAAGATGCAGGCTCACCATTGATTAAGCGCTGCGTACGGCTTGCTGGTGACCCGCAAACTGGGCAAATCGCATTAAGTTTTGTCACCTGTTCACTAAAGGCCATTAAGTCAGGCATCGGACCGAATGGCTCCCCTCGGAAATCCTGGTCAAGTCCTGCTGCAATGACGCGGATGCCTCGGTCTGCTAAGTTTTGCGCAACATTAACAATCCCGTCATCAAAAAACTGCGCTTCATCAATGCCAACGATGTCGATTTCTTCTGTGATGTATTGTTCAATCTCGCTAGAGTCGTCGATCGGACGAGCTACGACAGAGTCACCGTTGTGCGACACGACTGATTCATCATCGTAACGGTTGTCCAATGCAGGTTTAAACACAATCACTTTTTGATTTCCATAAGTCGCACGGCGAGCGCGACGAATGAGCTCTTCAGATTTTCCAGAAAACATACTGCCACAAATGACTTCTAGCCAGCCTTTGTGTTCCATCACATACATCATAAGGGGCACCTCTTTATATTCGTTATTGTTATTATGATTCACATGAGTCCTATGTACTAATTTTTTTGATAAGAAAAATTTGGCTCCACCGATGAGGGTGAAGCTAAAAAATTTCTAAAGCAGCAGGCGGACGCTTTCCGCGGGCACGGCTCAAGCCAGGGAACTACACCGAGTAATCTTCCCAGTCCCTTGCGCCGAGTAATCGCAGGCGCATCACTCGGCAGAAAAGCACTGCCTGTGGGGTCTTGAGACTCGTGCTGTTCCCGCAGGAGTCGCCGCCCTTGCTTATTTTTCAATAAAAATATTGTTAAAATTAAAAAACTGACCGTTCTTGCCAAGTCACCACGTGTAAGGTTATATCTTGTTATAACGTTTACGATGGTGTTCAGCAATTGTGAACGGCCAGCCTCATTTTTAAAACACCTTAAATTAGTTAAGGTTGTATTTCTTCTTGAATCGATCTACACGTCCACCAACTTTGTCAGCTTTTTGCTTACCAGTGTAGAACGGGTGAGAAGCTGAACTGATTTCAACACGGATTAATGGGTACGTGTTACCGTCTTCCCATTCGATTGTCTCTTCAGATTCTAAAGTTGAACCTGTTAAGAATTTGAAATCAGAGCTTGTGTCTAAGAATACTACTTTACGGTATTCTGGATGGATATCGTTTTTCATGCTATTACACTCCTTCTTGCCCTGAATCCTGTGGAAACAGAGTTGTTTAACCGTCATAGACGGGAGAAAACTATCTTTTCATACAGAGTGATTATATCAACTGCCGTCGATTTATGCAAGAAGTTTTTATCTACGAGAACCTTTCATTTCATCATCCATGATTTTGAAAAATTCTAGGTTCGTTTTCGACTGACGTAGGCGGCGTAAGAACCGCTCTAAGAAATCATTTTGATCTTGCATCGTCTTGCGAATCGCCCACATTTTATCCAGCTGCTCTTTTGGTAGTAAAAGCTCTTCTTTTCTTGTACCAGAACGAAGTACATCGATTGCTGGGAAAATTCTGCGGTTCGCTAAGTGACGGTCTAAATGAAGCTCCATGTTACCTGTACCTTTGAATTCTTCGTAGATCACATCATCCATACGAGAACCTGTATCAACCAGCGCTGTTGCGAGTACGGTTAAGCTACCGCCTTCTTCGATATTACGCGCGGCACCAAAGAATCGCTTCGGACGGTGGAAAGACGCTGGATCAATACCACCTGATAGCGTACGGCCACTTGGCGGGATAACTAAGTTATACGCACGAGCAAGTCTTGTAATGGAATCAAGTAAAATCACGACATCTTGCTTATGCTCTACTAAACGCATCGCGCGCTCTAGAACAAGCTCCGAGACTTTAATATGGTTTTCTGGTACTTCATCAAAAGTTGAGCTGACGACATCCACATCGTCCCCGACCGAACGCTCGATATCCGTTACTTCTTCCGGACGCTCATCGATAAGTAAAATAATTAGTTTCGTATCAGGATGCTTTTCCGTAATACTGTTCGCCACTTCTTTAAGGATTGTTGTTTTCCCCGCTTTTGGCGGCGCAACGATTAATCCACGCTGCCCAAAACCAACTGGCGCCATCATATCAATGATCCGCGTCGATAGCATATTGCTTTTCGTTTCTAATGCCATCTTGCGATCAGGATATAGTGCAGTTAAACCTGGGAAGTGAATTCGCTCTTTGGCACTTTCAGGGTCGTCTCCGTTAACTGCATCCACGTGAAGAAGCCCAAAGTAACGCTCGTTTTCCTTCGGAGGACGCGCTTTACCAGACACCAAGTCCCCGTTTCTTAAATCAAAACGGCGAATTTGTGATGCCGATATGTAAATATCCTCAGGGCTAGGCGCATAGTTAATCGGTCTTAGGAAACCAAAACCTTCATTCGGAATGATTTCTAACACACCATCGACGAACATTTTCCCATCTTTTTCAGCCTGCGCCTTTAAAATCGCAAAAATTAATTCTTTCTTATTCAGTTTTGCATAATAAGAAACACCATAATCACGCGCAAGAGCATACAGCTCCTTCAACGTTTTCGTTTCTAATTCTGCAATCGTCAAAGTCTGATCTGCCACAATTACACCTCTATTTATTTTTTATAATTTATTTTCAATTGGATTAATACTTGGAAATGTCTCTTGAAGTGAGATTAAGGGATCCATTGAGGTTGGTACTTCTCTATTCTATCCTTTTTTGAGTGAGGTTACAAGTGAGATTTTGAAAACAGCTGTTTTTGGGACATTGAAATCAATATATGGGACAATAGCTTTCAAGATGAGGAATCGAATTTTGTCGAAAAGGGGTATTGGTCTTAATTTATGAGACATTGAAACCGATTTATAGGACATTCGGACTCAAATATGAGACATTACTTAATAAAATAACTGTAATGTTTAAAGTCTTTTTCATAATCAAAGTCCAAAACATAACTGGCTCCTTTTCCTTTACCGATTTTTGACCCTGTGCGTTCAAGCACTCTAGTGACATATTTACGATCTGTTTCTTGTAACCAATGTCTTGCCATTTCATTATTGATTATACTGCCATATATTAAAAAGAAATCTTTTAGTGCATTTAAAGCACCATCTGCATCTTCTTTTGAGCAATTTTTACAAACCCAAACGTTGCGCATACGTACTAACCCTTTTTTTGAACAGTGGATACAAGAGAGACCTGGCTTAAAGTCTTGCTTGGTTAAGCCATATTTATTCATGAGTTTAATATCTAAAGGTTGGTTTTCCCTAATTAATATATTATAAAGGAAATTTTCCGATATAGCCTGGGGATGACTCTTAAACTCACTTTGAAACCGCTCATAAACTAGCGGTAATTTATAGCCATAAATAATACGAGAATCAGTATGTTCACCAGGTTCAAGGATGACATGACGATTAACAAAACAGGCAACTGATTTAACAGGAATATGGATGCCGCGTTCTTTTAACCAATTGGACAGTAGAGCTTCTTGCCTACTTATTTGTAAGACTGGATCTTGGTACGTTTGAAAGTCTCCATCTTTGCTTTGAATCATACCTCCAGACTTATGGTCAAACATTATTCTACCTTTAAGATTCTTGACTTCGATTATTAGAATAAAATTTCGGCTAATCAGCAGCACATCAATTTCAAAATACTGACCATTTATAAAAAGCCGTACATTATAAAAAACTCGATAGTCCTTTTCAATAATCGGATATAAATAATAACTAATTGACTTCTCACCTTGCATACCCGCAACAGATCGCTTAAAATCCTGATTCAAATTAGAGTAAGTTGGATGTGACGATTCAAGGTTACGCAAGTAAGCAATGGTTCTTAATAATTTAATAGGTAACATATAAATCCCTCCTCTTACGTCTGTTTTATCAATTTAAATTGTTTGACACAAAAGAGGGAAATTTCAATTTTCTCTAATTAAAAAATGCAAGAATTTAACTAAATAAGCAGTCTTATTAGCCTTATATAATTAGAAAATTGGAAAACAGTAAATTTTTCGGGACATTAAGATCAGTTTATGAGACATTGGTACGTTAGATGAGGAATCGAATTTTGTCGAAAATGGGCATTCGTCCTAATTTATGAGACATTGAAACGGATTTATAGGACATTCGAGTTCAAATATGAGACATTCGCGCANTCTTATAGACCTCTTCCAATAACGAAATAATTTTCTCATTTTGTTCAATCAATTCATCATTCTGCTTTCTGAACTTCGTCATATCAAATAAAAACACAATTAAAATAACAATGATAAATATTAATAACATACTCTGCACACCTCTTTAAATGTCATAGTTAAGTAAATTCTATAAATTATTTGTTGTCCATTAAAATTTATTAAGTAAACTCACCTGAGCAGGTGAGCTAACCACTTAAAAAGAGCCGGTTAATCCGGTTCTTTTTTATGTTTTATTATTGAAATTCGGGCAAAAATAAGATGCAATAATGTTAAGCCCAAAGCAATACATTTAAGTGTGACTAGCCGAATTCGGTATAATGTTTATGTGGATTTTTAACTACAAGGAGAAGGCGAAATATATGAAGAACAGTATGCATTTATACTTGAAAGACTTAAAAAACATTTCAACAAACTGGGTAGCCGCGATTTTAATTGGTGGATTAATGATACTTCCGTCATTGTATGCGTGGATGAATATTGAAGCATCTTGGGACCCATATGGACAGACGGATCAAATTAAAGTCGGTGTTGTCAATAATGATACAGGGTCTACAGTGCGTGATGAAGAGATCCATGTAGGAAATGAATTAGTCGAACAACTAAAAGATAATGATTCAATGGACTGGCAGTTTGTCGATGAAGAGACAGCCATGGATAAAGTAGAATATGGAGACTACTATGCCGTCATTGTGATTCCCGATGACTTTTCTGAGAAATTGGGGACTGTGATTAATGATCAACCCACAAAAGCCGAAGTTAATTATTATGTGAATGAAAAAATTAACGCGATTGCTCCGAAGATTACCGATAAAGGAGCTACCACAATCGTTGAGGAAATAAGCTCAAGCTTTATCTCAACTGTCAATGGCGTAATTTTTGATATGTTTAATCAACTTGGCCATGAATTACAAAGCTCTCTACCTGATATAAGGCAATTCGAGGATTATGTTTTTACAATTGAAGAAAAGTTACCTGAAATAAAAGAGGTTTTGGACGAATCACTCTCTGATGCTGAAAACGCCGAGGTCATGATCCATGATGCTCTTAACCTTATTCCACGCGTAGAAGAAGCGTCTAATCAAGGGCTTTCGACAGTAAACGAGACCTTGAATTTTATTAATGATGCAGAAGAACGTTTAGATGAGATAGCACCACGAGTGAACGAGGATTTGAACACCATCCAACAGGCCATTCAAGATACGAATGAGTTTTTAGAATCCGTTGAACCATCTTCAATGGATTTACTGGATATGAACGAGCAAATGAACAATTGGAATGAACAAATTAATAGTACGGTTACATCTATTGAAACAGTAGAGGAAATTTTACAACAAATTCAAGAAGAACAGGAATCTGGTGAGGATTCGGGAGAAGATTCAGGTCAATCAGAAGAGAATAATCAAGAACAGATTGAAAATGCATTAAATGAACTGGCAGCAATGAAAGCTACCTTACAAGAATTGCAAAAACAACTTAATCAAGTTGATGAGATGATTGCGGAACATAATCAAGAGTTAGAAGATATGATGGCTAACTTACGAGAAACGGCTCAATTCACGAATGAGCGATTGGATGCTTTTATTACCGAATATAAAGAAACGATTGAACCTCGTGTTAGAGAAGAAATTCAACATGCAAAAAGTTCATTAGAATCGGCGAAAAGCATTTTAACCAAGGTTCAAAATACGATTCCAGAAGCACAAAACATATTAAATCGAACCGCAACTAATTTAGCAGATGGTGAAGATTTATTAGAGAGTGTTTTAGCGGAATATCCGTATATTAATACGAAAATAAATGAACTGGCTGATGAGATCCGTCAGATCCAAGGAGAAACGGATTTAGAGGAAATTATCGAGCTATTAGAAAACGATCCTGAAGCAGAGGAAAGCTTTTTTGAAGAACCCGTCAAGCTGAATCAAAACAAACTGTTTCCTATTGAAAATTATGGTACAGGCATGACACCGTTTTATACCGTATTGGCGATATGGGTTGGTGGATTATTATTGGTTTCTTTATTGGCAACCGATCCGCATCACATAGAACCGTATACAGGAAGACAGATTTACTTTGGCAGATTATTGACCTTTGTCACGATTGGCATGATTCAAACCATCATTGTGACATTAGGTGATATGTATCTACTGGGTGTAAATGTCCAAGAACCAGTTTGGTTTATATTATTTGGGCTTTTATCGAGCTTTGTGTTTATCACCATTGTTTATACTTTAGTGTCGGTGTTTGGTGATATTGGAAAAGCTTTAGCTATTGTTTTCCTTGTTTTACAAATCGCAGGTGCTGGAGGAACGTATCCAGTGGATTTATTACCAGAATTCTTTCAATCCATTCATTCTTTCCTTCCTTTCACCTATGCGATTAACTTGATGCGTGAAGCTGTGGGAGGAATTGTTTGGACTAAAGTACAACATGATGCAGCGATCCTTTCGACATTTGGACTAGTGGCATTACTTGTGGGCGCCCTATTTAAAGCGCGTTTGAACAAGTATACACACCAATTAATGAAGAAGTCGAGAGAAACGGGATTGTTTCATTAACTTTAAATGAATTTTTAATAACTGAAAATAATAAGTAAGTTAAAGAATGGGCTACCTTAACAGTTGGTAGCCCATTTTTCTCATTTCCATTATATATGATCGTTTAAAAGTCTATTACTAGGTTTTTCTATGTTTATCATTAATTCAAGTTTATTATTCTGCAAATGTATGATTTCCAATTTCAGTGACTGTCTCACGAGTAAAAATCCACTCATTGGTAGCTATATCAGGATTATAATAATAGGTTGAACCTTGTGTTGGGTCATAACCATTAACCGCGTCCATTACAGCTTGATAAGCAACGGGACTTGGTGGAAGATTATATTGTCCATCATGGACGGCAGTGAAAGCATTCTGTTGTAATATAACATTGCGAATCGTATTAGGGAAGTGAACTGAACCTTCTCGGTTTAAAATAACGGCTGCCACGGCCACCTTACCCTCATAGGATTCACCTCTTGCTTCACCATGTACAACCCTTGCCATTATCTCAACATTGTCAATTTGATATCGCGTCTTAGTTCCAACAATTCCGTCCACCCAAAGATTGGCATCATATTGGAAATCTTTAACCGCTCTTTCGGTTAAAGGGCCGAAATATCCCGTAGGTTCGACGTTTAAATATCCCATTCTATACAATTTCCCTTGAAGATCTTGTACTTCTTGTCCCGTATTTCCATATTCTAAAGTAGTCGATGCCTGAACCTCGGTATCATTTCCCATTAACAACATTCCTAATAAGAAAAACCGGACGTAAAAACTAGAGTGACCCAATAATATGAGACAGGAAAAAACACCCCCTAAGTCGTATGTAATATTAATCGACAATTTAGGAGGTGTTTTTCTTTATGGGTAAAAATAGATTT